>JBJMJE010000092.1:0-25677 GCA_045806505.1 Gaiellaceae bacterium
CGACCGCCTCGAACACCTTGCGGATCGACTTGTAGGCGCGACGCTCGGCGTCGGGGAAGACGGCCGCCGCACCCTCTTCCGAGTACGCGCCTACCTCTCCCTGGTACGCAACGACGTCCATGACGCCGCAGCTTAGAGCTCGGTTCGTGATGTCCTTCGGCTCAAGCGTCATCGTGAACCGAGCTCGATGAAGCGCGTCAGCCGCGAGGCTTCCGGACCCACGCGCCAGACCAGTTGACCGGCCACAGCATTAGCCCTCACCTCCCGTCTCAGCCGCCGCACCATCCGTGACGAGCACATTCAGCCACGACGCGCTGCTCCAGGACGCGCTCGCGAACGCGCCGCTTTGCCAGGAGGCGCTTTGCCAGGAGGCGGTGTTCCAGGAGGCGCTGTTCCACGACGCCGTGTTCCACGACGCCGCATCCCACGAGGCGTCGTTCCGCGCGATCGCGGCCCAGCTCGCGGCACCGAACACCGGATACGGGCCGCCGTCTGGATCCGGAACCAGGAACCGGTCGAGCGCAGCGTTCGCGTTCGGCGGCGCCGTCGCGTCGGAGAGGGCCGCCTGGATATCGATCTCGCCGACGCCGGCCGCAAGCGGAGCGGCCGCGGGAAGACTCCTCGCCGAGCGCATCAGCGCGCCCTTGACCTGGCCGGGCGTCCACTCCGGATGCACGCCGAGCAGGTCGGCCGCGATGCCGGAGACGACGGGCGCGGCGAAGGACGTACCCGACAGCTGCATCCCGTCCTTCACGACCGCGCTCGGCCGGTCTGCCGCAAGGCTCGTGTCCGGGGGCACCCACTCGATGACGTGGCGGCCGGGGGCCGCGACCTCGGGCTTCGCGAACCCGTCGAGCGTGTAGCCGTACGCCGACCACGGGGCATTGAAGTCGTCGGCCGGCGACGGCGAGCCGCTGTCGTCGAGGGCGCCGACGGTGATCACGAACGGATCGTTGGCCGGTGAGAAGAGGACGCCGCTCGGCTGCCCGTCGGAGGCGTAGTTGCCGGCCGCCGCGACGACCACGACTCCCGCCTGCCACAAGCGTTCGAGCGCACGGTCGAGCGGATCGAAGCGAAACGACGTCGCCACGCTTGTCTGCAAGGAGAAGTTCGCGACACGGATGTCGTAGCGCGTCCTGTTTTGCAGGATCCAGTCGGTCGCGCGCAGGACGTCGCTCGTCGTCCCCTGGCCGACGTCGTTGAAGACCTTGAGCGACACGACGTTCGCACTCGGTGCGGCGCCGCCGTACTTGCCGGCGCCCGCCGCGATCCCGGCGACGAACGTGCCGTGTCCCCGGCCATCCGCGCGCGCGCTCGGACCCGTCGACGTCAGGTCGACCTGAGTCAGCAAGCGGGTGCCGAACTCGTTGTTGGACGTGTCGACGCCCGAGTCGACGATCGCGATCGTCGCCGCGCGCGTCGTCTTCGCGAACGACGAACCCCAGAACCAGTCGATGTGCGGCCCTCCGGGCCAGGCCTGCGGGTTCCTCAGCGTTGTCGTCGTCACGGCGCTGTCCGGCGTCACCGCGAGCACGCCAGGCTGTGCGGCGAGGCGGAGCAAGCCGCCGCCGGTGATCGAGGCCGCGACCGCTCGGAGCGTCCCGAACCTGCGCTTGACGACCCGGGACCGCGCTGACTCCCGTACCGCCCTTGCCGCGTCGGCGCTCGTCGCCGCGCCCGCCGACTGAACGATGACGTCGAACATCTGCTGCGGATGCGCCTTCGCCGCCGCACGCATGCCCGCCGGCACCATCGCCGCCGCGTGGCCGGCGCTGACCGCGCTCGCGCCCGCCGTCACCGGCAGCGACAGCACGACCGCCGTCACGCACGTTCCCCACAGGACGTTCCGGCGCAAGCCGCCGCCGGTCCAAGCATTTCGCCGCATGTAGATCCCCGTCTCGTATGAAGCGGCGCGCCGCATGCGCCGCTGACTGGCCTGACGGTAAGGGCGGGGCGACCGGGCGACCTCCCCCCGAAGGGGGAGCCGCCGCAGAATCACCCGATCGAGGAATGCAGCCGGTGGGCGGCGGCTCGACTACACCGTCGGCGTCCCAGGCGGCTCGGGCACGTCGTCTGACCCGTTCGCAGCCGCCGTCGGACCGACCGGCGCCGGCGGCTCGGCAGTCTCCGGCACCTCGAGCTGCGCCTTCAGCACGCGGACCCGCTGCGCCGGGGACTCGAGCGCCGGCGCCGACACCTCGCCCGTTTCAATCAGCTCGAACGTCCTCTGCCCCAGCTCGCCGTACGCCTGCCCGAGCTCGCGCCTCGTCTGCAGCTCGGCGGCGGTCTCCTTCGCCTTGATCGCCGCCTGCTCGGCGGCCGCCTTCACCTGATCCAGAAGTCCCACCCTGCACCTCCTTTCGTTCCGACGCCTACTCGCCGCGCAGCTCGTCCATCCGCGCACGCGTTTCTTCATGGAGCGACCGCCGCCGCTCGTCGGGGTCCGCGGCCTCGTCGACGGGCGTCTCCCGCTCCTCGAAGCGCTGGCGCTCATCGACGACGGCGCGCGACTCCTCGAGCTTCGCGCGCAGCGACTCGGCCGGATCCTGCTCGAACGGCGGCTCGGGCTTCGGCTTCCGACGCCGCCGGCGCCACCGCCACACCATGAGCCCACCGGCCGCAGCGCCGAGCCATGCGAACCGCCTGTCCATCCGCCGATGCTACCCTCCCCCGCGACTCCTGCTCCGCAGCGCAACCCAGGCGGGGCCGACTCAGACCGAAGGAGGAATCGGTTGCAACACGATTACGAGATCTTGCTCATGCTGGATGCAGACCTGTCCGAGGAGCGGCAGGAGGAGATCATCGTCCGCACGCGCCAGTTGATCGAGAACGGCGGCGGCACGTGGGTGGGACACGATCCCTGGGGCCGGCGCCGCCTGGCCTATCCGATCGACAAGAAGAACGACGGCATCTACCACCTGCTGCAGTTCGACGCCGAGCCGGAGACCGTGGACGAGTTGACGCGCATCCTCAAGATCTCGGACGGCGTCCTCAGGCACATGGCGACGCGGCGGATCGCCGGGACCCAGGGGCCCGGCCGGCCCGGCCCCGAGCCGCCGCCGGTGGCGCGCGAGACCACCGACCGCGCGCCGGCGTACGCTGCTACGAACACGCGTTCGCAAGAGGAAGAGGAGGAGTAAGAGCATGGCCAACATCAACCGCGTCGTCCTCGTCGGCAACCTCACGCGCGACCCCGAGCTCCGCCACACGCCGAGCGGCATGGCCGTCTGCAGCCTCAGGCTCGCCGTGAACACGCGCCGCAAGGACGCGGCGACGGGCGAGTGGACGGAGAAGCCGAACTACTTCGACATCACCGTCTGGGGCGCGCAGGGCGAGAACTGCGCCCAGTACCTCGCGAAGGGCCGTCCCGTCGGCGTCGACGGCCGGCTCGAGTGGCGCGAGTGGGAGGCGCAGGACGGCTCGAAGCGCCAGGCGGTCGAGGTGATCGCCGACACCGTGCAGTTCCTCGGCGGTCGCGGCGAGCTCGGCGGCGACGCGCCGCAGTACGTGCCCGCCTCCGCGACGGCGCAGACGAACGCCGACTTCGGCGGCCCTGCCGACGACGACATCCCGTTCTAGGAAGGAACGAATGGCTCAGAGAACAGACAAGCGTGCCGGCGAGAGGGATCAGCGCGGCGGGCGCAAGCGGGCGCAGACCGGACCGATCAAGCGGAAGTCGTGCTTCTTCTGCAAGGACAAGGTCGACGAGATCGACTACAAGAACATCAACCAGCTGCGCCGATACATCTCCGAGAAGGGCAAGATCCGCAACCGCCGCATCACGGGCGCCTGCCGGCGGCACCAGCGCCAGGTCGCGGTCGCGGTCAAGCGCGCGCGTGAGATGGCGTTGCTGCCCTACGTAACAGGCTAGTGGTGCTCCTCCCGGCCACACATGGCGGCGCCCACCCCGCGATCACACGGCGCGCTTCCGCGTCCTCAGTCGTACGCATAGCTCCGGCTACGCGTACTCCCTGCGTCCTTGAATCGCTTGGTGCTCGCGACGCGGGCATCCACCGGCGTGACCGGAAGGAGCACTAATGGAAGTCATCCTCCTCGACGACATCGAGAAGCTCGGCCTGCGCGGCGAGGTCGTGAACGTCGCCCGGGGCTACGCGCGCAACTTCCTGCTGCCGCGGCGCCTCGCCGAGCCCGCGACGGCGGCGAAGGTCGCCGAGCTGCAGAAGCGCGACGAGCAGCGCGCGCGGCACGAGGCGCGGTCCTCCGACCAGGCCCAGCAGATCGCCGATGTTCTGAGCAAGACCGTCCTGCGCTTCGAGGTGAAGGCCGGGCCGACAGGGTCGCTCTTCGGCTCCGTCACGCCCACGAACATCGCCGACGAGCTGTGGCGTACGAAGAAGATCCGCGTCGACCGGCGCAAGATCGGGATCGACACGATCAAGCGAATCGGCCGCTTCGAGGTGCCGATCGAGCTCTTCCAGGACGTGCAGGCGACGGTGAACACGCACGTCGTGCCGGAGGGCGGCGAGCTGCCGAGCGACGAGGAGCTCGCGGCGATGGAGGCCCAGGAGCGCGGCGAGCCGGAGGCCCAGCCGACCGGAGAGGCCGCCGAGCCGATGCTCGACGAGGCGATCCCCGTACAGGAGCCCGAGGCGGCCGGGGAAGCCGACGAGCCGCCCGCCGAGGGCGAGGCGGTCGCCGAAGCCGAAGCGGAGCAGCCCGAGGAAGACGAACCGCCCGCGCCCGACGCGGCAGCGGAGACCGCGTAGAGCTTCGCACGCCCGGGTACGTCACGCGCAATGCGTGAGTTCCTCCGGGGCTGGGTCGACGCGTTCCACGAGCATCGCCTGCTGACGTACGCCACGGCGATGGCGATGCGGGCGTTCATCGGCTTCATCTGCCTGACGTTCCTCGGCATCGCGCTCCTCGGGGCATTCGGCGACAAGAGCGTCTGGAAGAAGCACATCGCCCCGTCGATCGAGCCGAAGGTCACGCAACCGACGTTCGACGCGCTCAACGCCGCGATCCAGAAGATCTACGCGCACAACTCGGCGGGCCTGATCGCGTTCGCCGCTGCGTACGCGGTGTGGCAGGTGTCGGGCTCGATACGCGCCGTGATGGATGCGCTGAACGCGATCATCGAGTGCGACGACAAGCGCTCGACACTGAGACGCTTTGTGCTTTCCGTCGCGCTCGCGATCGCCGTCATCGTCCTGATCGGCTGCGCGCTCTTCGTCGTCATCGTCTCGGGGCGGCTGCTCGGCGCGGGAGACGGCTTCTGGCACTGGCTGATCGCCTTCCTGCGCTGGCCCGTGGGCGCGGTCTTCCTCGGCCTCGCGGTGGCCATCGTCGCGCATTACGCGCCGGTGGAGTATCGCGGGAAGCGCTGGGCGAGCGTCGGTGCGGCGCTGATCGTCGTCGCCTGGCTCGTCCAGTCGGCGATCTACGCCTGGTTCCTCAAGCACTTCGCCAGTTACAAGTCGGCCACGGGCAACCTGCTCCTGCTGATGGTCGTGGTGACGTACTTCTACGTTTCGTCCGTCGTCTTCCTGATCGGCGCCCAGCTGGACGAGTTCCTCCGCGACGAGGCGAAGGGCGGGGAGTCGATCGGGATCTACGAGCTCGCACGGCGCTTCTTCTAGCCGGCTCCAGCTCTCTACAGATCGTCCACACCCGTGTGGAAAGCCAGCAGAAGTTCCCGCTCCGAGCGGAAATCGTTTCCACAGCGGCGTCCGCAGCGTCTGCGAACATACGTTCTTTTATGGCTGCTCAACGCGCAATCGTCCTAGTAGGACCCGTCCATTTGTGCACACCCGTTGCGCCCGAGGCGCCGGGGGTTTCTACTCCGTCGTAGTGGCTGTCCCGGCCCTCTCTACGCCGCAGCAGGCCGCCCCGGTCCCGCCGCACAACCTCGAGGCCGAAGAATCGGTCCTCGGGGCGATGATGCTCTCCCCCGGCGCGATCGGGGCGGTCAGCGAGGTGCTCGACGCCGGAGACTTCTACCGCGAGAGCCACGCGAAGATCTACCGGGCGGCGCTGGCCCTCTATGCAAAGGGCGAGCCGGTCGACGCGATCACGCTCGTCGACCTGCTCGGCGAGCGAGGCGAGCTCGAGGGCATCGGCGGGCGGCAGCGGATCCACGAGCTGGCCGCGCTCGTCCCGGCGACGGCGAACGCGGCGCACTACGCCCGCATCGTCCACGAGATGGGAACGCTGCGCGGGTTGATTCGCGTGGGTCAGGAGATCGCGCGGCTCGGCTGGGAGCGGCCGGGCGAGACGACCGATCTGCTCGACCAGGCGGAGCAGGTGCTCTTCGATCTCTCGCAGGGACGTGTCCAGGGCGACTTCAGCCACATCGAGGAGCTGCTGAAGGAGAGCTTCGAGCGCATCACCGCGCTGTACGAGGCCGGCGTGGACGTCACCGGCGTCGCGTCCGGCTTTCGCGACCTCGACAAGCTCACGTCGGGCTTCCAACCGGGCAACTTGATCATCGTCGCCGCGCGCCCGTCGATGGGAAAGTCGGCGCTGGCGCTGTGCACGGCCGCGAACATCGCGATGCGCACCACCGTTCCCGTGGCGCTGTTCACGCTCGAGATGTCGAAGTCGGAGGTGACGCAGCGGCTGATGTGCAGCGAGGGCAAGGTCGAGTCGCAGCGCCTCCGCACCGGCAAGCTCGCGCAGGACGACTGGTCGCGTCTGACGGCGGCGTGCGACAAGCTGATGAAGGCGCCGATCTACGTCGACGACACGGGCTCGGTGACGATGATGGACATCCGCTCGAAGTCGCGGCGCCTCAAGTCGAATCACCCGAACCTCGGGCTGATCATCGTCGACTACCTCCAGCTGATGACGTCGGGCCAGAGCGTCGAGAACCGTGTGCAGGAGGTGTCGCAGATCTCACGCCAGCTCAAGGTGCTCGCGCGCGATCTCGACGTCCCGATCCTCGCGCTCTCGCAGCTGTCGCGAGCCGTCGAGCAGCGGCACGACAAGCGTCCGATCCTCTCCGACCTGCGCGAGTCCGGGTCGATCGAGCAGGACGCAGACCTCGTGATGTTCGTCTACCGCGACGAGTACTACAACCCCGACGAGACCGACCAGCAGGGGCTCGCGGAGGTGCACATCGCGAAGCACCGCAACGGCCCGACGGACACGGTGAAGCTGTCGTTCCTCAAGCGATACGCGAAGTTCTCGGACCTGGCTGCGTGATGCAGACGATCTACGTCAGGGACGAGGAGACGCACTTCGACGGCGTCTGCGACGAGTGCGTCACGGCGCAGTCGACGCTCTACGCACCGAAGGGCGACCCGCACGTCGCCGGCACGCTTCGCCGCAGCGTCGACGTCGGTTTTCGCTGTTGCAGACGCGGACACCGCATCCGCGTTCGCCGCGTTCGCGTGATGGCGGCCGCGTGAGCATCCATTGGGTCGCGTCGGCCGAGCCGCCACCGGTGTGGCGCGAGCCGCTGCTGCTGCAATACCCGCACGGCATGACCGCGCGGTTCGACCCCCGTGGGCGCTTCCTGCGTCCGGGCGACGTCGTGAACGGCTACCTCATCGACCACTTCGAGGTCGCCTCGCCGGAGGTAGTCGCCGTGCTCAGGCGTCAATAGCCGGCTCGTCCGGCGCGAGCATCTGCGCCACCCGTTCGCGCAGCTGGTCCGGCGAGAACGGCTTCTGGAGAATCGCAGCGGTGCGGTCGGCGAGGCCTCGGTTGACGAGTTGGCTGTCCGCGTAGCCGGACATGAAGAGCACCTTCGACGACCGCAGCGCGTCGAGCCGCGAGACGAACTCAGGCCCGTTGATGTCGGGCATGACGACGTCGGTGACGATGAGGTCGATGCGCCGCGCGCTGTAGTCGAGCAGCTCGAGCGCCTGACGGCCGTTCGCGGCGTCGTACACGGTGTACCCGTCCTCCTCGAGGACGGTGCGGACGAGCTCGCGCACTCCCTCGTCATCCTCGACGACGAGGATGCCGGCGGTGTCGTCGTCGTCCTCGGGCACCGAGTCGGGATCGACCGCGCGCGCCTCCGGCAGGTAGACGAAGAACGTGCTGCCGATGCCGAGCTGTGTGTCGACGACGATCTTGCCGCCGGCCTGCTCGACGATGCCGTAGACGGTGGCGAGCCCGAGGCCGGTTCCCTTGCCGGCTTCCTTCGTCGTGAAGAACGGCTCGAAGATTCGTGCCTTCGTCTCCTCGGTCATGCCGCTGCCGCTGTCGGAGACGGCCGTCACGACGTAGCGCCCGGGCTCGATGCCGAGATCCTCTGCAGCCGCGGCGTCGATCTCCCTCGCCGACGTCGTGATGCGGATCTCGCCGCCGAGCGGCATCGCGTCGCGCGCGTTGATGACGAGGTTGACGAGCACCTGCTCGAGCTGCCCCGGGTCTGCGCGGACGGGCTCGACCCGCGTGTCCGCCTGGATCGCAAGTACGATGTCCTCGTCGATCAGGCGCCGCAGCATCGGCTCGACGCCACGCAGCAGCGCGTTGACGTCGACGCGCTCGTTCACGCTCGGGGCGCGCCGGGCGAACGCGAGCAACTGCCCCGTCAAGGCCGAGGCGCGGTCGGCCGCCTGGCTGATCTGGCGAAGCTGTGCAAGCGCGCGCTGCTCCGAGGCCTGCAGGAGCAGCAGGTCCGTGTAGCCGCGGATCACGACGAGGAGGTTGTTGAAGTCGTGCGCGACGCCGCCGGCAAGCTGCCCGACAGCCTCCATCTTCTGCGACTGCAGAAGGCGCTCCTCGAGCTCGCGTCGCGCTGACACGTCGACGATCACTCCAGCGAGCTCTCGTTCTCCGTTCGCCACCTCGAGCAGGCGCACGCGGTCGCGGATCCAGGCGACGCCGCCGTCTGCGGCGCGAACGCGGTACTCGTATTCGTGGTCGATCCCGCGAGCCGTCGCTTCGCGGAAGTACGCCTCGGCCAGCTCGCGGTCGTCCGGATGCACGACCTTGCGCCAGAAGTAGTCCTCGTCGAGCCAGCGCTCGATCGGGTAACCGAGCTTCTCCTCGGCCCGCTTGCTGACGAAGTGGAAGCGCCGGCGTTCGAGATCCGCCTCCCACACGATCGCGTCGATCTCGCCGAGGATCTGCTCGAGCCGCCGCGTCGCGGCCTCGGCCTCTGCGCGCGCCGCCTGCTCTCGGACAAGCTCGAGCCGCTCCGCCTCGGCCGCCCGTCGCGCCGTCACGTCGCGGATGTAGGCGATCACGAGGTCGTCGGCGCCGGCACGCAGCGGACTGAGGCTGACCTCGACGGGGAACTCGCGGCCGTCGCTGCGGACACCGTCGAGCTCGAGGTGCTCCGCGTGAACGGACGGGAGCCCGTCAGGCACGAGCAGCCTGATGCTGTTCCCCACGAGGTCGTCGTCCTCGCGGCCGAAGAGCTCGGCAGCACGGCGGTTCGCGAGCGAGATCGTCCCGCTTCCGTCCACGAGGAGAATCGCGTCCGGCCCCGACTCCAGGAGCGCGCGAAAGAGCGGGTCGCCAGGCTGCGCAGTCAAATCGTGCGTTGCTCCCCGAAGCGGTTGGGGGGTGACGGCGTCGCCTGCCGGTCGGGGAGGTGCTTCATCGTAGACCGCTCAAGCTCCGCCGCAAAGCGCACTAGACTCGGCGTCGTGCCTGCGACCGTCATCGTCGGGGCGCAGTGGGGAGACGAGGGCAAGGGCAAGATCGTCGACCTGCTCGCGCAGGATGCCGACCTCGTGTGCCGCTACCAGGGCGGCCCGAACGCGGGGCACACGATCATCTTCGGCGGCGAGACGCACAAGATCCGCCAGATCCCGACGGGCATCCTCTCCGGCAAGATCGCGGTGCTCGGCGCCGGCTGCGTCGTCGATCCCGAGGTGCTCGTCGCCGAGCTCGACGCGTACGGCGACCGCGGCACGTTCTGCCTCAGCGGCAACGCGCACCTGGTCATGCCGTGGCACGTCGCGATCGACCAGGCCTCCGAACGGCGGCTGGGCAAGCTGCAGATCGGAACGACGAGGCGCGGCATCGGCCCCGCGTATGCCGACAAGGCGTCGCGCATCGGCATCCGCGTCCAGGACCTGCTCGATCCGAAGATCCTGCGGCAGAAGATCGACGTCGCGCTCGCGGAGAAGAACCTCTGGCTCGAGCGCGTGTACGAGGCGGAGACGTTCGACCTGGACGACGTCGCCGCGCGCTACGAGTCGTACGCGAAGCGCTTGCGCCCGCACATCACCGACACGTCGCTGCTCGTCGACGAGGCGCTGCGCGACGGCAAGTCGGTGCTGTTCGAGGGCGCACAGGCGACGCTGCTCGATCTGGACCACGGCACGTATCCATTCGTCACTTCGTCCAATCCGGTTGCCTCGGGCGCGGCGACCGGTATCGGCATCGGGCCGAACCGGCTGGACGAGATCGTCGGCGTGGCGAAGGCGTATGTCACTCGCGTCGGCGCAGGCCCCTTCCCGAGCGAGATCGCGCCGTCGGAGCAGGAACGGCTGCGTGACCTCGGCGGCGAGTTCGGGACGGTGACGGGCCGCGAGCGGCGCTGCGGCTGGCTCGACCTCGTCGCCCTCCGCTATGCGATGCGGCTGAACGGGTTCACGTCACTCGCCCTGACGAAGCTGGACGTCCTCTCGTCGTTCGACGAGATCCCCGTATGCGTCAGCTACGTGCTGCCGGACGGAACGGAGACGCCGAACTTCCCGGCGCACCAGTCCGACTTCCACCATTGCCGGCCCGTCTTCCAGATGCTCGAGGGCTGGCGGCAGCCGCTCGGCGACGAACTGCCGGACGCAGCGCAGGCGTACGTGGAGTTCATCGAGCAGGCGCTCGACGTGCCGGTGCGGCTCGTCGGCACGGGCGCCGAGCGTGAGCGCGTGCTCGCGCGCTCCTGATCGCGAGACGGGCTAGGCGGAGCGGCCGGTGCCGGGCGCGCGCTGCTGAGGATCGAGCTCCTCCGTCGTCAGCAGCTCGTACAACTCGCGATAGCAGTTGATGGCGTGAGCGAGGTCGCCGGCGCTCGCGTCACCGGCTTCGTACGCTCGGCCCGCGTCCTGGGCGGCCGTGAAGAGCTTCCCCGCCTCGTCGTCGGTCTCGTCGACGCCGCTCTCCTGCATCATCTCCTCGAGCAACCGCCCCATCTCGCTCACGGCGTCGGCGGGCGACTCCTCCGCCACCTCGAGGAGCTGCTCCCAACGCGTTTGCCACTCGTGGAGATCGAGACCGGGCTCTTCCATGCCCCTCTTCCTGCGCCCGGCGCTCCGTCTTCAAACCCACTTAGACTCGCGGCGTGAAGGTGCTCCTCGTCGGGTCGGGCGGGCGCGAGCACGCGCTCGCGTGGAAGCTCTCGCGGAGCCCGCGCCTGGCCGAGTTGCACTGCGCGCCCGGCAATCCGGGCATCGCACGCCACGCCCGCTGTCACCCGGTGCGCGCCGAGGATGCCGAGGGCCTGCTCGCGCTGGCACTCGACCTCGCCGTCGACCTCGTCGTGATCGGACCGGAGGCGCCGCTCGTCGCGGGCGTCGCCGACGCTCTGCGCAGGAACGGCGTACCGACGTTCGGACCGAGCGCCGCGGCGGCCGCGATCGAAGGCTCGAAGATCTTCGCGAAGGACGTGCTGCGCGCGGCGGGAGTGCCGGCGGCCGAGACGATGTCGGCGGCGCAAGCGCCATGCGTGATCAAGGCCGACGGCCTCGCTGCCGGCAAGGGCGTCTTCGTCTGCCGGACGCAGGAGCAGCTCGACGCAGCGCTGCCGGCCGCGGCCGCTCTCGGGCAGCCGCTCGTCGTCGAGGAACTGCTCGAAGGCCGAGAGGTGTCGGTCTTTGCGCTGTGCGACGGCGCGCACGTCATCCCGCTGCCGCCTGCGCAGGATTTCAAGCGCGCCTTCGACGGCGACGAAGGGCCGAACACGGGAGGCATGGGTTCGTATGCACCTGCGCCCGACGCCGACGTGCACGAGCTCGTGGAGGCGATCCACCGCCCCGTGCTCGAAGAGCTCGCTCGTCGCGGTTCGCCGTTCGTCGGAGTCCTCTTCGCAGGGCTGATGCTCACCGAGAGCGGGCCGCAGGTGCTCGAGTTCAACTGCCGCTTCGGCGATCCCGAGACGCAGTCCCTCATGCCGCTCGTCGACGACACACTGCTCGAGGCCCTGGCTGCGTGCGCCGCCGGCGACGCTCGACGCGTCGACCTGCATGCGTCGGACGATGCCGCGGTGACGGTCGTGCTCGCAGCGGCGTCCTATCCCGCTGCGGGCGACGCCGGCTCGCCGATCGCCGGCATCGAGGACGCCGAAGCGAAAGGCGCTCACGTCTTCCAGGCGGGGACTGCGCTCCACAAGAACACGCTCGTGACCAACGGCGGCCGGATCCTCGGTGTCACGGCGACCGGAGCGACCGTCACGGTTGCGCGCGACCGCGCCTACGAGGCTGCATCGCTCATTTCGTTCGACGGCGCGCGTTACCGCACGGACGTCGCGCGCGAGGCTCCAGCCGTTGTCTGAGCCCGTCGTCGGCATCCTGGTCGGCTCCGAGTCGGACCGCGAACGGATGCAGGGTGCGCTCGACGAGCTGGACAAGCGCGGCATCGCGTACGAGTTCGACGTCAGGTCCGCGCACAGGCAGCCGGACGCCGTCGCCGAGTACTGCCGCTCCGCGCGCGAACGCGGGTTGCAGGTGCTGATCTGCGGCGCGGGACTATCGGCGGCACTGCCCGGCGTCGCGGCCGCGCACACGGATCTGCCCGTGATCGGCGTGCCGCTGCGCTCGTCGCTGTCGGTGCTCGACGGCGTCGACGCATTGCTCGCGATCGCGCAGATGCCGCCCGGAGTGCCGGTGGCCGCGGTCGGAGTCGACAACGCGCGGAATGCGGCGGTGCTGGCGGCGCGGATCCTCGACGTCGGACGGCGCGGCTAACGTGGTTTCGTGATCGCCCGCTATTCGCGACCGGCCATGGCGCGCATCTGGTCGGACGAGGGAAAGCTGGCGCGGTGGCTGGAGGTCGAGCTCGCGGCCCTCGACGGCTGGGCGGAGGTCGGCGCTGTTCCGGAGGATTCGGCGCGTGAGATCCGCGCCCGCGCGTCGGTTCCGTCGCCCCAGCGCGTCGCGGAGCTCGAGGCGAAGCTTCACCACGACACTGCGGCGTTCGTGGACGCCGTGGCGGAGGGGCTGGGCGAAAACGGACGCTGGTTCCACTACGGCCTGACGTCGTCGGACGTCGTCGACACCGCGCTCGCGCTGCAGGTTCAGGAGGCCGGCGCCCTGTTACAGCACGGCATCGGCCGTGCGCTCGCAGCCGTCGCGGCGGGCGCCGAGGAGCACAAGCTCACGCTCTGCATCGGCCGCACGCACGGCGTGCATGCGGAGCCGACGACGTTCGGTTTGAAGCTCGCCGTCTGGGCGTTCGAGCTCGACCGCGCCCGGGCGCGCGTCGCGCGCGCTCTCGAAGGAATGCGCGTCGGCAAGCTCTCCGGCGCGGTCGGCCAGTACGCGGCGATCGACCCCGAGGTGGAACGGATCGCCTGCGAGCGACTCGGGCTCAAGCCGGCGCCGGCCGCAACGCAGATCGTCCAGCGCGACCGGCACGCGGAGCTCCTCGGCGCACTCGCCGTCTGCGCCTCCTCGCTCGACAAGTTCGCGCTCGAGATCCGGCACCTGGCGCGCACGGAGGTGCGCGAGGTCGAGGAGCCGTTCGCGCGTGGACAGAAGGGATCCTCGGCGATGCCGCACAAGCGCAACCCCGTCGTCGCCGAGCGGATCTGCGGCCTTGCGCGCGTCGTGCGCGGCGCCGCGGTGGTCGGGCTCGAGAACGTCGCGCTGTGGCACGAGCGCGACATCTCGCATTCGTCGGCCGAGCGTGTCGTCATTCCCGATGCCTTCCTCGCACTCGACTACATGCTCGACCGCTTCACGTGGCTCGTCGAGGGACTCGTCGTGCATCCCGAGCGCATGCGCCGCAACCTCGACGCGAGCCACGGCCTCTACTTCTCGCAGCGGCTGCTGCTCGCGCTCGTCGAGTCCGGGCTCGACCGCGATGACGCGTACCGCCTCGTGCAACGCAACGCGATGCGCGCCTGGGACGAGGAGCTCGAATTTCGAGAGCTCGCGCGCAACGACCCTGACATCCGCGTCGACCTCGACGCCGTGTTCGACGAAAGCGCGTACACGCGCCACGTCGACGTCATCTTCGACCGCCTCCACGACCTCGTAAAGGAGCCCGCGCATGTCTAGTCAGACCGTCCACGTCGCGAGCGGCAAGGTTCGCGAGATCTACGCGCTCGACGACGAACGCCTCCTGCTCGTCGCGAGCGATCGCATCTCGACGTTCGACGTCGTCCTGCCGACCGAGATCCCGGACAAGGGTCGCGTGCTGACCGGCCTCTCTGGCTTCTGGTTCGCGCGGACGAAGCACATCGTTCCGAACCACTTGCTCGCGCTGCGCGAGGACGGCCGCTCGACCGAGTGCCGGCGGCTGGAGATGCTGCCCGTCGAATGCGTCGTACGCGGCTACATCACCGGCTCAGGCTGGAAGGACTACCTGCGAAACGGCGAGGTCTGCGGGCATCGCCTTCCGGAAGGGCTGCGCGAGTCCGAGCGGCTGCCCGAGCCGATCTTCACGCCGTCGACGAAGGCGCAGACCGGCCACGACGAGAACATCACGCGCGACGAGGCAGCCGGGCTGGTCGGCCGCGAGATGTTCGACGACGTCGAGCGGATCGCACTCGAGCTGTACGCCTTTGCGGCCGCGCACGCGGAAGCCCGCGGGATCGTCCTCGCCGACACGAAGTTCGAGCTCGGCGTCGACGACACGGGACGGCTCGTGCTCGCAGACGAGGCCTTCACGCCGGACTCCTCACGTTTCTGGCCGGCCGACCGGTACGAGCCGGGCGGGCCGCAGCCGTCGTTCGACAAGCAGTACGTGCGCGACTACTGCGAGTCGGTCGGCTGGGACAAGACGGATCCCGGACCGGAGCTGCCGGGCGACGTTGTGACCGAGACGCGCGCGAAGTACGTCGAGGCATTCGAGCGGCTGACCGGAATCTCGTTCGACGACTACGTCGCGGATCCCGGGGTCGTGCTGCGGTGAAGGCAAGGGTGCTCGTCCGGCCGAAGGAAGGGATCCTCGATCCGCAGGGGCAGGCCGTCGAGCAGTCGCTGCGGAAGCTCGGATTCGAGGTCCGGGAGGCGCGCGTCGGACGAGTCGTCGACGTCGAAGTCGAGGCGTCGTCAGCCGACGAGGCGCGCGCGCGTGTCGACGAGATGTGCAGGCAACTGCTCGCGAATCCGCTGATCGAGTCGTACGAGGTCGAGGTGCACGAGTGACGTTACGCGTCGCGGTGATCCAGTTCCCGGGCTCGAACGACGACCGCGATGCGTTGTGGTCGCTGAAGGCGCTCGGTGCCGACGCTTCGCTCGTGTGGCACGCGGACACGGAGCTTCCTGCAGGAACGGCCGCGGTGGTGCTGCCGGGCGGCTTCTCCTACGGCGACTATCTCCGCTGCGGCGCGATCGCGCGCTTCGCGCCGATCATGGCAGCGGTTCGTGCGTTCGCCGCGGACGGCGGTCTCGTGCTCGGGATCTGCAACGGCTTCCAGATCCTCTGCGAGGCCGGGCTGCTCCCCGGCGTGCTGCGCCCGAACGCCTCGCTCTCGTTCGTCTGCCGCGATGTCGCGTTGCGCGTCGAGCCTGCCGACAGCGCGTTCACGTCACGGTGCCGCGAGGGGCAGCGCCTCGTGATCCCGGTGAAGCATCACGACGGAGCGTGGTTCGCGCCGCCGGAGCTCGTGGCGCAGCTCGAGGAGAACGGGCAGATCCTGCTTCGCTACGAGGAAAATCCGAACGGCGCCGTCGCCGACGTCGCCGCCGTCACGAACGAAGCGGGAAACGTCATGGGCCTGATGCCGCATCCCGAGCACGCCGTCGACCCGCTGCTCGGCTCCGGAGACGGAGCGCTGATCCTCGCGTCGCTCCTCGATGCGGCGCGGGAGCGCGAGTCAGCCCGCGTTGCCCTCGCGTAGACGCCGCCGGGCACGCTCCCAAATCTCCTTGTGCCAGCGGTCGAGCTTCTCCTGATCCCCGGCGGATAGCTGGCGCGACACGTACTTCTCGCGGCGCATCTTCGGCGGGTCGTTGTTGTACCTGTACATCTAGAAGCCCTCCAGCTCGCTCTTCAATTTGAGTATGCATGACGGCGGCAGCGTCACCCGGGCGACGAGGATCGCGTCACGATCATGTGGAGCGACCCGGACGAAGTCGAGCGTCACGTCCTCGACGTCACCGAGCATACGAATGTCGTTCGCCCAGACGCCGATGCGCACGTCGAGCGGGACATCGATCTCCGGCTCCGGCTCACTCACTCGGCCATGCCGAGCAGCGCCTGCAGCCGCGGCGTCTTCCGCAGCGCGACGCGCAACCGCTCGACATCAGAGCCGCGCAGCGTCACCGGCCCGCGCCGCGCGACGCCGTCGGTCGCGTACGCGAAGCGAATCAGCCACTCGCCCTTGTCGTCCTCCAGCAGCTGCACGAGCGTCGAGAACTGCTTGCCGTTCACGCGTTGCTTCAGCGTGACCTGCTCCGCGATCTCCGCCTTGCCGAATGCCGTGGTGACCATGCGTTCGACGCTACCGTGCGAACACGCACGCGGATGTCAGGGCTTCGTGCCGAAAGCCTGCGGCGGCGGGAGCGGCGGCTGCGGAACGCCCTCCGGAATCTCCGGCGCGTTGAACGCCGCAGGTGCGACGTCGTTCGGCATGTCCGCGTGGAACAGTGAAGCGAGCTCCTGGATCTGCACCCGGCCGACGCCGAGTTCGAACTGTCCGCCGCCGTACATCGCGACGTCGTTCGCGAGGCACCACTCGTAGAACTCGAACAGCCGCCGCACCGTCCCGAAGCGCGACGGCTTCACGTTCAGACAGCGCGGCCGGAAGGGCAGCGCCAGCACATCGGCGACCGAGTGGATCGGCGCGTCCCACGTCACGCGCTGCCGGTGCGGGCGCAGCACCTCGTCCGTCTCGGCGTCCAGCCCCGGATCCTCGAGCCAGGCGGACGGAAACGCGTCGGCAATGCGCGTGTAGAGCTCCGGGTTCGGCGGCTGCCCGAAGTCGCCGCGGTAGACGCCTTTGAAATCGGCGGTCTCGACGACGCCGAGCTCCGAGAGCCTGTCGATCGTTCCGTCGTCCCACTCGGGACCGGGATCGAGCTTGAAGTGCATCTGCGGATAGAGCTCGAGCACTCGACGCACCTTCTCCACGCGCGTCGAAACGACGTACCTCACCGGGCGGCGCTCGCGGCCGGTCACCTCCGCGAGCGACGTCCCCGCCTGGCGCAGTGCGAGATCCAGCGCCGCGCTCTCCCAGCCCCAGCGCCGGTAGTCGTTCGCGGCAGCGTCGGGAAGCTCGGTCTCGAAGAACGCGAACGCCTCGAGCCACTCGGAAAACGAGGCGATCGTCCAGCTCCCGGCGACCGCCGGCTCGGGAAACGTGTCGTGCAGGTCCGCCTGGTACGTCACGTCCTCGCCGAGGCCTTCCTCGCCACCGCCTTGCAGGTGAACCGTCGTCGTCACGCGCCGGAACTCCGGTGAGACCGCAAGCTCCCGACGTTCGAGCTCGACGCCCTCGATCTCGAGCGCGAGCCCCAGGAGCTCGGTCAGCAACGCGCCTCGCGCAGCTCCGCCAGAAAGGAGCCGCCGCCGAGGAAGCGTTCCGCGCGCGAGGCAACGCGCGCGCGCAGCTCGCGATCGGACGTCGCGAGCCAGAACGGCCCCTCGAGCTCCGCGATCAGGTCGTCGGCGCTCCGGCGTCCGGATCCGACGAGATCGGCAGCGTCCTCGGGCGCGTCGCCGTCGAAGACGATGAGCAGCTCCGCCCCCTCGCGCTCCGCCCAGGCGCGCGCATGTGCGACGAGATCGGCGCGCGAGACGTTCGGCCATGCCGAGCGGCGCACGTTCTCCGCATCGACGACGACTCGCGTCAGATGGAGCCCTTGAAGGTGTTGCACGCGCCGAGCTTGCCCGCCTTGAACCCGGTCGTGAACCAGTGCTCGCGCTGCTTCGACGATCCGTGCGTCCACGTCTCCGGGTTCACCTGGCCCTGCGTCTCGCTCTGAATGCGATCGTCGCCGACGGCGCCGGCCGCGTCGAGCGCGGCTGCGATGTCCGCCTGCGTGACGCCGGTGATGAAGCGGGTCTGCTCTGCGTGGTTCGCCCAGACACCCGCCAGGCAGTCGGCTTGCAACTCCGTGCGCACCGAACCGCTCTGCGGTCCGTGGGCGCCGGCCTGCGCCCGATCGAGCGTCCCTGCGAGGTCCTGCACATGGTGACCGTACTCGTGCGCGAGCACATAGGCCTCGGCGAACGGTCCGCCGCGCGCGCCGAACCGGGAGCGGAGGTCGTCGAAGAAGCCGAGGTCGATGTACACGTGCTTGTCCGCCGGGCAGTAGAACGGGCCGACGTCGCTGCTCGCGCCGCCGCAGCCCGTGTTCGTCGAGCCCGAGAAGAAGACGGTCTTTGCGATCTCGTACTGCGGGAGCGCCTTCGACCAGTAGCCCTGCACGCTGTTGACGACGCCGACGATCCGGCAGTCCTCGCGCGCGTTCGCGTCGGCGCCGGTGCGGCAGCTCTGGGCAAGGTCCGACGGCGACTGCGTAGAGCCCGCCGCGCCGCCGCCGCTCAGCGCCTGGATCAGGATGAAGGCGACGACCACGAGGAGCCCGACGCCGCCGCCGCCGACCGCGATCGGCCCTCCGGGCATGCCCATGCTCGAGCCGGCGCCGCGGCGGTCTTCGATCTGCGAGGTGTCGAGCCCGGCGTTCTTGCGAAAGCGCATGGCGAGCCTTCTGCCCGCCCGGACCGCTTTTACGCACTTTCTCAGGAACCGTGCCTACAGTGGCCGGATGGACGAACGCCTCACGCGCCGCAGCACGCTGCTTCGCTTCGGCGGGCTCGTGGCCGCGGGGCTGGGCGTCGAGGCGCTCGGCGCGGGCGAAGGCCCCGCCGCGGTGGCGTCCGGCAGCGTTCGCTGCGTGCTCGCGCCGGAGCAGACGGAAGGGCCGTACTACATCCCCGACGAGAAGATCCGGCGCAACATCACCGAGGGCAGGCGCGGCGTGCCGCTCGCGCTGCACGCGACGGTCGTCGACGCGTCGACGTGCAAGCCGATCCGCAACGCGGCCGTCGACATCTGGCACTGCGACGCCGGCGGCGTCTACTCGGGCTTCGGCGCGGGCGCGGCGAACCGAACGTTTCTGCGCGGCATGCAGCGCACGAACGCGAGCGGGCTCGCCTTGCTGAAGACGATCTACCCCGGCTGGTACCAGGGCCGCACCGTGCACATCCACGTGAAGGTGCACATCGGCGGCAACGTCGTGCACACCGGGCAGCTCTACTTCCCCGACACGCTCACGGACAAGGTGTACCGACGCTCGCCGTACAAGGCACGGCCGGGCAGAACGACCCGGAACTCGAACGACTTCGTCTTCGCGAACGGCGGCAGGAACTCGATGGTGAGCGTGAAGAGCGACGGCGCCGGCGGTTACGTCGCGTCGATCGCGATGGGCGTCGTCCGAAGCTAGGCGTGGAACGCGGCGAGGCGGTCGGCCTCCTCGCGCAGCTCGGCGCGCGTCTCTCGTGACAGCCGCTCGAACGGCTCTGTCCGGATGCGGCCGCCGTCGAAGCGCCACGTGCCCGCGACTGCGCCGTCGACGAGGAACGTCCCGAACGACTGCGGCGCCTTCGTGTGGAAGATCCTCGGCCGGTACGACTCCGGCAGGACGCCGGTCCTGCGTGCGTGCACGAGCAGCGTGGCGTCCCACGTCGGCAGAAAGCGAACCGGCGCGGGCGTCTCGGGATCCGGAAGCGGCGCGCGCGGTACGTCGAGCAGCTCGCTTCCGTCCTCCGCGCGGAAGCGGCGCAACGTCAAACGCTCGAGCACGGGCTTGAAGAACGGCACCGGCACGCCGGCCCAGTTGGCGAGGTCGTTCCGCGTCGCCGGCCCGAATCCGGCGAGGTAGCGACGCGCGAGGTGCTCGAGCGCCTCGTCCTCGCCGATCGCCGGTCGGCCGAGCCAGTCGTCGGCGAGCGCGAAGGTGTGCGCGCGCCGTCGCGTCCAAGTCCCCGACGGCGGCGCGCGGACGAGCTCGACCCCCACGCCGCTCCACGCGAGCCCGGCCGGTGCGTCCGGCGGGTCGAACGCGCGCAGGCGCTCGACGATCTCGGCGCGGCTGCGCGTCGTCCCGCAGACCAGCTCGCGGAGCGCCGCGTTCGCCGCGGCGAGGTCCACGCGCTCCGAGTGCGGCCGGCGAACGCGCAGCCACCACTGCGTTCCGGCCCTGCGGATCCCGACGGCGAACGGCCAGTAGTCGCGCGCCGAGACGACGTGGATCGTCCCGCGCATGAGCGTCGCCTGGACGACGGAGCGCCGCTCGAGCGCGCGGTCGAGTGCCTCGCGGTCGAAGCCGTCGAGGCACGACCAGAGGCGGATGTACGCGTTCGGCGCGTACTGGTTCTGGATGCCGCCGATCCGCTCGAGCGCGCGTGGGATCGACAGGCGCGAGCGCTCGAGCAGCAGCTGCCGCGCGAGCAGCGCGCGGTTCAGCTCGCGCTGTGTGAGCACGCGCTCCGTCACGGGCTGCGCAGACCCTTGCTGAACGAAGCGATCAACGCGAGCACGATCAGCGCACAGCCGTAGACGACGATCGCGCGCGAGGGCCCGAGGGCGCCGAGGAGCACGCCCGCGAGGAGCGGCCCGACGGGGGCGCCGAGGCTCGCGAGCTGGATCCCGGCGCTCGTCACGCGCCCCTGCAGCTCGTCGGGCGCGTCCTCCGCGATCGCGGCGAAGGCGATCGCGTTGACGGCCGGGACGAGCAGGAAGGCCGCTCCCCCGAGCGCGCCGATCACGTAGGGCGAGTCGGCGGCGAGCAGGAGGAACGCAGTGGCGGTCGAGATCCACGCCGATGAAATCACCAGAGTCACCGGACGCAGGCGCCGCAATAGATACGGCGTCGCGAGGGCGCCGATCACGCCGCCGGCGGCCGTGATCGCGAATGCCACTCCCAGCTGACCCGCCGACGCGCCACGGTCGCGTGCGAGCACGAGCACGACGAGACCGAGCGAGTTGAACACGACGCCCATGCCGATGAACCAGAGCAGCAGCGTGCGCAGGAAGCGCTGCGCCCAGATCCAGCGCAGGCCCGTGAACATGTCCGCGAGCGGATGCGTCTCGCCGTGCCGGCGCCCGCCGCCGAGCGGCGCACGCACGGAGGCGACGCAGACGAGCGACACGAGGTACGAGACCGCGTCGGCGGCGAACGGCAGCGCCCGTCCCGCTGCAAGGAGAACGCCGCCGAGCGGCGGGCCGACCAGCCCGGGGATCGCCGTGCGGCTCTGGTTCTGTGCAACGGCCTCGCGCCTCTGCTCCGGCGCGACGACGCGACGCACGGCGGCCGCCTCGGCCGGTCCGAAGAGCACGCCCAGCGCGGCCTCGACGAACGCGACGACGAGGACTTGCGCGTAGAAGAAGTGCCCGAGCGCGAGCGCGATCGCGAAGGCACCCGCGTTGAGCGCCCGGCCGAGGTCGCAGGCGATCATGATCGCGCGCCGGTTCCAGCGGTCGGCGAGCACGCCGGCGGGAAGCCGGAGGAAGAACGCCGTTCCGGCGAGAATGGAGCCGACGAGCCCCGCCTTCGCCGGCGAGTCCGTCTGGTCGAGCACGACGAGCGGGTACGCGAACGACGAGATGCTGATGCCCAGCATCGACACCGCCTGCCCGACCCACAGGGCGACGAAGTTCCGATTGCGGCGGAGTGGCTCTACTTGCCGCTGCGGTCGATCAGCTCGACGCGGTAGCCGTCCGGATCCTGCACGAAGCAGATCCGCGACCCGCCCTCGCGCACCCGGTACGGCTCGCGCTCCGGCTCGATGCCCTGCGCCTTCAGCTGCGACAGCGCGGCGTCCATGTCGTCGACGGCGAGAGCGATGTGCCCGTAGCCGGTCCCGAGCTCGTACGTGCGCCCGTCGTGGTTGAACGTCAGCTCGAGCTCCTCGTCCTGGCCGGGGACACCGAAGAAGTAGTTCGTCGCCTCCTTCTCGCCGCCGCGGACGATGCCCATGTCGCGGCGGAACTCGAGCCCGAGCGCCTCGTAGAACGCCCGGCTCTTCTCCGGATCCGTGATCCGGTACATCGTGTGCAGGTAGCGCGTCACCGCGCCAATCCTTACGGATTCCGGCTGCGTGAGGGGTCGGTTAGGAAGTCGAGCGCGATCTGCCAGGTGGTGGGCGAGTCGAGGATGCCGAGGTGCGCCGTGCCGAGCAAGGGATCGTGGACGCCCTGGCCGGTCAGATCGATTTGCTGCGCGTGCTCGAGCGTCGCGCTCTGCGAAAAGTCGTGCGGGTCGCCGTTCGAGTCCTCCGCCGGCACGGGCGCGATCAGCCCGTCCTGAACCGAGAAGTAGACGAAGCTCGTGTCGGCGTTGCGGATGACGAGCACCCGTGTCGGCCCCTGGAGCGCGCTGCCGCGGTTCAGCCAGGTGAGGAACGGCGACGTGGGCGAGCCGTACTCCCGGCAGACGGCGCTCTCCGGCGTGAAGCCGCCGAGTGCGGCGAGCTGCCAGTAGTTCGCCGGAGACGGGGAGCAGTTGACGATGCCGTGGTTCGGACCGTCGATCGCGACGAAGCGCCGGACGAGCGGGTAGGCGCGGTCCGCGCGCAGCCACGCGCGCGTGAGCGTCACGCCGAGGCTGTGCGCGACGATGTCGACCTGGCGCGCGCCGGTGTACTCGAGCACCGCATGCACGAATGCGCGCAGGTCGGGGACGTTCGCGACCGTGGAATGTGCGACGCCGGACCGCTTCGTCTGGTCGGCGAGCAGATCGCACTGGTCTCCCTGATAGCCGAGCGCCCAGAGCTCCGACCCGGAATAGCCATGAGCCTCGAAGAACTGCGCGAAGTCGTGCACGCTGCCGTAGAACGGATTGCACGCGGTCGGGAACGGCGTGTCGTTGTTGCCGTGCAGGAAGATCACCGGCGTCCGGTGCAAGGGACCGGCGCCGCCGAAGCCGAGGACGGGCGTGCCGAGCGACGCGTCCGTGATCACGGGGAAGCCCGCCGGAAAGGTCGTGCCGACGGTCGCGGAGGCGTTCGCCGCAACGAGGAAGGTTGCGAAAAGTCCTGCCAGAACGAAGATCCTCTTCACGGTCGCCTCCAAAACTGAGAGTCGGTTCAGGTCGAGCGAAAGGGGTGTATCTCATGGACGCCGCGGCGTGTCAAGCCCGCGCCGCGTAGGCGGTCGCGACGAGAAAGATGGGCCGTCCGGCCCATTGCCACGGCCGCTCGCACGGACGAAGCTGTCCCAATGCTCGCGCACGCGCTCCTCGTGGCCGCTTCTCTGCTCCCGCTCGCGGCCATGCTGGCGGCGCTGTTCGCCGCGATCTGGATTCATGAGGGCCGGCGAGAGGCCGAGGCGGCGCGCGCCTCGGCCTCCCGTCGTCACTGAGTCTCAGCGAGCGCGCGCCGGGATGGGCGACGCCGTACGACCGCTGCGGCGCACCGCGTTGATCGGACGAGCAACCGCCTCCAGGGACTTCCCGGCGGCCTCGACGCCGAGCAGGATCTCGACGACGCCGCCGATCGCCATGATCGTGCCGCCGATCACGAACGCGATCGTCACGAGGCCGACCGAGTCCGTCTCGATCAGCTTGCCGAACGTCCACGGCGCGGCGATCGCGACCGCCGTGCCGCACGCATAGAAGAGGGCGATCGCCATCGCGCGCGTCTCCATCGGGAAGATCTCGCTCACCGTCAGGGAGGCCGCGCTGGCGCCGGCCGACGCAAAGAAGAAGCACACCGCCCAGCAGCTCGTCAGCGTCAGCGCTGACCGACCGGTACGGGCGGCGCAAGCTGTTCATGGTCACGCTCGGGATCTATGTCGTCCCAGGCGGTGCCCTACAACGCGGCGCTGTCGCCCGTTCCTCCCGTGACTCCCAGCGATCCCGCCTCAGCCGTGCTCACCGCTCCTCCTCCTCGTTCGATATCGCCAGATGCACGACAAAACGAGCGATGCGCACGTGCAGGTACGGCAGCGGCGGGAGTGGCGCGGCCCGCTAGTCGAACGTCACCACGAGCCGGGTGATCCGGCCGGAGGCGATCGTCAGACGCAGTTCGCCCGCCCGCGTCTGCGGCTCGCGGCGCCACGCGTAGCCGGCGACGATCGTGTCACCGTCGTGTCGCGAGTCGACGACGTCGAGCTCGTCGTCCGGCGGCTGGTCTCGATACGCCTGCGCGATCGCGTCGCGGCCGACGAACGGCCCGACGGGTACGCCTTCGAACGCCATCGTCGCGTCGGCCGCGAAGTTCTCGAGCATGCGCGCGAAGTCGCCGGCGCGGACTCCCTCGTTGAAGCGTTCGACGTGGTCTTGGAATAGCTGGAATTCGAGGTCCTCGCGGATGACGGAGTACATGACGCCGTCGACCCACTCGTCGCCACGCCGGTACGCCTTCCGCTTGACGCCTTCCTTGACCCAACCGGCACGCTCCGCATGCCGCTGCGCGCGCTCGTTGAAGCCGTACACGACCATCTCGAGCCGGTGGTAGCCGAGGTCGAAGATCAGGAGCCGCTGGAAGAGTCGCGCGGCCTCGTCGGCCAGACGTCGCCCGCGAAAATCCCGGTGGACCGCGAGGCCGCCGAGGCGCGCGATGCGGCTGCGCTCGTTGATGCGTTCGAACGCGAGCGTCCCGACGAGCTTGCCCTCCAGTTCGACGATCAGGCGGCCTCGCGCACAGGGATCCTCCTCCTGGCGCGCGAGCTCTTCGGACAGCGCCTCGCGATCGAATCGCTTGCTCGCCGCGAGGAACGGGCGGACTTCCTCGTCGGAGAAGACGTCGACGAGGAAGTCGAGATCGTCCGGCGTCGCGCGCCGGAGCGCGACGCCGTTCATTTGCGAACCTTTGGTTGGACGCTCACGGCTCCTGGATCGCCGGCGCCCGGCGGGGCACGCGCACTGCGCCCGAGCCGAGCGCGACGCCCGCGAGGATCAGCGCCAGGCCGCCCAGCGTCGCCGCGCTGATCGTCTCGTCGAGGAGCAGCGCGCCGTAGACGAGCGCGATCGGCGGCATCAGATACGTCACGAGGCTCGTCCGCGACGCGCCGTCGGAGCGGAGCAACCGGTACAGGATCAGTTGCGCCAGCGCGGTGCCGAACAGCGTCAGCGCCGCGAGCGAAGCGACCGACTTCCAGTGCGGCGCCTGATCCGGCGCGAAGATCAGCGCGAGCGGCAGCAGCGCCAACGCACCGCCGGTCATCGACGCTGTCGCCAGTGCGGGCCCCGTCGCCGTCGTGAGGCGCTTCTGCGCGTAGAGGCCCGAGAACGCGTACGAGATCGATGCGAGCACGACGGCCATCGTGCCGAGCACGAACATCGTGGTCACGTCCGGTTGCGCGCCGCTGAGGACGCCGACGCCGACGAGTCCGAGCACGAAGCCGACGAGGCGAACGCCGGTCGTTCGCTCGCTCGGGAGCATCAGCGGCGCGAGCATCACGTTGAAGATCGGCACCGTCGAGTTCGCGATCGCGGCGACTCCCGAGTCGATGTACTTCTCGCCCAACGCGATGAGCGTGAACGGGATCGCGCCGTTGACGACGCCGATCGCAAGGCCGTGCCACCCGGCCGCGCGAACGTCCGCGAGCGCCTCGCGCCGTCCCTTGCTCGCGACGAGGAAGCCGCCGAGGAGGAGCGCGGCGAACGCGAGCCGGATCTCCATCATCGCCGGCGGCGA
>JBJMJE010000093.1:0-5767 GCA_045806505.1 Gaiellaceae bacterium
CTCCGCTCGCGGAACCAGCGGACGAGCGTCACCGGAGCGAACTCCGGAAACTCGCGCTGCGGAGCCATCCCGGCGGCGTGCTTCACCAGGCCGGAGAACGGCGGCGTGTGCGTGAGGAAATTGACCGCCCGCGGGATCTTCGAGGCGACGCGCGCGGCCTGGTCGATGAGCCCGAAGGCGTAGGCGTGGCGGGGCCGGAGCCGGCCTTCGTAGTAGTGGGAGAGGAACTCGGACTTGAGCGTCGGCATGTCGACCGAGACCGGGCAGTCGCTCGTGCACCCCTTGCAGGAGAGACAGAGGTCGAGAGCGTCGAAGACCTCCTCGTTCTGCCACAAGCCCTCGACGGGGCTGCCCTGGAGCATCTCGAAGAGAAGCCGCGCGCGGCCACGCGTGGCGTGCTTCTCCTCGCGCGTGACGAGGTAGCTCGGGCACATGACCCCGCCCTCGGTCTCCGTGCGCCGGCAGTTGCCGATGCCGACGCAGCGCACGGTCGCATGAGCGAAGCTCCCGTGGTCGTCGGGGTAGGCGAAGTGGGTCTTCACCGCAGGCGGGTCGTAGTCGGTCCCGAGCCGGAGGTTCTCCGTGATCGCGTAGGGATCGACGACCTTGCCCGGGTTCATCTTCCAATCGGGATCCCAGATCGACTTGAACTCGCGGAACGCCTCGACGAGCTCGTCGCCGAACATCTTGGGGAGGAGCTCTGCGCGCGACTGCCCGTCTCCATGCTCCCCCGACAGCGAGCCGCCGTGGGAGAGGACGAGGTCGGATGCCTCGTCGAGGAACCGCCGGAACGTCTTGATCCCGTTCGCGGTCTTGAGGTCGAAGTTCCAGCGAGCGTGGATGCAGCCCTGGCCATAGTGGCCGTAGAGGGCGCTCTCGTAGCCGAACTTGGAAGCGAGCTTCTGCAGGTCGCGCAGGTACGCTCCGACTCGCTCCGGCGGGACGGCCGAATCCTCCCAGCCCTCATAGGTATCCGGCTTGCCGGGGATGAACGCGGTCGCGCCGAGGCCGGCCTCGCGCACCTCCCAGACGTGCTGCTCCTGCTGCGGATCGTCATAGAGCTTCATCCCGGTTGGCGCGCCGTCGCCGCGACCGAGCGCGTCGATGCACTCGCGCGCGCGATCGTCGGCCTCCTGCTTCGTCTCGCCGCCGAACTCGACGAGCAGCCAGCCGCGACCCTCGGGGAGCATCGTCAGCTGCGCGTCGTGGACGCCGACGACCTTCATGTCCTCGACGAGCCGGTGGTCGACGCCCTCGAGGCCGGTCGGCCGGTGCTCGAGCACGCGCATCACGTCGTCGGCGGCGCGGTACTTGTCCTCGTAGCCGACGACGAGCAGCGAGCGCGCCGGCGGGTGGTCGATCAGGTGAACGGTCGCCTCGAGCACCGTGACGCAGGTGCTCTCGGTGCCGACGAGTGCGCGGGCGACGTGGAAGCCCTTCTCCGGGAGCAGGTCGTCCAGGTTGTAGCCCGACACGCGGCGCGGAATGTTCGGGTACCGCCGGCGGATGAGATCGGCGTAGCGGTCGCGCAAATCGAGCAGGCGGCGGTCGATCTCCTCGTCGCCCGACGTGCCTTCGCGAAGGCGGAGCCGGCGGCCGTCGTAGAGCAGCACCTCGAGCTCGTGCACGTTGTCGGACGTGCGCGGACCCGGACCGTGGAACTGCGCCATGATCGAGCGGACACCGCAGGAGTTGTTGCCGATCATCCCGCCGAACGTGCAGTGGTCGTGCGTCGACGGGTCCGGCCCGAACGTGAGGCCGTACTGCTGCCGCGTTCTCTTGCGAAGCTGGTCGAGGACGACGCCCGGCTGAACGCGCGCGAGGCGAGTGTCGGCGTCGACGTCGACGATCCCGCGCAGGTACTTCGAGTGGTCGATCATCACCGCGACGTTGCAGCACTGGCCCGCGAGGCTCGTGCCGCCACCGCGAGACAGCACCGGCGCGTCGTGCGCGCGGCAGATCTCCATGGTTGCGGCGACGTCGTCGATCGTCTTCGGAATGACGACGCCGATCGGCACCTGCCGGTAGTTCGAGCCGCCGGTCGTGTACAGCGCGCGCGTCCCGGCGCCGAAGCGAACCTCGCCGTCGATCACGCCGTGGAGGTCGCGCGCGAGCTTCTTCGCATCGACGCTCATGCGACGGCGTAGCGCTGGACGTCCGGACGCTTCAGCTCGAGGCCGTGGCCCGGCCGTGACGCATCGGGCTGCAGCTCGCCGTTCACCGGCTCGAGGAAGCCGTCGAAGAACATCCGCTCGATCCGTACGTGGTCGTGGAACCACTCGTGGTGCCGCAGCGTCGGCGCGGCGCACAGCGGATGCACGGACGCCGCCGGTGCACAGTGGCCCGACAACGGCAGAGCGTGCGTCGCCGCAAAGCCGGCGACCTGGAGCACGCCCGTGACGCCGCCGCAGCGCGTGACGTCGGCCTGGAGGCAGTCGACGCGGCCCACCAAGGTGCGGAAGTCCGCGGCGACGTAGGCGTACTCTCCGGCCGCCACGTCGAGCGGGGCGTGCTCCCGGACGAAGCGCAGACCGTCGAGGTCGCCGGAGCTCACCGGCTCCTCGAACCACGTCACGCCCCACTCGCGCGCGTAGCGCTTCGCCCAGCCGAGCGCCTCCTTGGGAGCGAACGCGCCGTTCGCGTCGACGTAGAGCTCCGCTTCGTCGCCGATCGCCTGACGCGCTGCGTCCAGCCGCTCGGGATCGCGCGTCGGCTCACCGCCGAGCTTCATCTTCACGCGCGGAACGCCTTCCGCGACCCAGCCCCCGAGCTGCTCGCGCAGGCGGTCGAGCGTGTACGACGTGAAGCCGCCGCTCCCGTAGACAGGGACGCACCGGTGCGCCCGAGGCAGGAGGTCTGCCAGCGGGACGTCCAGCAGGCGCGCTTTGAGATCCCACAGCGCGATATCTACGGCGGACACGGCCGACATCGCGACGCCCGGATGGCCGGCGTTGCGGAGGTGAGTGCACATCTGCGCCTGCGTACATGCCGGCGCTACGGCGTTCGAGCCGTGGACGATCGGGCCCAGCTCGGCCTCGATCAGCGCCGCGATCGCTGCGGGGCCGTACGTGTAGCCTAGGCCGCTCCCGCCGCCGGCCTGCACCTCGACGACGACGATCGTCGTGGAGTCCCATGCAAGGGTGCCGTCGGATTCCGGCTCGTCCGTCGGAACGGTGTACGCCGAGACGGACAGGTGCTCGACGGCGCAGTCGGTCCGGGTCGCGACGGCCACGCTACGACCGGCCCGGGAGCGACTCCTTGAATTCCTGCAGCTTCCCCCTGAACGACTTCTCCATCACGCCGACGAGCTCCGGGTCTCCCTTCGCCATCGCCTTCGCCATCTTCTCGGCCTGTTCCCAGCGGATGTGCGGCGGCAGCGGCGGGATCTCGGCGTCGACGGTCACCTCGAGCACGACCGGGCCTTTCGTCGCGAGCGCCTCGTCCCACGCTGCGCCGAGAGCGTCGGGATCGTCGCACGAGATCCCCTTGACGCCTGCCAGCTCGGCGTAGCGCGCGTAGTCGAAGTCCGGAATCCACTGCGTGCCGGGGTACTTCGGGTCGCCCGTCAGCGCACGCTGCTCCCAGGTGACCTGGTTGAGATCCTGGTTCTTGAAGATGCAGAAGACGAGCGGCGCCTTGCCTTCGAAGCGATCGGCGTAGCGCTTGACGGTGAGCAGCTCGTTCATGCCGTTCATCTGGAACGCGCCGTCCCCGACGATCGCGATCACCGGACGGTCCGGATATGCGAGCTTCGCTGCGATCGCGTACGGGGTTCCAGGCCCCATGGTCGCGAGCGTCCCCGAGAGCGACGCGAGATTGCCGCGCTTGAGCTTCAGCATGCGCGCCCACCAGTTCGTCGACGAGCCTGAATCGGCGGCGAGGATGGCGTCGTCCGGCAGCCGCCGCGAGAGCTCCCAGATGACGCGCTGGGGGTTCACCGGGTCCGCGTCCATCAGCGCGAGGTCTTCGACGACACGCCACCACTCCGCGACCTGGTCCTCGACCTGCTCGCGCCAGCGGCGGTCCTGCTTTTGCTCGAGGAGCGGCAGCAACTCGCGTAGCGTCTCCCTCGCGTCCCCGACCAGCGGCACCTCGACCGGGTACCGCATCCCGACGCGCCTGCCGTCGAGATCGATCTGCACACACTTCGCCTGTCCCTCCCCGGGAAGCCACTCCGAGTACGGGAAGCTCGTGCCGACCATCAGCAGCGTGTCGCAGCCCTCCATCAGCTCGTAGCTCGCGCGCGAGCCGAGCAGGCCGATCGGTCCGGTAACAAAGGGCAGGTCGTCCGGCAGCACGCTGCGGCCGAGCAGCGCCTTCGCAACGCCGGCGCCGAGCTTGTCCGCACACTCGACGATCTCGTCGGCCGCGCCGCTCGCGCCCTGCCCGACGAGCATCGCCACCTTCTCGCCCTCGTTGAGCACGGCGGCCGCTCGGTGAAGGTCGACGTCCTGAGGAATTACGCGCGGCCGCGAGTAGCCGACGCTCGAGTAGACAGCGCCGTGCATGCGCGGCGGCGACGGCACGGCCTTCTCCTCCTGCACATCAGCCGGGAAGATGACCGTGGCGACGCCTTTGCGGTCGAGGGCGTGGCGGACGGCGGCGTCGATCAGATGCCGCGCCTGCGCCGGCTCCATGCAGTACTGCACGTACTCGGAGACGTCCTTGAAGAGCACCTGCAGGTCGACCTCCTGCTGGTAGCCGGCGCCGAGCGACATGCGCTTCTGCTGGCCGATGAGCGCGACGACCGGAACGTGGTCGAGCTTCGCGTCGTACAGGCCGTTCAGGAGGTGGATCGCGCCCGGCCCCGAGGTCGCGAGGCACACGCCGACTTGCTGCGTGAACTTCGCGTGACCGCACGCCATGAACGCCGCCATTTCCTCGTGCCGCGTCTGGATGATCTCGGGATCGCCGTCTGCGCGATCGAGCGCGCCGAGGAAGGCGTTGATCCCGTCGCCGGGATAGCCGTAGATGCGGTGGACGCCCCAGTCTTTGAGACGGCGCAGGACGTAATCGGCGACGAGCTCGGGCATGGCGCTCCTTTCCGTGGATACGCTCGACGTGTGCCCGCTTCCGGAGCTCCAAAACACTTCGTACTGCGATATACCTTGGTTGCCGTCGCGCTGGTGCTTGGCCTTGCCGGCGCTGCCGACGCCGCGCGGCGGCCCGCGCTCGTCGGCACCGACGTACTCACGGGAAAGCGCGTCGCGCTCTCGCAATTCCGAGGCAAACCCGTCTTCGTGAGCGTGTGGGGCTCGTGGTGCTACGGGTGCAAGGCGGAGGCTCCGACGCTCGCGCGCTTCGTCGAGGCACACGCCGGCAACGTGGCATTCCTCGGCATCGACACGGAGGACTCGAAGAGCGGGGCGCGCGCGTTCTCGAAGCGCTACCGCCTGACGTACCCGTCGATCTGGGATCCGCGCGGCATGCTCGCCGGCGCGTGGTCGCGCGGCGCGCCGACGACGCTCGTGTTCAACCGCAAGCACCTCTTGGTCAGGCGCATCGAAGGAACAGCGTCGCTCGCGCAGCTCAACGCTGCGCTGAAGCAGGTCACGCCGTCCTGAACGGACATGTCAGGGGTCAGACCCCGGACATGTAACCCGCGGACGTGTGCTATTCGACCGTGACCGTCTTAGCCAGGTTGCGCGGCTGATCGACGTTGAGCCCGCGCAGCCTGGCGATGCGGTACGCGAGCAGCTTCAGCGGGATCACGGCGAGAATCGCCTGGAGGAAGTTCGCCGTGCGCGGCACGTAGATGACGTCGTCC
>JBJMJE010000094.1:0-18007 GCA_045806505.1 Gaiellaceae bacterium
GAGGACGTAGAGCGCGTCCGGGTCGTGCTTGTCCCGGGTGGTGAGGATCTGGATCTCCTCCCCGTCGTCGAGCGGCTGCCGCAGGTCCTTCAGGTTTCCGTTCGAGCGAACGAGCACCGCCTGCTCGGCGAGCCTCGGCCCGATCGCGCGCGCGGCGTCGAGGCCGGTCGCGCCGTCGGGAAGCTCGAGCTTCGAGCCGGCGGGACGCAGGACGTTCACGGCAGCGAGGGTACACCGCGTCGCTTGCAGACACCACGCCGGGCTTGTAGACACACGCCAATGGTTCGCCCGGTCTCGATCGCGGCGCTCGCCGCCCCCGCCGCCGTCTTCGTGATCCTGCTCTCGCGGCCTCAGGCGGACCGCGTCTGGGAGAACCATCCCGCGCACTTCTGGACGGTGCTCACCGCCGCCGCTGCGAGCTTCGCCGTCGGCTGGGCCGTGAGCTCGGCGGGACGGAGACGTCGCGACGCGCGCCTCTTCCTCGTCTCGCTGGCGTGCCTCGCGAGCGCGGGGTTCCTCGGCCTGCACGCGCTCGCAACCCCGGGCGTCCTGGTCGGCAAGAACGCGGGCTTCGAGCTCGCGACGCCCGTGGGACTCGTGATCGCGTCCGCCTTCGCCGCCGTGTCGGCGTTGGAGTTCGGGCCGCTCGCGTCGGGAAGGCTCCTGCGGCTTGCGCCTGCCGCTCTGGCCGGGCTCGCGTTCGTCCTGGCCCTGTGGGGCATCGTCTCCCTCGCGTCGCTGCCGCCGCTCGACGCGCCGCTCGCGACCGAGGAGCTGAACGGCTGGCAGCTGGCGCTGGCGGGCGTCGGGATCGGCTTCTACTCGCTCGCGGCGTTCGGGTACCTGCGCCTCTACCGGCGCCGACAGGCTCGCTTCGTGATCGCCGTCACCGTGGCGTTCGCGCTCCTCGCCGAGGCGATGATCGTGATCGCCTGGGCGCGGAACTGGCACGCGTCGTGGTGGGAGTGGCACCTGCTCATGCTCGGCTCGTTCCTCCTCATCGCCGAGACGGCGCGCGCGGAGTGGCACGAGGAGCGCTTCAGCGCGCTCTACCTCGACCAGACGCTCGCCGGCGCCCGCGACGTCAGCGTGCTGCTCGCGGACCTCAGCGGCTTCACGTCGTTCGCGGAAGCACACGAGCCCGAGGACGTCACGGCGATGCTGAACGCGTACTTCGGCGCGATCGTCCCGCTGATGGAGGGCGAGCGCGGAGAGGTGCACCAGATCGTGGGCGACGAGGTGATGGTCATCTTCAACAAGCAGGGCGACACGCCGGACCACCCGGTTCGCGCGGCGCGAGCGGCCCTGACGCTCCTGCGCACGGCGGATCGTGTCGCGCGACCGGAATGGCCGCGGTTTCGCGTCGGCGTCAACAGCGGCACCGCCGTCGCCGCCGTCGTCGGCGGCGATCGCGGGCACCGGAAGCACGGTGTCGTCGGCGACGCGGTCAACGTCGCCGCGCGGCTCGAGTCGGCGGCCCCGCCGTCGGCCGTCGTGATCGGCGGCACGACGTACGCACGGCTACCGCCCGATGCGCTCGCCGAACGGCTGCCGCCGCTGCACGTGAAGGGAAAGGCGGAGCCGCTCGAGGCGTACCGGCTGGAAGGTCTGGGTACGGGCGGACGCATGAGCGACCAAACCGACAACCCGCGTGAGGACGACCGCAACGAGGAGATCGACGAGTCACCCGTGCCGAACCCCGATGAGAAGGGCGACGCTCAGGACGATCCCGAGGCCGACTGAAACTCCATCAGCACCCAGGCCGACGTGTGCTCGTCGTCGGCGGCGCGTCGCTCGAGCTCGACGAACCCCGCGCGGCGCCACGCGCGGATCGCCGGCTCGTTCAATGCGTACGGATCCACGGTGACGCGCGTCCAGCCGGACGAGAGCAGCGACTCGGTCAGGGCACGCGCCGCGTCGGGGCCGTAGCCGCGGCCGCGAGCCGACGGAACGAGGAACATGTCGATGCCGCCGCGCCGCGGCTCGTCCTCGTCCCACCACGCCTGGATGTACCCGATCGCCGAGCCGCCGGCCTCGACGACGTAGGAATCGACGTCGGGTCGCCGCAGCCGCTCGAGCATCTCGTCGCGCGTGAACGTCTCGTCGTCCCAGTAGCGCGAGACGTCGGGATCCGCGTGCCACGCGACGAGGAGATCGGCGTCGTCCTCGGTCGCGGGACGAACCTCCGTCAGGCGCCCGTGTAGTCGAAGTCCCATTCGACGACGTCGCTCCGTGTGCCGCCGGCCGACTCGTACAGCCGGTTCGCCGCGAGGTTGTCCGGCTCCGTGAGCACGAAGGCTTCCTCGATGCCGCGACCGCGAGCGATTTGCTCGAGCTCCTGCAGCAGCCGCCGCGCGATTCCGCGCCGCCAGTACGCCGCGTCCACCTCGACCTCGTACACGATGAGCGTCACGTTGAAGCCGTGCCGCCGCGGCAGCTCGTAGGCGAGAACGAAGCCGGCGGGCGCTCCGTCGTCGAGGGCTACGAGGAAGATCGTGCGCGGATCCTGGAGCAGCGCCGTCCGCGGCTCGCGCGTCGCGAGCCGCTCGACGATCGCCTCGTCGCCCGCTCCGAGCACGCGGACCTCGACAGCGGCCGTCCCGCTCACTCCGCGAACGCGGCGTCGCGCAGCTTCGCCGGCGCCTTCAGGTAGTACGACTCGCGGAGCCATTCGAGCGCGGTCTCCAGCGCATCTGCGTCCTCGATCGTCGCGGTGATCCACCCGTAGCGCCCGACGTGGCTCGCCGTCCGAACCCACGGGTGGAGGTAGGCGATCTCCCGCTCCTCACCCGACAACTTGACGGTCACTTCGACAGGCTCCCCCTCCTGTAACCACGCGAACATGCGGTTGTCGGCGACTTTGAACACCGGGAATCCCCACGGCGCGTCCTCGTACGTCTCCGGCAGAGACAGCGCGAGCTCGCGGATCGTTTTGGAGACACGACGGCCGGGAATCGGCAAGGGGACAACGATAAAGCGAGGAGGGATCGATGACGAAGACCATCCGCGATCTGATGACCAAGAACCCGTGCGCGATCGATGCCGAGAAGCCCGTCGCGTACGCGGCGAAGATGATGCGCGACGAGGATGTCGGCCTGGCCCCCATCCTCGAGGGGCAGAAGCTGATCGGCACGCTGACCGACCGCGACATCGCGATTCGCGTCGTCGCCGAAGGCAAGGATCCGCAATCCACGAAGGTGCGTGACGTCGCGACGACGCGCCTCGTCACCGTCGATCCGGATCAGGATCTCGACGAGGCCTTGCGGCTGATGGCGCAGAACCAGGTGCGCCGGCTCCCGGTCGTCGAAGAGGACGGCAAGCTCGCCGGGGTCATCGCCCAGGCGGACGTCGCCAAGCACGCATCCGACAGCCAGACGGGCGAGGTCGTCGAGCAGATCTCGCAGTAGGAGGCTCGAATGCCCAGCAAGAGCATCAAGAACGAGAAGCAATACGAAGGTCTGAAGAAGAAGGGCATGTCGAAGGAGCGCGCCGCGAAGATCGCGAACTCGCCGGGCGCGTCGAGCCGCGGCGGGAAGAAGTCCGGCTCGAAGAGCTCCAGCTGAGCGGAAGGCCCGCCACGCGCGGGCCTTCGCTCTACCCTCCCCCGCGTGCCGAACTGGCCCTGGGTTCCCGCGGAGGACCGGCGCGAGCCGCTCCGGCAGACGTTCGAGTCCGCCGCCGAGCTGTACGACGCCGCGCGGCCCGACTATCCGCCGGAGCTCTTCGAAGACGTCGTCGCGCTCGCCGGGCTCGAGCGGGGCGCGAGGCTGCTCGAGATCGGCTGCGCGACCGGCAAGGCGACGCGCCCGTTCCTCGAGCGCGCCTTCCCCGTCGTCTGCGTCGAGCTCGGTTCCCAGCTGGCGGAGCGTGCGTGTCGGAACCTCGCCGGACTGCCGGTGAGGGTCGAGGTCGCGCCGTTCGAGATCTGGGACGGCGAGGCCGGCAGCTTCGACCTCGTCTTCGCCGCGACGGCGTGGCACTGGATCGATCCGACCGTGCGCTGTGGGAAGGCGCACCGGCTGTTGCGTCCGGGCGGCCACCTCGCGTTCTGGAGCGCGATGCACGCCTTCCCGCACGGCTTCGACCCGTTCTTCGGCGAGATCCAGGCCGTCTACGACGAAATCGGCGAAAGCCACGAGGGCGAATGGCCGCCGCCTCCGCCCGAAGACGTCGCGGACGACGCGGACGAGATCGAGGGGAGCGCGCTCTTCGAGGACGTACGCGTACGGCGTTACGTCTGGGCACGGCGTTACACGGCTGACGAATACATCGCGCTGCTCGACACCTTCTCGGGCCACATCGAGATGGAGCCCGACAAGCGCGAGCACCTGTACGCCGAGATCCGCAAACGCATCGCCGCGCGCGCCGACCGACGCGTGCTGCGGCACTGGTTCGCCATCCTCCACGTCGCGCGGCGCAGGACCTAGGTCCAGCGCAAACCCGCGGAAGGTTCGGCGCACAGGAGCGCGAACTCTGGTACGTCATGGAGGTGGCGAAGTGGCCTGCGGCCCCACAGAGCCCGGATCTCGCGCGCGTCGAGCGGCATCTCCGCTGCCTTGCGTGCAACGGTCCGGTAGAGAAGTCGCTTGCGGCTCTCGGATCGTTGCGCTGCCTTTCGTGCCGCGAGCTCGACGCTCCGCTGGACCCGACGCTGTTCTCCGCCGGGCCGACGAAGGCTCCGTAGCGGCCTAGCGCCCGCGCGCGCCGGGTGACACGCTTCGTTGGTGGAGCGTTACGAGCCGCAGCGGATCGAGGAGAAGTGGCAGCGCGTGTGGGGCGACGCGCGCGCGTTCAACGTGCCGGAGCGCGTCGACGACGGCCGGAAGCCGTACGTCCTGGAGATGCTCCCGTACCCCTCGGGCGAGCTGCACATGGGACACGTGCGCAACTACATGCTCGGGGAGGTCGCCGCGCACTTTCGCCGGCGCCGCGGCGAGCGGGTCCTGCGGCCGATGGGCTTCGACTCGTTCGGGCTTCCGGCCGAGAACGCGGCGATCAAGGAGGGCGGAAACCCGCGCGACGTGACGCCGCGCAACATGGCGTCGATCCGGGCGCAGATGGAGCGGCTCGGCTGGGCGATCGACTGGGACCGCGTTCTCGCGACGCACGAGCCGGAGTACTACCGCTGGACGCAGTGGCTCTTCCTGCGGTTCTTCGAACGCGGCCTCGCGTACCGCAAGGACGTGCCGGTCAAGTGGTGTCCGAACGACCAGACGGTGCTCGCGAACGAGCAGGTGGTCGACGGGCACTGCGAGCGCTGCGGCGCACTCGTCGAGTCCAAGAACCTGGAGCAATGGCTCTTCCGCATCACCAAGTACGCGGATCAGCTCCTGGACGAGATGGAGCTGCTCGAGTCGTGGCCCGAGCGCGTGCTGACGATGCAGCGGAACTGGATCGGCCGCTCGGAGGGCGCCGAAGTCGTGTTCCGGGTCGACGGCCTCGACATCGACATCCCCGTCTTCACCACGCGGCCCGACACGCTCTTCGGCGCGACGTTCTTCGTGCTCGCGCCCGAGCATCCGCTGATCCCGGAGCTCGTCGCGGGAACCGAGCGCGAACAGCAGGTGCTCGACTACGCGCGGCACGCCGCGGCCCGCTCGACGGCCGACCGGGAGGCGAACGAGAAGGACGGCGTCTTCACCGGCCGGCACGTCGTGAACCCTGTGAACGGCGACCGGATCCCGCTGTGGGTCGCCGCGTACGTCCTGGTCGAGTACGGGACGGGTGCGATCATGGCCGTGCCCGCGCACGACCAGCGGGACGCGGACTTCGCACAGCGCTTCGAGCTGCCGGTCGTCGAGGTCGTGGACGAGAACGAGCGGCTCGTCGACTCGGCGCAGTTCTCCGGCTTGCCGGCGGCAGACGCGAAGCGCGCGATCGTCGAGTGGCTCGCGGAGAACGGACGCGGGCGCGCGACCGTCAGCTTCCGGCTGCGCGACTGGCTGCTCTCGCGCCAGCGCTACTGGGGGCCTCCGATCCCGATCGTGTACTGCGAGAGCTGCGGGATCGTTCCGGTTCCGGACGCGGATCTCCCCGTGCTGCTGCCGGAGATCGACGATTACCTGCCGAAGGGCCGCTCACCGCTCGCCGCGGCCGAGGACTGGGTCCGGACGGCGTGCCCGTCGTGCGGCGGCGAGGCGCGCCGCGAGACGGACACGATGGACACCTTCGTCGACTCGTCGTGGTACTTCCTGCGCTACTGCGACCCGCAAAACGACGAGGCGCCGTTCGACCGCGAGCTCGTCGACTACTGGCTGCCGATCGACCAGTACATCGGCGGCGTCGAGCACGCGATCCTGCACCTGCTCTACTCGCGCTTCTTCGTCAAGGTGCTGAACGACATCGGGCTCGTCGGCTTCCGCGAGCCGTTCGCGCGGCTGTTCACGCAGGGCATGCTCTATCACCGCGGCGCGAAGATGTCCAAGTCGAAGGGCAACGTGATCGCGCCCGACGAGTACATCGAGCGCCATGGCGCCGATGCCGTACGGCTGTATCTGCCGTTCCTCGGGCCCGTCGACCAGGACGCCGAGTGGCAGGACTCCGGATTCGAGGGCATGGTGCGCTTCCTGCACCGGCTCTGGCGCGTCGCTCTCGACGTGGTCGACCGTCCGGGAGCCGTGACGACGGGAACGCCGCTCGCCCGGAAGGCGCACGCGACCGTCGCGAAGGTCACGGACGACATCGGCCGGCGGTTCGCGCTGAACACGCCGATCGCCGCGGTGATGGAGCTCGTGAACGCGATCTCGCGCGAGCCGGACGACCCCGCCGCGCGCTTCGCCGTCGAGACCGCTCTGTCGCTGATCCAGCCGTACGCGCCGCACATCGCCGAGGAGCTGTGGGAGCGGCTCGGCAGCGAGCGGCTGTGGGACCACCCGTGGCCGGAGGCCGATCCCTCGCAGCTCGAGCGCGACACGTTCGAGCTCGTCGTCCAAGTCAACGGGAAGCTGCGCGACCGCTTCGAGGTGGAGGCCGACATGCCCGAAGACGAGCTCGTCGCCCGCGCCAAGGCGTCACCGCGTGTCCAGGCGCGTCTCGAGGGCGTCGAGCTGCGCAAGACGATCGTCGTCCCGGGAAAGCTCGTGAACCTGGTCGTCGACGGAGGCGGCGCACGTTAAGGTGACGGCCTTGGCACGCGTTTCCGAGATCCTGCGCGGCAAGCAGGCCGACGTCCTGAAGATCGACGCGTCGGCGACGGTGTTCGACGCGATCAAGAAGATCGTCGAGCAGAACGTCGGCTCGATCCTCGTCACGCGGGACGGCGACGTGGTCGGGATCATGACCGAGCGCGACTACCTGCGGAAGATCGCGATCTTCGGGCGCACGAGCCACGACACGCTCGTCGGCGAGATCATGTCGTCGCCGTTGATGTACGTCACGCCCGAGACGACGATCGAGGAAGCGATGGCGATCATGACCGACCGCCGCATCCGTCACCTTCCGGTGGTGGAGAACGACGAGGTCGTCGGCATCGTCTCGATCGGCGACGTCGTCAAGTTCCAGTCGCGCGAGCAGAGCTTCCAGATCAAGTACCTGACCGAGTACATCTCGGGCGGCCGCTAGCCGGTCCGATCCCGGAAGACGCGCAGTGGTGGGCGACGCGGCCCGCGCAGAGCAGGAAGCCGGCGACGTACCGCTGCCCGCTCTGCGGGCGGCAGCTCCACGCGATGAGCGCGCACACGCTGATCGCACCCGAGGGCGACGCCGAGCGGCGGCGGCACGCGCACACCCGGTGCGTGCTCGCGGCGAGGGAAGCGGGAACGTTCCGTACCTACGACGACTGGCGCGCGACCCAGCCGCGGAGGCCCGGCCTGCTCGCGCGCCTGCTCTCGTTCTTCGTCCTCGCGCTCCTCGCCGGCTGCGGCTCGTCGTCGCCTCGTGCGGCGCAGGCGCCGAGCGCGCAGCGGCTCACGTTCGCCTACGACCGTACGCAGCCGCTCGATTACGCGAATCGAGGCCGGATCAGCGCCCGCGAGGACCGGATCAAGGTCGAAGACGTCTCGTTCCGGAGCGGTGCGCTCGCGATCGAAGGCTACGTCGTGCTTCCGCCCGGACGAGGAACTCGTCCGGCGGTCATCCTCGTCCACGGCTCGGGCGGCGACCGCAACGAGCTGCTCGAGCAGGCGCGCCGGCTCGCGGAGCGCAACATCGTCGCGCTCACGATCACCGAACCGTCGACGTCGAACCCGCCGGCGCGCGGCGGCAGCGTCACGGAGTCGCTGCGGCGCCTGCAGTCGGCGCAGGTGCGCGACGTCGTCGCCGTTCGCCGCGGCGTCGACCTGCTCCAGTCGCTGCCGGGCGTGGACCCGAAGCGGATCGGCTACCTCGGCTGGAGCGCCGGCGCGCGGGGCGGCACCTTCGTCGCGGCGTCGGAGCCGCGCGTGAAGGCGCTGGCGCTCCTGTCGGCGGGCGCGGCGCCGATCAGAGCGTACGTCGAGAACGCGCCGCCGGCGCTGCGACGGCAGGTGCGCCCTGTCCTGACGCGCATCGACCCGATCCGTTACATCCGGCTTTCACGGCCCGGCCGCTTGCTGCTCGAGGACGGAAGGCGCGACGAGATCGTTCCCCGGAGCGCGCTGCTGAACGTCATCCGAGCGGCACCGCACGGCACGAAGATTCGCTGGTACGACGCGCCGCACGCGCTCAACGCAGCCGCCTACCGGTACGCGCTCGCCTGGCTCGGACAGAAGCTTCGCGGGTGACATCGCTCGCCGCCGCTCTGGACGCTCAGCCCGCGGAATGGTTCGCCCGTGAGCTCCGTGGCCTCGCGCAGTCCGTGCTCTCGCTCGTACCGGGCGGGTTCGACGCGTACGTGCGCGTCTTCCACCCCGCTCGCCTGCGGTCGGGGCAAGCCGTGACCTGGACCGAGATCGCCACGGCCAACCGCCGGGAAGCACACGCGGGAATGCAGCTCAACGCACTGACCGGGATCGACTCGATCTACGAGCCGCAGCCCGGCGTCTTCGACATCCCCCCGGCGGTGGGCTGTCTCGAAGCCGACCTTGCGCGCGCACTCGCAAGCGTGCTCCGGCCATACACGACGACCGCCGATCGCTGCTACTTCGCCGTCTGGCACGGGTTCGCCGGGCTCCGCGACGACATATGCAGCGCCCCGACGTTCGCCGCGCCCGGCCGCGTGTACCACCTTCTGACGGGTCCGCTCGAAGCCGCCTCGGAGAACGTCGAAGAACCACCGTCCAGGCGCTCGCCGAACCTCTGGTGGCCGGAGGACCGCGCCTGGTGTGTCGCCACCGAGATCGACTTGAACTCGACTTACGTCGGCTGCAGCAACGCGTGCCGTGCGGACCTGCTCGCGCTCGACGCCGAGGCGTTCGAGATCGATCGCACCGCCGGCATCTCCAACCGGAGCGATCTGCGCAACGCCGAGCCGCGACCTACGTGAGCCGGCCGATGAGTCCGGCGATCACGCTCAGCGCCTGCACGACGGTCGCGGCCTTCGTCGTCGACGCGACGACCGAGTTCGCGATGTCGCGCGCCCGCCCGTGCCACTGCGAGTCCTTCGGCCACTCCCGCTCGATGGCGCGACGCAGGCACTCGAGCCGTTCGCGCTCGTCCCGTGCGGCGCAGATGTCGACCACTGCCGCGAGGCCGCGGAAGAAGTCCGTGAGCTCCTCGTCCGTGACATCCGACGTGAGGAACTCGCCGAGCTTGAGCACGAGCGTGTCGTCGCGGTCGCGCGCCGCGGTGAAGAACACGAGCGCGGGCACCGCGTTCACCGCCACGCCCAGCTCGCGCGCGATGTCGTAGACCTCCTCGGGCCTGAAGTCGCTGATCGACCGATCGTGATCGCGGCTCTCGAGCGCCGCGAGGAGCGAGGTCTCGCCGGTGAGCCGGTTCAGGAAGTTCCAGTGGCTCGAGACGTACTCGTGCAGTCGCTGGTCGAGCCCGTTCTGCGGCGTGTACAGGATCACCGAGTAGAACGGGAAGTAATCGACGTTCTCGTCGAACAGGCGGACGAAGTCCTCGAGCCCGTAGATCGGCGCGGCCATCGCCATGGCCGAGAGCATACGAGGCCGCGAAATAATCCCGGCGCGGCGGCGTTTACCTCTCCTTAACGTCCATCCCGGCAAAGGAGGCAGCGCGTGAGCGTTACCGACGAGCTCCTACAGAACGCCGAGCAGTACGCGGCGTCGTTCGACAAGGGCGAACTGCCCCTCCCGCCCGCGAAGCACGTCGCGGTCCTCGCGTGCATGGACGCGCGACTGAACCCCTACGGAATCCTGGGGCTGCAGGAAGGCGACGCGCACGTCATCCGCAACGCCGGCGGCGTCGTGACCGACGACGAGATTCGCTCGCTGTCGATCTCGCAGCGCCTGCTCGGGACCGAGGAGATCATCCTCTTCCACCACACCGACTGCGGCATGCTGACGTTCGAGGACGCGGACTTCCGCCTGCACATCCAGGAGGAGACGGGGATCAAGCCGTCGTGGTCGGCCGAGACCTTTGCCAACCTCGAGGACGACGTGCGCCAGTCGATCGCGCGCATCAAGAGCAGCCCGTTCATCCCGAAGAAGGACAACGTGCGCGGGTTCATCTACGACGTGCACACGGGGCGCCTGGACGAAGTGACCTGAGCCCGTACGCGCAGCCGCAACAGAAAAAGCCCTGCCTGAGCAGGGCTTTTCTGTGCGTATGACGTGCCGACGCTAGCCCAGCGGGTTCAGCAGGTTTGCCTTACCCTCGAACGCGAAGAGCAGGAGGTCGACCATCCTGAACGTCGTGTTGTTCGGGCCGAGAGTGGGCTTGAACGTCGGGTCGCGGACGATGGAGAACTTTGCGCCCTCCATCGCGCGGTGCAACGTCTCGACCACGATCCGTGCGCCGACGCCCTTCAGCTTCCCGTTGTTCAATTCGGCCTCGCGGAGGATGTAGAACCAGAGCGGCGTGTTAGTCGTCAACGCGTTGATCTGCGTCGCGTTCAACGATGACAGGCTGGCACCGCCGTTCCCGTTCTTGATCTGCTGCTTCGTCAGCTTCGTGACCTGGACGCCTTTGTTCTTGACGAACGTCGCCATCTGCTGGCCGGTCGCGAGCCTCACCATCGCCGCGCGGGTGAGGTTACGGAAGGGGAGGTTGTGCTCGATCGGCGGTCCGCCGGCGATACCTCCCGGAAGCTGGCGGAGCGCGTCGACGACCTTCGTGTCGATGCGCATCGCCTTGTTGAACTTCGAGGCGACGAAGAGGTCGTTTCGACCGGCCTCGCGGAAGTCGTAGAGCCGGCGGAAATCGGCGATCCAGATGCTCGGCAGGGTGTTGCCGCCGCCGAGGTCGCCCCCCAGGCCGGCGAACTGGAACAGCTGGCCGAGAGTCGCGCCCGGGTCGCCCGGTCCGGGCTGGAAGTTCCTGTTCCAGCTGTAGTGCGCGCGAACCATGCTGTGCCCGAGCCTGAAGGCGGCGATGGAGAACTCGACGGGCATCGTCGGCGTGCTGTTCGGCACCGCGTTCTTCTCGAAGATCTTCCGCTTGTGCTTGAACACGTCCGTGACGGCTCCCGCCGCGCAGATCCGCGGCAGGTAGTCGTGGCGGATCATCCACTGGTAGTGCTTCGTGACGATCTCCCGCGCCGTGGCGAACTTCTGCGCGGGCGGGACGCCGCCGAGCTGCGTGTCCACGACGCGGTTGTGGAACCTGATCATCGCGAGGTGCGTCTGCGCGACGGCGAGATTCTCGTCGTTGCGCTTGTCCGGGATGATCGCCTGCTTCGCGTTCGTCTTGCGGTGAAGGTCGAAGCCGACATCGGGGGGGCCGCCGTCGGCCTTCCCCATCTTGAGGTGAAGCCCATCGGCTTCGTAGAACTTCGCGGACACCGGATCCGACGGGCCCGCTCCGTAGAGCGAATCCAGGTCGAGCGTGGGCGAACGCCCCTGGATCAGGTCTGCCGGTGAGATGTTGGCTCCGAACGTCACCGTCGTCTTGTCGAACGTGAGATCGTGGTCGATGAACTGGCCGAGGTACGTGAAGCCGGCAGGTATCTGGCCCTCGCCTAGCTCGCCGACCGTCATCGCGAGCGCGATCTTCTTCCGGTTCGGAGTGCCGAGCTGCTTGCCCTGTCCGTTCGGTCCCATCCTGGAGAAGCGGAACGGCGCGATTTGCGCCTCCGCCGCAGCCTCCAAGACGCGCGGCCTGCCGCCTAGCGTCTCCCCGACGAGACCCTCGCCGATGATGTAGTAGCTCTCCTGACCGTGCCTGTCCATGCGCAACCCCCCTTGTACGACGTTTCGGCGTGGAGGCCGCATCACGCGCCGGTTCAGTTTGTCTTCGCTGTTACGAAACCACTCGACTTGCGCGAAGTCAAGAGGGGCGGGCGTCTGCCGTCAGGCCGCCTCGTCGCACTCGCAGAGCGCTTCGCACTCGCACGGATGCGCGGCCGACCACGTTCGCATGTCCGCCGTGGCGAGCCAAAGATCGGGATCGTCGTCGAGCAATGCATCGACCGGGACCGGCGCCGACTGCCCGTGCGCGATCCGCCGCAGGGGATCGTTGTTCTCGTTCATGTGCCGCCGACTCAGCATAGGCTCGCGACCGTCCTAGGACATCCCTCGATCGAGGGTGGGGAAACATCCGTCGGCACGCGCGCCGATGAGTCTCGGCCTCGCCCGCGGTCGTACGAATGACGCGACGACACACAACGGCGAGAGGTGAGCTTCGATGACGAAGGTGCTGGCAGGGATCACAACATCGGTCGACGGCTACGTCGCAGGGCCGAACGACGGTCGAGGCAAGGGGCTCGGCGAAGGCGGCGAGCGGCTGCACTACTGGGTCTTCGGCGGGCCGTGGACGTACGACGAAGAACCGAAGGGCGAGCCGGCCGCGGCGGAAGCCGAGTGGCTCGAAGGGATGCTGTCCCGCATCGGCGCGATCGTCGGAGGCCGCTGGACGTACGAGGCGGCGGGGCACTGGGGCGACGCGAACCCGTGGGGCCTGCCGTTCTTCATCGTCACGCATCGTCCCGACGAGGAGCCGGAAGGCGGCGCCTTCACCTTCGTCTCGGGCGTGGAGGAAGCCGTGCGGCGGGCCGTCGACGCCGCCGGCGACAAGGACGTCCACGTCATGGGAGGCGCCGACGTCATCCGCCAGGCGCTCGAGGCCGGGCTCGTCGACGAGCTGACGATCATCGTCGCGCCCGTCGTCCTCGGCGGCGGCAAACGGCTCTTCGAAGGCTTCACCAAAGCGATCGACCTCGAGCACCTCGGCGTTCGCCAGTCGCAGTACGCGACGTTCATCGACTACCGCGTGGTGCGGTAGAGCGGATGACGACAACACCCGATTAGGGTTCGCCCATGGTCACGGCGGACGAGATACGCGCGGTCAAGGTCTTCGAGTGCCTCGACGAGGTCGCGTGCGAGCGGCTCGCGCGTGTCGCCGCAGACCTCAACCTGGTCGCGGGCGAGTTCGCGGCAGAGGAAGGGGCCGAGCCCGCGCTCTTCGCAGTGCTCGACGGGCGCATCGAGGCGACGAGGAGCGTCGACGGGATCGACCGCGTGCTCGGCGAGCGCCTACCGGGCGACGTGTTCGGCGAGGTGCCGATCAGCCTCGGCACCTTCTTCCCCGTCGGCTTCCGCGCCGCCGGGCAGACCCGCGTGATGCGCATCGAGCCGAAGGACTACCACGCCGTCGCCGCAGTCGCGCCCGAGGTCGCGCAGGAGATCGGCAAGCTCGCGGGTCACCGCATGAGCGGATCGCGCGGCCTCCAGGGACTCGCCGCCGCACCGCCGCCGCCCCGCGCGACGGTGCTCGGTCACCGCTGGGACCCGCAGTCCTCGGAGCTGCGCCGCTTCCTCGACCGTAATCAGATCACGTTCACCTCGGTCACTTTCGACGCCGACGACGCAGCGGAGGAATGGGGCGCCGCACTCCCTCCCGACGGAGACCTGCCCGTCATCCGCTTCGCCGACGGCAGAACGGTCGTCCGGCCGCAGCTTCGACGCGTGGCAGAGCTGCTCGGCCTCGGAACGGAGCCGGCAACGGTCGACTACGACACCGTGATCGTCGGCGCGGGCCCGGCGGGGCTGGCCGCCGCGGTCTACGGCGCCTCCGAGGGGCTCCGGGCGATCGTCGTCGAGCGGGAGGCCCCGGGCGGTCAGGCCGGAACGTCGTCGCGGATCGAGAACTACCTCGGCTTCCCGGACGGAGTCTCCGGTGACCACCTTGCCAGCCGCGCGCTCCAGCAGGCGCGACGGCTCGGCGCCGAGATCCTCGTCACGCGCGCGATCACCCGCATCGACACGCATTCGCGTCAGGTGCATCTCGACGGCGGCGACGTGCTGCGCGGGCGGACGATCATCCTCGCGTGCGGCGTCTCGTGGCGACAGCTCGCGATCGAGGGCTTCGACCGGCTCGTCGGCAAGGGCATCTCGTACGGCGCCGCACGCAGCGAGGCGCCGAACGTGCACGGCCTCGACGTCCACATCGTCGGCGCGGGCAACTCCGCGGGACAGGCGGCGATGTTCTTCTCGACGCACGCGCGCACCGTGACGATCCTCTGCCGCGGCGGCGGGCTCGAGAAGAGCATGTCGCGCTACCTCATCGACCAGCTCGCGACGCGGCCGAACATCAGCGTGCTGACGCGAACGCAGATCGTCGCCGCGCGCGGCGAGACGTCGCTCGAGGCGCTCGACGTCCGTAACGCCGACAGCGGCGAGGAGACGCGCCTCGAGTCCGGCGGGCTCTTCATCTTCATCGGCGCCGACGCCTAGACCGACTGGTTGCCGCCCGTGATCGCGGTCGATCCGAAAGGGGGCTTCGTCCTCACGGGCGCCGACGCCGCGGCGTCGGGTCAGTGGGAGCTCGAGCGCGACCCGTACCTGCTCGAGACGAGCGTGCCCGGCATCTTCGCGTGCGGCGACGTGCGCTTCAGTCCCGTCAAGCGTGTCGCGGCAGCGGTCGGCGAGGGCAGCATGGCCATCGCGTTCGTGCACCAGTTCCTGCGCGAAGCGGCTACCTCGGCGCGTGAGTCGGACGAACCTACTGCGGCGCGAGCCTGAACGCGATCTCGTCGACGTAGCACCAGCTCCAGTCCTCGCCGGGCTCGGCCGAGCAGATGATCGGATGCTCGGTCTCGCGCCCGTGCGCGCTCGCGTGCCTGTTCGGCGAGGAGTCGCAGCAGCCGATCTTCCCGCACGTCAGGCACATGCGCAGGTGCACCCACCCATCGCCCGTCTTCAGGCACTCCTCGCAGCCGGCGATCTGCTCCGGCAGCTCCGTCACCTCGATCCGGTCGAGGTGTGAGCACGTCACGGGCATGAGCCTCTCCTCTCGTTGCGGGTCATGAGTGCGAGTGCGAAGTCGCCGGCTTCGTCCGTCCACCAGCCGTCGACGGCGAGAGCTGCCTCGCGCGCCTCGAGCTCGAACCGCTCGCGACGGAACTTCGAGCTGACCTCGACCCGCAGCTGCTCGTTCTCGGCGAACGCGAGCTCGAGGTCGAGCGCGCGGATCGAGACGCGGTGCGCGTGCCGGGCGCGGAAGCCGATGTCCATCCACTCGTGCTCGGGATCCCACCGCGCGGAATAGCCGAGGCTGTGCTGGTCGAACGTGGCGTCGAGCTCGCGGTTCACGGCAGCGAGCGCGTTGCGGACGAACGTCTCCGTCACGCCGCACTCGTCGTTGTAGGCGGCCTCGAGACGTGGGACGTCCTTGACGAGGTCGAGGCCGACGAGGAACGCGTCCTCCTCTTCGAGCGCGCCTGCGACGGCGCCGAGGAAGCGACGCCGCTGGGCGGGGTAGAAGTTGCCGATCGTGCTTCCGAGCAGCGCGATCAGCCGCGGCCCACCGGCAGGCAGCGAGTGGAGGTCGCGCTCGAAGTCGCCGACGAACGGATCGACCGCGAGGCGCGGGTACTCGGCCGCGACCGCCTCGGCAGTCGAACGCAGGAACTCCTCGCTGACGTCGAGCGGCACGAAGCGCTCGAGCGTCGAGGTGAGCGCGTCGAGCAGTAGCCGCGTTCTGCTCGCGTTTCCGGCGCCGAGCTCGACGAGCGTGCGCGCGTGCGTGCGCACCGCGATCCCCGGCGAGCGCTCGCGCAAGATCTCGCGCTCGCGCCGCGGCGGGTAGTACTCGGACAGGCGCGTGACCTCCTCGTACAGCTGCGAACCGCGCTTGTCGTAGAGCCAGACGGTCGGCAGCTCCTTGGGCTTTTGCTGCAGGCCCTCGAGCGTCGCCTCGCGGAGGCCGAGGTGCAGCGCGGCGCTAGTCATCGCTCGCGCATCTCACGCCGGAGAAGATCTGGCGCCGCTGCGGGAAATCCCAGTTGCGGAACGTCGGCCGCGCGACGAGCGGGTCGGTCATGAAGGAGCCGCCGCGCAGAACGCGGTACTCGCGGCCGAAGAACGGCTCCGAGTACTCGCTGTACGGGCCGGCGTGGAAGCCCGGATAGCCGCCGAACGCAGACGACGTCCACTGCCACACCGCGCCCGTGACGTGCTCGAGCTCGTGTGCGGCGGTCTTCACCGCCTTCTCCCACTCCGCCTCGGTCGGCAGCCGCTTGCCCGCCCAGCGCGCATACGCCTCGGCCTCGTGGAACGAGACGTGCTGCACCGGCTCGCGCGACGACTGTTCGCCCTGCCAGTAGAGCGGCGCTTCGGCCTCTTCCGCCTCGCGCCACGCCCAGCCCTCGTCGCTCCAGAGGTCACGATCGCCGTAGCCGCCGGCCTCGATGAACGCCGCGAAGTCGCCGTTCGTCACGAGCGCCCGGTCGATCCGGAACGCCGGCAGCTCGACGTGATGCGGCGGCCGCTCGTTGTCGTACGCCCACGCGTCCGTGCTCCCCATCGTGAATGGGCCGCCGCGCACGACGACGTCGCCGTCGGCGTCGACCGCCGGGAGCGCGGACATGCCGAGCAGACCCGCGAGCGCGAGCGTCTGCGCCATCGTCTCCGCGTGCTGGAGCTCGTGCTGCACGACCATGCCGACGAGGAAGGGATCGAGGTCCGGGAGGCGCTCGAGCACGCGTTCGCGGACGTCGCGAACGTAAGCGCGCGCCTCGCCCGGCGACAGGATGGGAAGCTCCCCGCGCTCCGCGCGCGCGTGCGCGAAGGCGTCGTAGCGGTCGCCGTTCGGCGTCGAGGCCGCGTCCCCGTTCCGCAGCAGCCAGAGCTCTTCGAAATGCCCGACGTGCGCGAGATCCCAGACGAGCGGCGACTGCAGCGTGGAAAACTGCTGCGTGAGCTGAGCATCGTCGAGCGGCTCGAGCAGCGCCTCGATTCGGCCGCGCGCGTGCTCGAGCGCGAGCCCGAGCTCAGACCGTGACGCCAAGCTCGCCAAGGCGCCTGAAGATCAGTGACGCGACCATGGACCCCTCCCCCACGGCGGCCGCGACGCGCTTCGTCGAGCCGTGGCGAACGTCACCCGCCGCGAAGAGACCGACGCGGCTCGTCTCGAGCGGCATCGGCTCGCGCTCGAGCGGCCACGAGTCGGCGCCGCCTTCGGCCGCGAGGACGTCTGGCCCCGTGACGATGTAGCCGGCGGCGTCGGTGAGGACGTGCTCGCGGGGACACCAGTCCGTGTGCGGACTGCCGCCGATGCAGAGGAAGACGCCGTCGACCGCGCGCGTCTCGGGTCGGCCGCCGGCGTCGGCGAACGTCACCGCGGCGAGCCGGTCGCCGTCTTCGTGCAACGCCGTGAGCTGCGACTCGAGGTGCACGTCGATCAGCGGGTGAGCCTCGATGCGCTCGATCAGGTAATGCGACATGGACTTGCCGAGCCGGTCGCCACGAACGAGCATCGTCACGCGCGCGGCCTGGTTCGCGAAGTTCAGGACGGCCTGACCGGCCGAGTTGCCGGCGCCGACGACCACGACGCTCTGGCCCGCGCACTGCGCCGCCTCGCTGCGGCCCGCGCCGTAGTAGACGCCGCGCCCGACCAGCTCCTCGGCCCCCTCGAGCTCGAGCCGGCGCCAGTCCATCCCCGTCGCGGCGAGCACGACGGAGCCGGTCACCTCCACCCCGTCGTCCGCGAGCAGCTGGAAGCCCGCCTCGGCGTGGTCGCGGTCGAT
>JBJMJE010000095.1:0-12737 GCA_045806505.1 Gaiellaceae bacterium
GCCGGTCTTCGTCCCGGCGACGACCTTCTTGCTGTCGTTCGGGTCGACGCGCACCTTCGACACGGCCTGGTACTGCGGGTACGTGCCACCGCTAGCGGCCGGGTATGCAGGCGTGAAGACCTTCGCGCCCAGCGTCTGCCACGTCCCGCCTGCGTCGGTGCTCTTGAGGACACCTGCGCTGCCGAATGCGAACGAGCCGAAGCTCAGGTCGCCGGTCGCGGCGTAGACGACGTTCGAGTTGTTCGGGTCGACGGTGACGTCGTCGGTCGCGGTCGTCGGCACGTTCGGGGCGTCGGTCGTGACCGTCCACGTCGTGAACGGCGTGCAGCAGTTCGTCGACTTCCAGATCCCGCCGCCGTCCTGTGCGACGTACGCGACGCTCGGGTTCTTCGGGTCGAAGGCGATCGCGTTGATGCGACCGGACACGAGGCCGAACGTGAAGCACGGCGCCTGGCAGCCGGTGCTCGCCTGCGGCTGCGGCCCGAGCGGCTTCGCAGCCGAGAGCGCCTGGACAGCCTGCGCGCCCGAGCGGATGCCCGTCGCGCGCACGAGCTTCCCGCTCCGCGTTCGGTAGAGGCCCTTCGGGATCCCGACCTTCACGCGCCTCGCCTGCTTCGCCGCCGCATTGACCCAGCGCTGGTCGAAGCGCCCCGTCGGGTACGTCAGCCGCGTCTGCCAGAACTGCTCGACCTTCTTCAGCGACACCTCTCCGGGCTCGGTGCCTCCGCCCGGTGTCGCGAGCGCCTGCCGCATCGCGCGCGCGCTCGCGTGCTGCTCCGCGCCTCCGTACAGGACCGCGAGAGCGGCAGCGGTAAGGCCCGTTACGAGCACGGCGGCGACCAGCCGGGCCGGCTTCGATCTCAATCCCCTTGTGTTCCGCATGATCGTTCCTTTCGGCGAGTTGGGGGAGGGGGCCGGTAAGTCCGGCCCCCTCTGCTGTCGCTACCGGGAAGAGCGACAGGCCTTTGAGTCAGGACTTGAAGGTGATGCTCTTCGTGTTGTTGGCCTCGTCGGACTCGGCGACGGCTCCGGCCGAGTCCGCCGTCGCGACGAGCGTGTGCGTGCCGACCTTCGGCTTCGTCGTGCAGCTGACCGTGGTCGAGCCGCCGGCGGCGAGCGCACCCGTGGCGGCCGCGCACACCTGCACGCCGTCGAGCTTCAGCTGCGTGATGCTGGCGCCCGCGGCGTCGTTGCCGGTGTTCGAGACCGTGGCCTTGTAGACGAAGCCGCCGCCGCTCTTCGCCGCGGTCAGAGTCGTGACCTGGAGGTCGGGCGCGGGCGGCGCACCGAACGCCTCGAGCTCCGCGACGCGCACGTCGCTGTCGGTGGTCGAGCCGGTGATGCAGCCGGAGTCGTTCGTCGGGTCGTTGTCCGAGTCGACCTGCACGCCCGGCATGCCGAGGCACTGGTTCGTCAGGACAACCAGGCGCAGGTTCGTCGCGGTGACGGGCTGCGGCAGGGAGAACGTCCTGATGATCAGCGTCGGCGCCGTCGGCCGCGGCTTGACGCCGGGGAACGCGTCGTCCGGGCTCGTGTAGACGCGCGTGTAGTTCGCGGCGGCCGAGCAGTCCGTCGTCGCCGAGTTGCACGCGTCGATCCCGAACGAGCGCAGCGCGATGAAGCGCGGCTGGCCCGGGCCGAGCATCGCGCTGACGCGGACGCTCCAGATCGAGTGGGCCGCGGGGAAGGCAACCGTGGCCTGCGTTCCCGCGGCCGACGGCACCCGGCCGGTGACGGTCCAGTTCGTGTTCTCGGTGTCGTCGACGAGCTTCGCCAGCTCGGCTGCGTCGCCGTCACCGGAGACCGACGCACCCTTCGCGGACGACGCCCAGTTCGTCTGCAGCTTGAAGGTGACGGGCGTCGCCGTCGCCGTGAACGTCTGCGTGAACCGCGTCAGTCCGTAGCCCGCGGCCTGCACGATGAAGTCGTAGGTGCCGGGCACGAACTTCGCCGTGTTCGGAAGCGACGTCGCCGGATTCGTGTCCGCGATCGGGACGGCGCGATCCTCGTACCTGCCGACGTAGATCTTGGCCGGCACCGCGGCGCCGCCCTCGTCGGCCGCAACCGCGTTGAAGGTCACCGTGGCGTTCGTCTCCGCAGGCGACTCGAAGCTCGGCGTCGCACTCGAGTCCGTGTTCGTGTTGCTCGAGGCGCCGCTCCCCATGCCGCGCTGGGCGAACGCGCGCCACAGCTCGGTCTGGTTCGCGCCGCCGAACCGCATCACGTCGGCGGCGAGGTAGGCGTCCCGCGCATCGAGCATGCTCACCGTCGCCGCATCGAGGAGCCACGCGTCGTACACGATCTGGATCCAGCGACGGTTGCCCGGGCACGCGTCCGCGGCGTATTTGCCGTCGGCACACGCCTTCTGCCGGGCGAGGTCGCCGTACGGATACGTCCCGTCGTACTTGTCGACGAGCGCCTGGCGGACCGTGTAGTTCGTCGCGTTCCAGATCTCGCCGTCGGCGTGCGGCTCCGGTCCGACGATGTCGAACCCGAGGTCGCTGTAGTTCAGCGGGCTCTTGTCGACCGCGTAGTCGCGGATGCCGGTCGTCGCGTTGCCCGTCGCGTAGGCGCCGATGATGAACGGGTCGGGCGCGTAGTTGTACTCGGCCTGGTACTCGAGGGCATCGAGGTCGGACCACGACTCGCCCATCGCGCCGGCCTGGTAGCCGGAGAGGCTCGAGTCGGGGCCGCCGGCCATCCGGTTCGAGATGAGGTGCGTGTACTCGTGCGCGAAGATCGAGGTGTCCATGTCGCCGTCGACGCACGGCGCGTAGAACGAGCCCGCGATCGGCTGGAAGAGGTACTGGTTCGTGATCGGCGGAATGCCGTCGTTCAGCGTCAGCTGGTTCGCATTGTCGCGGCCCGTGAAGTCGAACGGAGCGCCGCCGTTGATCGCGCCGGCCTGGACGTTCCCCTCCTCGAGGTCGTCCTCGCGCCCGTTCGGGTACGGGCCCGGCGCGGTGTTGCCGAAGTTGTCCAGCTGCGCGTTGTAGTTCGTCTCGGTGAAGCCGAGGTTGTAGGCGAAGTCATGCATGCGGTTGTGGCCGGTGAAGAGGTTCGTCGCGGCCGCGAGCACGTCGGCGCCGCCCGGCACGAGGATCGACGGGTCGCACTTGCTCGTGTACCACGCGTTCGTCCACGGGTCGTTGTAGTTCCGGTCGAGGTGGCGCGGCTGCTCTCCGGGCGCTCCGGGACCGAAGCTGCCGATCAGCTGGCCGTCATCCCAGCCGTCGACCCACGCCGACGACTCGACCGCGTTGTTGCCGAGCGTCGTGAACGTCGGCTGGTGCGCCTGGAAGTTGAAGTCCCATGGTGCGCGCGACGCGACATTGGCGACGGCCAGATTGCAATCGCTGTCGACGGCCGTGAGGTTGCTCAGCGAGTCGAGCCAGCATGCGACCTGGCGGTTGTCGTTCGCCGAGTAGTCGGTCGGCGGGTTGGTCAGGAACGCCTTCCACTTCGGCGTGTTCGCGAGCGGCTGCGTCCCCGCCGCGGTATTCATCGCGATCACGCCGTGGTACGTGTACGGCGCGGTGTAGTTCGCGGCCACGCTGTCGAACGGGCACACCTGCGCGTAGTAGTCGCCGCTGGGCACGCCGCCCTGCGGCTCGTAGTGGATCGCCTCCGGGCTGAAGAGCGTGTCGGAGCTCGCGACCGCCGAGTTTCCGGCGCCGGGCAGCCCACGGTAGAGGTTGAGCACGACGTCGTTCGTGACGACGTCCTCGCCGGCCTCGACGTCGACGGACTTCGTGCCGTCGCCCGCGGTGAACGGTCCCTCCGGTGGGCCGCAGTCGATCCGCGTCAGCGTCACCGGGAGATCGTTCGAGAAGGTGCAGGCCGCGTTCGTCGGATCGCAGGTCGCGCTCGAGGCGGCGGCGGCGAGCGTCGAGACCGCCGTGCGCGAGTTGTCCGCGAGCTGCTGGACGCCGTTGTAGCGGAACAACACCGCGCCGCTCTGCGCGTCCACGAACTCGCGATAACCGGTGAGCGTGCCGCCACTGCCGTCGAGGACGATCGCCTCGTACGCCGGGCGCACACCCTGCGTGTACGTCGGGAGCGCCGTCAGCCGGACGCGCTGGAAGCCGTCGAAGCCAGCGACGTGGAGACCGGTCCAGCCGGTCTTCGAATCCGCCTTCGCCGACAGCACGCTCACGAGCGAGACGGGCTTGCCGACGTTCTGCGCCGCGAGCACCCACGCCTGCGCTGCGGTCAAGGTCGGCGCCCCGGGCGCATTGCCGTCGCCGGCCGCGGACGACGAGACGTAGGCAATCTTCCCGCCGACGACGCCGACGGTGATCAGCCCGTCCTGGGTCGCCGCAAGGCCGCCGAAGGTCTGGCGGAAGACGACCGCGTGGCCGGCGCTGCCGACGAGGGGCGAGTCGTTGACGAGCTGAAGGTTCGCGACGCCCTGGTCGGTCAGGCGGAAGAGCGCCTTGTTCGTCGAGATGAAGCTCTTGGCCGCAGCGACGGGGTCGCCGCTGAGCCCGGTCGCGAGGTAGCCGCCGTAGTGGATCAGCGACTGCGGCGTCCCGAAGCGGTTCCAGGTCGCGTGCGCGCCGAGGCTCGAGGCGAGCTGCGTCTGGGCCGACGTCGGGACGACGGCGCCCGTTCGCGCATCGACATCCGGCAGCCCCTGCTGCGAGTCGCGAACGTTCGCGATCGCGAGCGCCGGAGCTGCCGGCAATACCGCAAAGACGGCGAGGATGAGGGCGAACCGCCTGCAAAGAAGGCCGATCATCATCTGTTCCTTTCGCTGGATTCCCGGTGTACCACGAGACGTGGTGACGGCGGCATTAAATCCCACCACTTCTGGGGGTGTCAAATCTCAGGATTCCGGCCGCCGCGAACGGGGCGAAAGCTGCGGCAACCTGCCGCAACCGCCACCATCGACCGGGGTTGCAATCCGCGGCGATCTACGGCACTCTGTGCGGGCGAGTGGGTCCCCTACGGCGGCACCTCCGGCTCATCGCGGCTGCGGCTACGGCCGGCGCAGTGGTCGGCGGCGGCGTGCTCGCGGCCGTTCTTTCCACCGACGCGCGGCCCTCCGGCGGCGCGCAGGCGCTGCGGCTGGCGCTCGCCGGCGGCGAGACGGAACGCAGCGCCGGGGTCGCGAGCGTCAAGGGCGGTCTGACACGCGACTACACGAGCGGCACGCGCGTTACCGCGAGCGCCTCCTCGATGGCCGCGACGTTCGGCCAGCCGACGATCGCGGGCATCGGCGGCTGGGGCTTCGAGGTGGACCTCAGGCTCGATCCGTCCAACGCGAGCCGGATCTACATGAGCGCGCCGGACTCCGCGAGCGCCGACTCGAGCTTCATCTGGCGCTCACTCGACGGCGGTCGCACGTTCAAGTGGGTGCCGGGCGCGGCACCGCTCGGCGGCAAGGTGACGACGTGCCACGGCGGCGGCGACACCGAGCTCGGCGTCGACTCGCAGGGACGCCTCTACTTCAACGACTTGACACTCGCCAACTTCAGCGTCGCGCGCTCCGACGATCAGGGCCGCACGTTCACGTGCAGCAACACCGGCGTTCCCGACACGATCGTCGACCGCCAGTGGTACGCAATCGACGGCGATCCGACCGCGGGCGGCTCGCTCTACCTCACGAACGACGAGGTCGGAAACGGCGCGGTGCAGTGCGGCAACACGACGCAGAACAACACGCTCGTCATGTACCGCTCGCCGGCCGCCGGCGCGGGCGCGACAGCCGGACTCGCCTTCGGGCCGCCCAACCACATCACGCTGCCGGGCACGTGCGACGAGGGGATCATGGGCAACAACGAGGTCAGCCCCGTCGCGACGATGACCGGCCTGAACGGCGCAACACTGGCGACGGCCGTCAAGCACGTCTACGTGATCCATGACGACGGCAGCCTCTCGAAGATCCGCATCGCGCGCTGCTTCCCCGTCGCGTTCGGCGCGCCGCTCGCGAACGTCAGCGACCCGAGCGGCCTCAACTGCGTCGACCTGCCCGTCGCGGACCTCGGCACGGACGCGCGCACGGGCGGCAACTTCCCCTCGCTCGCGATCGACAGGGCCGGGAACCTGTACGCGGTCTGGGAGCAGGCGCCGTACGACCCCGTCGCGCAAAAGGCCGGCGACAGCGTGCTGATGTACTCGTATTCGACCGACGAGGGCAACCACTGGTCGGCACCGGTGCAGATCCCGACGCCCGGCCTCGCGAACAACGTGTTCGCGTGGGCCGCAGCGGGCGACGACGGCCGCGTCGACATCGCGTGGTACGGCACCCCGACGCACGTCGACCTGGTCAACGGCGGTGCGAACGCGTGCCCGAACGGCGGCCCGGACTCGGTGGACGGGTTCTGGAGCGTCTACTTCACGCAGACGCTCAACGGCCACTCGAGCGCGGTCACGTTCGGGACGCCGGTAGTCGCCAGCGAGCACCCGATCAGGCACGGCAGCATCCAGACGATCCTCGGCAACCAGTGCGGCGGCGTGCCGAACAACCAGACCGCGACCAATCGCACACTCGGTGACTTCTTCCAGCTCAGAATCGGCAGCAGCGGCGAGGCGCAGATCTCCTACGCGGACTCGACGAGCTTGCTCAACTCGCTGCTCGGCTCGCACGCGATGCACGTCCGTCAGAACGGCGGCACCGGTGTCTACGCGAAGGTGTCGCCGAAGGGCGATTCGATCCTGCTCAACACGGCGACCGATCCGGCCGTCGACGCGACCTACGAAGCGGCCGGCCTGACGAGCCCGAACATGCCGAACCTCGACGTCCTGTCGTCGTCGGTCGCATGGCCAAGGCCGAGCTCGTGTCATCCCGCGAACACGCCGTGCCTGCGCGTGTCGACGAAGCTGTCGAACCTGTCGACCGCCGCGCCCGCGTCACCCGACGTCGACAAGGACCTCGTCTGGCTGACGCAATGGTCGGTGCCGGTCGCGACGAGCTGCACGTCGACGGCCCCGTCGTGCGCGAACGGCGGCGCGAACTTCATGGTCTATGCGGAGTCGTACGACGGCGGCGCGATCCAGTGCTACGTCGGGCAGAGCTCGCTGCTTCCGGTGAACGGCGCGCTCGGTCTCACGATCGTCTATCCCGGCGCAACGCAGCTCACCGCGCCGGGTGCCTGCGCGGTAGTGCCCGGCTCGAACGGGACGATCACGATCGACGTCCCGCTCTCGCAGGTGAGCCTCGACGCCGGCGTCACGCCGTTCAGCGCGAAGCTCTACAGCGTCACGTCGAGCACGATGACGCTGCCGCAGCCGGCGAACACGATCTTCTCCGGAGGCGGGATCGGCGGCGTGCCGTTCAACCTGATCGACGTCGTGCGCGGGTACGACGCCGCCAGCAAGTAACAGCTAGGCGGTCTGCTTGCGCCGCGCGACGAGGCGGTCGTACGCCTCCTCGAACGTGAGCCCCTGCTCCCACGTCGTGACGAACGCGATCTTCAGCACCGCCGCAAGCGACGGATGCTCGACGACCATGATCGTCAGGTCCGAGCTGCCGGCGACGGGGTCCTCCATCCCGAACATCACGATCGACTCGTCGATGATCACGAGCTTCAACGGGAGCTCGGCGACGAAACGCGCCTTCTCGCCCGCCTCGACGAAGCGTCGAACCCCTTCGGTGACGTCGGGGTCGTCGAAGACGTCGAACTCGTAGACGCTCCGCGCCTCGTGTGACTTCGTCACCTCGAGGCCTTCGACGTTCTCCTGCGGCGGCGTCGCGTACGGCGCCTTCGTGAAGACGAGGATCTCGTCCTTGATGCCGGCCTGCAGCTCCTCGAAGCGCTCGTTGATCGCCCGGCGGTCGCGGAGCACCTCGATGTACTCGAGCGGGTTCGCCTGCTCCTTGCCCGCATGGAACGCCGGCCGGAGCTCGTCGATCAGTGCGGCGGTCTCGCGCTCCAGCTCGGCGAGCTTCTCGCGATGGTCCGAGACGAGGCGCTCGAGCGCGAGCTCGGGCGCGACCGCGGCGTACTTGACGACCTGCCCGGGACGCGTGGACGCGAGGCCCTTGTCGACGAGGCTCGCGAGCACGTCGTAGATGCGCTGGCGGGGCACGTTGGCGAGGCGCGCGGCCTGCGCCGCCGTCGACGAGTCCCTGCGGAGCAGCGCGAGGTATGCCTTCGCCTCGTAACTCGTGAGGCCGAGCCGCGTGAGTTGGTCGGCGGTCGCCATACCGCGAACACGATATACCACCATTTGTGGTGTCACGAGTGGTCGCGGCCGCGACCATCAAGCGCGGGAAGGGGCTCCGCCCGCCCGGCGGAGCCCCTTCGCCCCCCGCGTCTCAGCGCACGACCGTCGTCGACACGCTGCTCGTGTCGTTCCCGGCGTTGGGATCGCCGGGCCCTGCCTCGGTTGCCGAGGCGGTGTTGGTGAGCACCTGGCCCACCGTCCCCGTCAGCTTGGCCTGGAGCGTGATCGTGGCCGTCGCGGACGGAGCGAGCGTGTTGAGCTTGCAGCTGACTGTCGTGACGTTGCTTGCAGTGGCCTGCGTGCAGGTGGCCGCCGGGCTGGCGCTCACGGATCTGAACATCGCCTTGAGCGGGAGCTTGTGGGTTACGACGACGCCGGTCGCCGCGGCGGGACCCTTGTTCGTGACCGTGATCGTGTAGGTGGCGACGCTGTTGTTCTTCACGGTCGCAGGCCCGCTTGACGCGACGGCGAGATCGGCGCCCGCCGTGACGGTGACGTCACGCGCCGCGGCGTTCGTGCTCTCGGCGCCGCGCGAGTCGGTCACGGAGAGCGTCGCGTGGTACGTCCCGGGCGTCGAGTACGTGTGCGACACGGTCGGGCTCGACTGCGTCACCGGCGGTGTGCCGTCGCCGAAGCGGAACGTGTACGACGCGATCGTGTCGCCGGCGTCCGAATCGGTGCCGGAGCCGTCGAAGCGAACCGTCAGCGGTGCGAGGCCGCTCGTCGGCGTCGCGGCGAGCGCGGCCGAAGGTGCGGCGTTCGAGCACCACGCGTTGCCGCTCAGGACGTACTCGCCGGTGCCGGCGACGCTGTCGGGCGCGTTGTCGGGCGTCAGTGCGGAGCCGGTCTGCGTCTCGAGCCTGATGCGGCTGAGGAAGCCCGTCAGCGACTTACCGGCTGCGAGCGGGCCGCCCTGAGCAGGCGTCAGCTTCGAGTCGGAGACGATCAGCGTGATCGTGCCGTCGGGCGTGAACCCGCTGCCCGCATCGAGGTCGCCCGTGCCGTTCGTGCTGCCGCTGCCGGTGCCGTAGCGGTAGCTGACGGTTCCGAGCGCGTTGGTCTTCATCGCGACGAACCACTGCTGCGGCGCGCCCGTCGCGTCCTGCCCGTAGAAGAAGGTCACCGGCCACGTCGTGCTCGGCGGCACCGTCGACAGGTTCGCCATCTTCAGCGTGAACACGAGCTTCTGGGTCGACCCGGCGGGTTCCGCCACGGAGAAGCTCTGGATGTCGTACGCCGGTTGCTGGTTCGACTCGTCGCCGCTCGGATCGGTGACGAGCGTGACGCCCGGAACGGTGCACGGGTTGTCGACGGCCGTCTGCACCGTCGCCGAGTTGTTCGACGGATCCGCGTCGGCGCTCGTCGTCGTGAGCAACGCGCTGTTCGACAGCGTGCCGCCGGAGTTCGCGTGCACCCTGACCACGATCGTCTCGAGATCGCCCGCCGGGAGGTTGCCGAGGTCGCAGACGAGGTTCGTCGAGACGGTGCACGATCCGGTGCTCGACGTCGCCGAGAGCAGCGACGCGCCCGTCGGCAGCGTGTCCGTCACCTTCGCGCCCGTCACCGCGTTCTGGCCCGTTGTGACGCCGATCGTGTACGTCACGTCGCTCCGCACGCGGACACGAGCGGCGGACGCGTTCAGGCTCAGCTGCGGGTCGCCGCACTTCGGCAGCGCGAAGGCGCCGACGCGCGTGCTCCAGCCGAACCTGCCGTTGCCGGTGTAGTACTCGGTCGTGTACCAGAACGTGCAGCCGTTCGGATCGACGGACAGCGAGCTGTAGTCGCCCCAGCGGCTTCCGGTTCCCTGCTGCGAACCGGTCCCGTTGATGATCGTCCCCTCGCCGAAGCCCATCGTCCCGAGCGGGTCGGACGCCTGGCGCGCGACGTAGTTGATCGAGGGATGCGTCGTCGAGCTCGACTTCGAGTAGCCGAGCGCGATGTCGCCGGCGCTGTCCATCGCGATGCTGCCCATCCAGCGGTGTGCCGCATCGGGCGCGTACGTCGACTGCTGGTAGATCGACGGCGTCCCGTTCGGGTTGCGCAGCTCGTACCAGCGGATGCCGACGTGGTCGTTGCTGCGGAACGTGTCGCCCGGGCCTGCGCTCACGGTGTGGTTGAGCGCGAGCGACTCGTGGTCGCCGAAGTTGCGGTACGCGACGCGGAACATGATCCGGTCGCCGATCGAGTCGAGGTAGCCGCCGACGTCGGAGCCCGTGGCGTCGCCGTAGTCGTGCGTCGGGTCGACGTCGACCTGCGGGATGCAGTTGCGGTCCTCGAGCGTCTGGTCGCCGCCGCACGGCACGGTGAAGTCCGCGACCGGGATCTCGACGGGGACGCCGTTCTGCGTTCCGTTCCCGAACGTCGACTTCGTCGGGTCGTTCCAGTCGACGTGGAACTTGAACTCGAGCAGCTTGTCCTGACCTGCGGTCGTCGAGTCGAGGAACTGGTAGAAGAAGTTCGGCTCGCCGGCCGGCGGCAGGCCTCTGAAGCCCGCGCCGTAGCCGTTGCCGTCGAGGTCGGTCGGCTCCTGGCCGCCGTAGATGTAGTTGCCGTTCGCGTCCTTCGGGTCGAACGCCGACTCGTCGAAGCACACCTGCCGCGCGTTCGGGTCGCCGGCGATCATCTTCGTCCGCTCGAACACGCATGCGCCCGCGCTATGGAAGTCGGTGTTCGGTGTCGTCGTGTCGAACTGGTTGACCGACATGTAGTAGCCGTCGGGCCACACGCCGATGTGCGGGTAGTCGTTGAAGATCGTCGCGCTGTAGTTGAAGTCGTAGAGGTAGTACGCGCCCGTCGGGTCCGGCGTCTGCGAGATGGCGACGCATTCGTCGAACGGCGGCGCGATCACTGCCACGCCCGGGAAGTTGAACTGGCTGATCAGCCAGCGATCCGCGATCGGGTCGTACTGCACGACAGGATCGCCTCGGCTCTGCGCCGTGCAGTTGAACTCCGCGGCGTTGGGCGCGCTCGCCCAGATGTCGTCGATGGGCGTCGGGCCCGCTAGGCGGGTGCCGTCTTTGGCGTAGATCGAGAAGACGGAGTTGACGGTCTGCACGTAGTGGTTCGGGCCGACGTCTCCGTTGGTGTCCGAGGGCGCGCCGGTGAAGACGCCGTCGCTCGAGCTCTCGCCGATGTTGTTGCCGTCGAAGTTGGCATTCGTCGGCGGGATCTGCGCGCCGCCGTTGCTCGACTGCACCACCGGATCGGCGAGGAACGTGTTCTTGCCGGTCGGATGGATGATCGCCTCGGCCTCGCCGAGCCGGTAGGCGGGCGGCGCCTGCGCGCCCGGCAGCGACTTCGCCATGGTGCGGACGGGGCCTGACGTGCCGAAGGCCACGGGCGTCTTGACGGTCGGCCCGGCGGGGCCGCTACTGGAGACGACCGTGGCGTCGGCCGCCGAAGCCTGCTCAGTGGAACCGGGGGTGCGAAGCGTCGCCGAGAGCGCCAGCGAGACGGCGATCGCGGCGGCGACGAGACTCGCGATAACGATCGATCGCTTGGTGACGATCCTGCTCATGAAGACTCCTTCGTCCAGGGGGCTGCGCGGCCGTCCCCAGTCGGGCGGCCAACTCGCCTGCCAGCTCGATGTACGACGTCTCCAACCCATGGGCGTGTGCTGGCAGGGCGACACCACTCATGGTGGTCATCATCTACACCACTTTACGGGGTGTCAACTGTGCGCAAAGCTGCCGCGCGGCAGCGGGCGAATCTCGCAGAACCTCCTGTGATTGACGAATCGGTCAGGCGACGGGCGTCGCGTACCCGCGCATGCCGTTCACGAGCAGCTCGAAGAACCCGTCTGCGAGTTCGTCGGTGTCGCGCCCCGGCCGGAGCCACGTGTACGCCCAGTTCGCGGCCGAGAGGAACACGAGAGCGGCCACGCTCACGTCCAGGTCCGTACGCAGCTCGCTCTGTTCGACGCCTTCGCGAAAGAGCGCGCGGATGCGCTCCTCGTAGCGCCGGCGCTCGGCGAGGAACTCGTCGCGCGGCACGCCGTCGAGATAGCGCCACTCGCGCACGAACACGGTCGCGACGTCGAGTTGCTCCGACACGACACGCAGGTGCGCGCGCAAAGCGAGCCGGAGCTTCTCGATCGCGGGGAGCCTTTCGTCGATCATGTCGAGCGAGGCGTGGAACGCCTGCGCCCCGTCGCGCGCGATCTCGTTCAGGAGGTCCGCCTTCGAGCGCACGTGCGCGTAGAGCGAGCCCTTCTGAACGCCCATCGCCGCCGCGAGATCCTCCATCGACGTGCCGTGATAGCCCTGCTCCGCGAAGAGCCGGGCCGCCTGGCGCGTCAGCTCGTTTCGCCGGGTCGGCACGTCGGGTACCCTACCGATCGGTAGGGTGACGAACGCAGCTGATTTTCTGGAGTACGTGCAGTCCGGCGGACAGGTCGAGACCGGCGACTGGATGCCCGACGAGTACCGCGCGAAGCTCGTCAAGTTCATCGAGATGCACGGCAACTCCGAGTTGATGGGCGTCCTGCCGGAGCGCGAGTGGATCCTGCGCGCGCCGACCCTGCAGCGGAAGCTCGCGCTGACGGCGAAGGTGCAGGACGAGGTCGG
>JBJMJE010000096.1:0-3164 GCA_045806505.1 Gaiellaceae bacterium
CATCTTCAGGCGCGGCGGGCGCTTCATCCCGCCGGCGATCCACGTGTCGATCTCGTGGAAGAGCTCGTCGATCAGGATGTCCGAAGAGACCTTCTTGAGCACGCGGCCGTGCGCGTAGACGAAGCCGACGTCGCGGCCGCCGGCGATCCCGAAGTCGGCATCGCCTGCCTCCCCCGGGCCGTTCACCGCGCAGCCCATGACCGCGACCTCGAAAGCCTCCGGGTAAGCGCGAAGGCGATCCTCGACCACGCGTGCCAGGTTCTCGACGCCGACGTTGTCGCGCCCGCACGACGGGCACGCGATCATCACCGGGCCGCGCTCGCGCAGGCCGAGGGCCTTGAGGATCTCCCACGCGACCTCGACCTCCTTCACGGGATCGGCCGTGAGCGAGACGCGGATCGTGTCGCCGATGCCGTCCATGAGCAGCGCGCCCATGCCCACGGCGCTCTTGATCGAGCCGGCGAACGGCGTGCCGGCTTCCGTCACACCAAGGTGCAGCGGGTACGGGACCCGCGCCGCGAGCATGCGGTAGGCGCGGATCATCGTCGGCACGTGCGACGCCTTGACGCTGATCTTGAAGTCGCGGAAGTCGAGCTTCTCGAGCAGCTCGACCTGTTCCGTCGCTTCCATTACCAGAGCCTCGGCCGTGTCCTTCCGCGCGAGCTCCTGCAGGTGGTCGGGCAAGGACCCGGCGTTCGCGCCGATCCGCATCGGCGTTCCCTTCGCCTTGGCGGCCTTGACGACGTCGGCGGTCTTCTCCGGGCCGCCGATGTTCCCGGGATTGATGCGGACGGCCGCGACGCCTGCGTCGATCGCCTTCAGCGCGAGCGACGCGTTGAAGTGGATGTCGGCGATGACCGGGATCGGCGAGAGCCGGACGATCTTCGCCAGCGCCGCCGCGTCCTCGTTCTTCGGGACAGCGACGCGTGCGATCTCGCAGCCGGCGGACGCAAGGGACGCGATCTGCGCGGTCGTCGCCTCGACGTCGTGCGTCTTCGTCAGCGTCATCGACTGCACGACGACGGGAGCGCCGCCGCCGATCTTCACGCCGCCGACGGAGATCTGCCGCTCGCTCGCCACGGGGCTAGGTTAGCCGCCTCCTATCCGGCCGACGTCGTTGGACAGGCCGATGAAGAAGAGCATCAGGACGAGCGCGATCCCGACCGCGGAGAAGCGTTCGTACACCTCACGTGGGATCGCCCGGCGGCGTACTGCCTCGAGCAGCGACAGGAGGATGTGCCCGCCGTCGAGCGGCAGGAGCGGCAGCAGGTTCAGCAGCGCGAGTGAAAGGCTGATCAGGCCGAGCGTCCAGAGGTATGTGTCCGTGCCCTCGTTCGCCGCCGCGGAAGAGCCGCGAACGATCCCGACGGGGCTCGAAATCTGGTCGCGGCCCTCCTTGTGCACGAGGTGCGTCAGCGAACTGATGATTTCCCGCGACACGATTCCGGTCAGCTTGACGGCGTTCCAGAAGGCGGCCGCCGGCGGCAGGCCCTTGCCCTTCAGCGCGAAGCCGAGACGGTAGACGCCCTGGATCCTCTCGGGCCGCGTCGGGCCGAGAATGAGGATGCGATCGCCGCGATCGACTTGCAGCGTGATCGGCTTGCCCTGCGAGCCCGAGATCCGCTTCGGGATGTCGGCGGCCTTCGTCACCGGCTGCCCGTTGATCGCGACGATTCGGTCACCTGCGCGGAGTGCCATGTGTGCCGCCGGCGTCTTCGGCACCACCTGATCGATCGTCGCCGTCGCCTTGCCGCCGCCCGTCATGAAGAGGATCGCGAACACGACGACGGCGAAGAGCGCGTTCGTCCCCGGCCCGGCGAAGATGACGAGGATCTTCTTCCAGGCCCGCTGCCGCCAGTACGCGTCGTCGGAGAGCGCGTCGCGGACGTCCGTCAAGCCGTCGGTCGGCTCGCCGGCCTCACGGAGAGCCGTATCGAGGTCCGTGAGCGCGTACCGCGCGGCGTCGTAGTCGCCGGTCGCGAGCGGGCGCTTGACCGCCTCGACCTTCGGCACGAGGCTCGGAACGCGGCGCACGACCGGCTGCAGGCGGATGTCGAGATCCCGCGCCGCCGGTCGGTGCATCCCCGGGATCTTGACGTAGCCGCCGAGCGGGATCGTCCCGATGCCGTACTCGATGCCACGTCGGCGAACGCGCGCGAGCGGCGGCGGAAAGCCGATGTAGAACTTCCGAGGCCGCATCTTCACCGCCAGCGCCGCGTAGAAGTGCCCCGCCTCGTGGATGAGGATCAGGAACGCGAGGCCGAGGATGGCGACGAAGGTGCTCATGCCACGGGTACGAGAGTTCTCGCAGATCGGTCTGCTTCGATCAGTTCGTCGACGTCGCGCGCGGGTGCTCCCTCGACGCGGGCGAGTGCATCGGCCACCGCTCCGTCGATGTCGAGGAAACGGATGCGTCCCTCGAGGAACGCCTGCACCGCCGCCTCGTTCGCCGCGTTGAACGCGCACGGGAACGTGCCGCCGCGCTCGCCGGCCTCTCGCGCGAGCGCGAGCAGCGGAAAGGTCTCCAGGTCGGGCTGGTGGAACTCGAGGCGCAGGCCGCCGGCGAACTCGAGCTGTTGGAGCGGCGTCGGCTCACGGTCCGGATGCGTGAGGGCGAAGGAGATCGGCACGCGCATGTCCGGATACCCGAGATGCGCCAGGCTCGCACCATCGCGCAGGCGCACGATCGCGTGGATGACGGACGTCGGGTGGACGACGACCTCGATCGCGTCGTACGGCAGGTCGAAGAGGAAGTGCGCCTCGATCAGCTCGAGGCCCTTGTTGGCGAGCGTCGCGGAGTCGATCGTGATCTTCGGCCCCATCCGCCAGGTCGGGTGCGCGAGCGCGTCGGCGGGCGTCACGTCCTCGAGCTCGTCGCGGGAGCGCCCGCGGAAGGGGCCGCCGCTCGCCGTCAGGACGAGGCCCTGCACCTGGTCCCGGGGCATGTCTCCGAGGAGCTGGAACGCCGCCGAGTGCTCGCTGTCGACGGGCAGCACCAGCCCTCCTCCCCGCGCCCACGCCTCGCGGGCAAGTTCGCCGGCGGCGACGAGGCTCTCCTTGTTCGCGAGCGCCAGGCTGACGCCCCGTTCGAGCGCCCAGAGCGTGGCGGGCAGGCCGGCGAATCCCACCACCGCGTTCAGGACGACGTCCGGCTCGACGCGGTC
>JBJMJE010000097.1:0-3095 GCA_045806505.1 Gaiellaceae bacterium
TGCCGCGGGAGAGGATCTGACGCGCGACCGCCTCGGCACCTGTGATGGGTTCCCGGGCCCGCGGCGCGCGGCCGCCCGCATCGATACGGAACACGACGTCGGGGTCGAGCACGGCGACGAGTCCGGCGAAGTCGCCTTCCCGCGAAGCCGCCAGAAAGGCGTCCACGAGCTCGCGCTGCTGGGCGAGGTCTGCTTCCTCGACGGGGGCCGCGCCGCGCACGCGGCGCCGCGCACGGCTGGCGAGCTGGCGCGCGGCGCCCGGGGTTGTACCGACAATCGTCGCGATCTCGCTGAACGGGACGGCAAACATGTCGTGTAGGACGAAGGCGAGGCGCTCGGGCGGCGTGAGCGAGTCGAGCACGACGAGCAGGGCGAGCCCGACGGAGTCGGCGAGCAGTGCTTCTTCCTCGGGAAGCGTCTCGCCGTCCTCGACAATGACCACCGGCTCCGGCAGCCAGCTGCCGACGTAGCCCTCGCGGCGCGCGCGACGTGCCTTCAGCATGTCTAGCGATACGCGTGCGACCACCGAGGTCAGCCAGCCGGGCAGGTTCGCGACCGTCTCGGGATCCTGGCGACTGAGCCGGAGCCACGACTCCTGAACCGCATCATCGGCGTCGCTGGCGGAGCCAAGCATCCGGTACGCGACCGCGCGGAGGCGAGCCCGGTTGCGCTCGAACTCCTCGGCTAGCAGATCGCTCTCGGTCATCGCTCGGTGAGATGACGACTCGGAGCCTCCGAATGTGACACACGGCGTCGCGTTACATGCGCTGGTCACATCTGTTGCCTCGCGGTCGTCATAGGCGTGAACCAACAGCCAAGACCGCTGCAGAAGGAGAGCGCCAGATGACAACGCACACCAACGGCCACGCCCCTGCGGTCGAAGTCCGCCAACTCACGAAGACGTATCCCGGCGGGGTCGAAGCGGTCAAGGCCATCGACTTCAGCGTTGCGCCGGGTGAAGTCTTCGGCTTGCTCGGCCCCAACGGCGCCGGCAAGTCGACCACGATCGGAATGCTCACCACCACGATCGCGCCGACGAGCGGCGCCGCCGCGCTCACCGGCTTTGACGTCGCGAAGCAGCCCCTGAAGGCACGCAGCGTAAGCAGCGTCGTTTTCCAGGAAGCGGTCGTCGACGGCGGACTGACCGGCCGCGCAAACCTCGAGCTCCACGCCGACCTGTGGGGCATCGACACACGCGTCGGCGCGGAGCGCATCGCCGACCTCACCCAGACGCTCGGTGTCGGCGACATCCTCGACCGCGAGGTCGATAGCTACAGCGGCGGGCAGCGGCGACGGCTTGAGATTGCACGCGCGCTCGCGTCCGAGCCGCGCGTGCTCTTCCTCGACGAGCCGACGGTCGGCCTGGACCCGCGCATCCGCTTCGAGCTTCTCGACGCGATCGCCGGACTGCGTCAGCGCGACGGCATGACGATCGTGCTCACCACGCACTACCTCGAAGAGGCTCAGCGCCTATGCGACCGCGTGGCCATCATTCACGCCGGCTCGATCGTGGCGCTCGACACGCCCGCGGCGCTCCTCGCCGGGCTCGGAGATGAGCTGCTCGAGCTGCGCGTCGATGGCGACACCGCGGTCGCCCTCGCTGCGCTCGGCGCGCGCGGCATCGCCGCCGCGGATCCGTACGTAGTCGGCCAAACGCTCACCGTGCCGTTGCACGACGCGACCGCCGGCGAGGCGCTTGCGGCGATCGACGAGGCCGGGCTGAGCACGAGCGCCATCAGCAGTCGTCGACCCACGCTCGACGACGTCTACCTGCGGCTCACCGGGAGCGAGCTGCCCGTCGCCGCTCGAGACCCATACGAAAGGACCTGACCCATGGCCACAGCCATCGCCGAACCCACGCCCCTCGCACCGCTCGTCGCCGCTCCGCCGCGCACGCCGATGGGCCGCGCGCTGCGCAAGCTCGCCGCGCGCCGCGCCGCGCTGACCGCCCACAACCCGCGCCAGATCGCGGTCCCGCTCGTCGGGCCCGCGCTGCTCGCGCTCGTTGTCGCGCCGGCGCTGAAGGTCGCCACCGGTGGCCTTAACTCGAACATCGACTACACCTCGTTTGTCGGCGTCGGCGCGGTCGGCCTCGTCGTCCCGCTGAGCTGCATCTTTGCCGGTCTGAGCGTGATCGTCGACCGCCACAGCGGCGCTCAGCGCGAGCTGCTCGCCGCGCCCGTTCCACGAGGGTTCCTCGTCCTCGGCAACCTGATCGTCGCGCTCGTGCTGTCGGCGCTCCAAGTTGCGGTGCTGATCGGCCTGTCAGCGATCCGCGGCGGCGAGTTCCACGTCACCGGATCCGGGGTCGCCTGGTTCGCCGCCGCTGCGCTGCTGTTCACCGTCTTCATGTACAGCCTCGCCGAGACCCTTGCCAGCAAGGTCGCCAAACAGGAGGACTACGTCGGCGCCGTGCCGGCCGTCGCGGTCTTGCCGTTCTTCCTAGCCGGCGCACTCTTCCCGATCGGAGCGATGCCGGGGGCCCTAACGGCGATCGCGAAGGTTCTACCGCTCACGCACGCGCTCGCCCTGATGCGGTACGGCTTCGTCGACCCCAAGGGAGCCGGGCTCCACGACATCTGGGGCGGCGGTAGTACGACAGTGCATGCGTGGCTGAGCCTCGGGGTTGTCGCTTTCTTCGCCGCGGCGCTTCTCGCGGTCGCGATCCGCTCGTTTACGCGCTCGGCGGTGCACTGAGGTTCGGGTAGCGCCGCGAGCACAATTCGGACGAGGCTGGGTTGGCGCACGAGTTCAAGGCTGTCGAAGCCGGGCGGGCGCCGTCCGTGAGATCGTCGCGCTGTCGAGTTGTGCGGCTCTCGTTCGACTAAGAGAGGACACAAAAACCGAAAGGAGGGCGGCGATGAAATACATGCTGCTGCTGTACGGCGAGGCAGGCGCGGGTCCGGCACCCGGGACGCCGGAGTTCGGAGAGATGCTGCAGGAGTACGGCGCGGCTACCGAGGCTATGCGCGAGGCCGGCGCTTTGCTCGACAGCAACCCACTGCAGCCCGTCGCGAACGCAACCACCCTCCGGGTTCGCGACGGCGAGCGTCAGCTCACCGACGGTCCGTTCGCCGAGATCAGGGAGATGCTCG
>JBJMJE010000098.1:0-7766 GCA_045806505.1 Gaiellaceae bacterium
ATGCGGCAACGTGAGCAGGAACTCGGGGCGGCGCGGGTGGGCGTACTGCGGCCACTCCTCGGCGAGCGGGACAACGCGCAGACCGCACGCGTCCACGACCGCTTCGTTCTCGTCGGCGTTGGGCGTGCAGACGCTGTAGACGACCGAGCCGCCGGCCTTGACGCGGTCGGCGGCGGCGCCGAGCAGCGCGAGCTGCAGTTCGGGAAGCGGCCTGGCGCGCCACCGCAGGTCCGGCCGCGCGGCGAGGACGCCGAGCCCGGAGCACGGCGCGTCGACGAGCGCGCGGTCGAAGCCCGTGAGCTCCGGCGGCAGCATCGTCGCGTCGGCCTGCACGACGGTCACGTTGCCGGCGCCGAGCCTGCGGACGTTGTCCTCGAGCTCGCGCGCGCGCGCCTCGTTCGCGTCGACGGCCGTCACCTCGCCGTGCAGCATCGTCGCCTTGCCGCCGGGAGCTGCGCAGCTATCCAGCACACGCTCGCCTTCGCGGGCGCCGACGGCGAGCGCGGCGACCTGCGACCCGCGGCTCTGCGGCCAGACTCGCCCCTCGGCGAGCGCCTGCTCGTCGACGCGCGCCACGCGGTACGCGCCCGGGACGTCCGTCGGCTCGCCGTCGATCTCGCCACGCACGAGCCGGATGACGGTCTCCGGCGGCTCGTTCTGCGCACGCATCAGGTCGAGTGCCGCGTCCTCGCCGAGGTCGCGGCGCCACACCTCGTAGATCCAGTCGGGGTACGAATGCTTGAGCGGCCCTTCGGGAAGGTCGTCCAGGAGTTGCCGCATCCCCTCGGCGAGCCGGCGCATGACCGCATTCGTGAAGGGAACAGCGCGCTCGAGGCGCGCGGCGCGGACGAGCTCGACCGACTCGTTCGCGGCAGCGTGCGGAGCGACGTCGAGGTAGCCGAGCTGGTAAGCGCCGAGGCGGAGCGACGCGAGTACGGGCGCGTCGAGCTTGCGCACGGGCCGGCGGCCGAGCGTCTCGATCGCGTGGTCGAGCGCCCTCACGCGCTGCACGGTTCCGTAGGCGAGCTGCTGCGCGAACGCGCGCTCGCGCGGATCGAGCGTCTCCGCCGCGCTGCGCAGCGCGCGGTCTGCGTAAGCCTCCTGCTCGAACACGCGCCGCACGACCTCGAACGCGGCGCGGCGCGCAGGCGAGACGGTCATCGCTTCCGCGCGACGACGTGGAAGAGGTGCCAGTGCTTGGCGTCGCCGACCACCGTGGTCGAATCCTCCTCCTCTTCGTCCAGCCGTTCTGCGTCGTAGCCGGCAAGTAGGCGCTCCACGTCGGCACGCGTATGGAACGTGATCGTCGAATTTCCCGCCCAGCCGTCGCGGTCGCCGAACAGCTGGCCGCAAAACCGGCCGCCGGTCGGAAGCGCGTCGCCGATTCGCCGCCAGAACTCATCGAAGCGCCCGGGCGGACAGAACGGCAGTGCGAAGCTCGCGTTGACGAGGTCGCACGACGGCAACGTCGCGTCCTCGAACGTCGCGGCCTGCGTCTCGAGCCGCTCGTAGCCGCCGACGGCGGCGCGTACGCGGCGGAGCGCTTCCTCCTGCGCGTCGATCGCTAGGACGCGCCAGCCGCGCCGGAGCAGCTCGAACGTGTCGCGGCCGGTGCCGCAGCCGAGGTCGACGGCGAAGCCGGGCTGCTCGAAGCGCGCGAGCGCGTCGAGCAGCGTCTGCCGCGGGTCGCTGCCCGCCGCGTCGTAGTAGCGCGTCCAGTCCTTCACGTCAGCGGAGCCCGCGGCGGAACTCGTCGTACGTCATTCGACGCTTGCCGGCCGGTTGCACCTCGAGCGGAACGAAGCGACCTTCCTCGACACGCGCGCGCCACACGATCACGTCGCGCCCCCCGAGCGTCGCACGCGCGCCGATGTGCGGCGACAGTGCACGCACGACCCGCACGGCCTGCTCCGGGTCGTCGAGGTCGAGCTGCCGGTCGGCGGGTCCGATCTTCTCGGCGTACGTGACGCCCTCCTCCGGCTGCGACTCGAACCGCGGCTCGTCCTCCGCGAGCACTCCCTCGAGCAGCTCGGCGGCAAGCTCGGCCGCGCGCGAGAACACCGCGCCCGCGTCCATGTCGTCGTCCACGACGAAGGCCGCCTGCGCGGCAATCGGCCCGGCGTCGAGCTCCTTCACCGTCCGGTGGATCGTGACGCCGGTCTCACGGTCGCCCGCCATGAGCGTGCGCTCGACGGGAGCGGCACCGCGCCAGCGTGGCAGCAGCGACGGGTGCACGTTGAGCCATAGCGTCTGCTCGAGCAGCGAGTCCGGAATCAGCAGCCCGTATGCGGCGACCACGATCGCATCCACGCCTGCCGGAAGATCGAAGCCGCCGAGTCGTTCCGGCTGCAAAACGGGCAGTTCCAGCCGCTCCGCCACGATCTTCGCCGGCGGCGCCGTCACACGGCGTCCGCGGCCGGCGTGCGCGTCCGGTCGCGTGAGCAGGAACCCGAGCTCGTGGCGAACACCGAGGCGCTCGAGGACGTCCGCACCGAACTGCGCGGTCGCCGCGACGCCGATGCGGCGCGTCAAGTCGAAGCGAGGATCGGCCGCGGGCGCAGCACGGCAAGCGCGTTCTTGCGCGAGGCGTCGTCGGTTCGATCGAGGATCAGGATGCCGTCGAGGTGATCCGTCTCGTGCTGCACGACGCGCGCGGGATGCCCTTCGAGCTCCAGCCGCAGGGCTTTGCCATCGGGGTCCTGCCCCTCGAGCGTGAGGCGCAGGTGGCGCTCGACCGGCATGGTCACGCCCTGCAGCGACAGGCATCCCTCGTCCTCTGTCACGCGCTCGTCGCTCAGCTCCGACAGCACCGGGTTCACGACGGCGATGACGTCGTCCTCGCCGCGCTGGAAGACGAAGACGCGCTGGAGGATGCCGACCTGCGTCGCCGCGAGCCCGACGCCGCGCGCGTCCTGCATCAGCAGCCGCATGCGCGTGACGAGCCGCGCGAGGTCATCGTCGAACGACGAGACGTCGTGGGCGCGCATGCGCAGGACGGGATCGCCGTACTGCCGGATCTGTGCGAGCGCGAGCTGCCGGCGTGCTGCCGTCTCGGCGTCGAGCTCGGTTTCCTCGATGACCTGGCCTTCGACGTCTTCTGCCACGGCGGCAGTGTATTGAGCCTCCTACACGGATTGCGGGTCGACGTCGACGACGGCGGTGAGGCCGTCGCGCCGCATCGCGGGCGCGGCAACGGCGAGCAGCCGCGCCGCAGCCGACGCGACGGCCCGCGGGCGGTCCGTCTTGGCTACGAGCTGCGCGCGAAAGCGCCCGCGGAGGCGGAACAGCGGCGCCGGACCGAGGATGTCGTCGGGCAACCCGGGCTTGAGCTCCGCGAGCACCTGCTCCGCGACGCCTGCCTCGGTGCCCGCGACGACGATGCGGACGAGGTGCCTGAACGGCGGATAGCCGAGGTCGCGCCGGCGCTCGAGCTCGCCGGCGAGGAAGCCCGCGACGTCGTGACGTGCCGCCAGCTCGATCGCGCGCGCGTCGGGCTGGAACGTCTGGACGAGGACGCGGCCCGGCGCGTCGCGGCCGCTGCGGCCGGCGAGCTGCGTGAGCAGCTGGAACGTCCGCTCCTCCGCGCGGAAGTCGGGCAGCCCGAGGCCCGCGTCCGCGTCGACGACCGCCGCCAGCGCGACACCCGAGAAGTGATGCCCCTTCGCCACCATCTGCGTCCCGATCAGCGCGGCGCCGTGTGACTCGCCGAAGGCGCGGAGCGTGTCGGCGACGCCGCGCTGTTCGACCGTGTCCGCGTCCAGCCGGAAGCGCGTGAGCCTCGGAAGCGCGGCCTCGAGCTCGCGCTCGAGCCGTTGCGTGCCGGCGCCGATGCGCGCGAGCTCGGCCGACGCGCAGGCGGGACAGACGTCCGGCGCCGCCTCGGTCCAGCCGCAGTGGTGGCAGCGAAGGACGCCGTCTCCATGCAGGACGAGCGCAACGTCGCAGTTTGTGCAGCGAATCGTCGTGCCGCACGCGCGGCAGTGCAGAGCCGGCGCGACGCCGCGCCTGTTCAGCAGCAGGATCGCCTTGTCTCGCCGCTCCACCACACGCTCGAGCGCCTCGAGCAGCGGCGCCGACAGCGGGTAGCCGGCCTCGCGGCGAAGGTCGACGACGCGCACCGGCGGCAGCCTTCCCGCGATGCGTCCGCCGAGCTCGAGCCGCTCGAGGCTCTGCCAACTCTCCGGCCGCGGCGTCGCGCTGCCGAACACGGCGACCGCGCCTTCGAGCGAGGCGCGCTTCACGGCGACGGTGCGGGCGTCGTAGCGCGGGTCCGACTCCTGCTTGTAGGACGGATCGTGCTCCTCGTCGACGCAGATCAGGCCGAGCCCGCGCACGGGCGCAAAGATCGCCGAGCGCGCACCGACGACGACGCGCGCCTCGCCGCTTGTAATACGGAGTCGTTCGTCGCGCCGCTCGGCCTCCGTCAACGCGGAGTGGAGCAGCGCAACGCGCGTGCCGAAGCGGGCGCGGAAGCGCCCTACTGCCTGCGGCGTGAGCGCGATTTCCGGCACGAGCACGATCGAGCCGAAACCGCGTCCGAGCGCGGCGCCGCACGCCTGCAGATACACCTCTGTCTTACCGCTGCCCGTTGCTCCGTGCAGCAGGAAGTTCCCGCCACGGCCGGCGTCGAGCGCGCCGACGACGGCTTCGAGAGCTCGCTCCTGAGAGTCGGAGAGCCGAGCCGGCTCGGGCTCGCCCTCGAGCGCCTCACGTTCGCCCGGCTGCGCGCGCTCGCCGCGCGGCTTGCGCTGGAACGGAGCAACGAGCGCGAGCGCGCGCGCCGGCGTCGAGCCGTAGTAGTCGGCGACCCAGAGCGCTAGCTCGACGAGCTGCTGCGGCAGCTCCTCGACGACGCGCTCGACCGGCGCGACGTCGACGCCCGCAGGCGCGTCGACGCCGAGCTCGACGACGAGACCGCGCCGCTTCGCATTGCCGAAGCGCACCTCGACAACGGAGCCGACGCGCACGTCGTCCGGCACCTCGTAGGTGAAGGGTCGCGCGAGAGCGCGCGCGGTGACGAGCGGGTAGACGGACGCGAGCGCTATGCGGCCAGGCTACTCGGGCGACCCGCTGCGCTCGAGACGCCGCGCCGTCGTTTCCTTCATCTGCTGCGCCGCATTCGGGAAGTCGCGCTCGAACACCCGGAAGTCGCTGCCATACATCACGGCCAGCGTCACCGGCGAGGTCGCCGTGACGGTCGCCGTCCGCCGCGCCTCGTTGAGCAGCGCGATCTCGCCGAAGTAGTCGCCGGCCCGAAGCGTGGAGAGCGGCAGGTCCTCCGCGGTTGCCTCGGCGGCTCCGTCGAGCAGCACGAACACCGAGAACCCCGGCGCTCCCTCGCCGACGAGCGTCGTGCCGGCGGGCTGCGTCACGACGTCCATCAGACTCGCGACCGCCCGCAGCTGCTCGTCCGTCAGCGACGCGAAGAGCGGCGAGTCGACGAGCTGTTCCGGCGCCGGGTGCACGGACGCAATTAAAGAGGTTCCAACAGACCGAAGCGCTGTGCCACCGGAGCACGCTGGGTGGGAGCCCTGCCGCGTCCTCGGTCGCCCCGATAGCGCTGCTATCGCGGCTCCCTGCGTCCTTGCATCGCTCCGCCCATCGCACCCCGGCGACGAGCCTTCACTCTGTCGGAACCTCTAAACGCCCGTCGCGACGAGGATGAAGTCGGTACCGAACCCGAGCACGAGCCCGAGCAGGATTCCCCAGGTCACCATCGTCTTCGCGCCCGAGCCGCGGAGCACGTTGAGCAACTCGATCACGACGTAGAGGATCGAGCCTGCGGCGAGCGCGAGGAACGCGACGGACAGCGCCTCGCTCACCCACGCCTGTCCCACGGCGGTCCCGATGAACGTCGGGCCGCCGGCGATCAGGCCCATCAGCCCGAGGAAGCCCCAGCTGGGCATCTCCGCGTCACCGGAGAGCGGCGCGCAGATGCCGAAGCCCTCCGTCGCGTTGTGAAGCGCGAATCCGATCACGAGCACGATTGCGAGGCTCAACTCGTCGCTCGCTGCTGACTGGCCGATCGCAAGGCCCTCGGAGAAGTTGTGCAGGCCGATTCCCGTCGCGATGAAGACCGCGAGCCACTTGGCCGGCGAAAGCCCGGCGAAGTGGTACTCCTGCTCGAGCTCCGCCGGCGAGGCCGCGCCGGGACCGAGCAGGAAGGCCTTCCGGCGGCGCGCCTTCATCCACGCGTCGTAGTAGACGAGCGACAGCAGACCGACCCCGAAACCGACCGCGAGCAGCGCCGTCAGCCAGAGGAAGCGGCCGTCGTTCCCCGCAGTCAGCGCGCCCTCGACCGGTTCGACGGCAGCCGAAAGCACGTCCCAGAGCAGGAAGATGAGGATCCCCGTTGCCACGGCCGCGAGCATCGAGCGGAGGCTCGGCGAGACGTTGCGCAGCCGCGCCACCGGCAGCCCGATGAAGATCGTGCAGCCGGCGATCGCGCCGAGGAGAAGGGTTTCCGCGGTGCTCATCTTGTTGTAAGGGTCACCTTACACACGGCTGGAACGTAGCATCACAAGCGAAATGGCGGGGCACTCAACCGACGACTATCTCGAGACGATCTACTTCCTCGCCTTTCCGATCGGGGAGTACACGCCGCTCTCGGGGACGCTGCCGCTCGCGTCGCGCGTGGCCGAGATGCTCGGCGTCTCGCGCGCGTCCGCCGGCGAGATGCTGAAGCGGCTCGAGGCGGACGGCCTCATCGAGCGCGGCTCGCGAAAGGAGGCGCTGCTGACGGAATCGGGACGCGCGCGGGCGGAGCACGTCGTGCGGCGCCACCGGATCATCGAGCGGCTCCTCACCGACTTCATGGGCTACACGGGAGCCGAGGCGCACGTCCACGCCGACGAGCTCGGCGACACGTTCTCGGACGACATGGTCGAGCGGACATTCGAGCGTCTCGGCCGCCCGGAACGCTGCCCGCACGGCTGGCCGGTCGATCCCGATTTCGAGCAGGCGGAGAACCAGGAGCTCCAGCCGCTGGCCGAGCTCACCGCAGGGTCGCGCGCGACGATCGTGCGCCTCGCCGAGCACGACGGCGATCTCCTGCACTGGTTCTACGACCAGGGTCTCGTCCCGGGGCGCGAGATCGAGCTCGAGGCTGCGCACCCCGAGGCCGGGCAGGTCACCGTGCGGCTGAACGGGGACGAGCGCGCGGTCGGCGAGAAGGCCGCAGCGGGGTTGTTCGTGCGCCGCTCGGCGTCAGCCGGTCGCCAGGACTGAGCGGCGAAGGCCGGCGAGGCAGCGGGTCCGGTTGGGCCCGACGCTCCCTACAGCCATGCCCGTGGAGGCCGCAACCTCCTCGTAGCTCGGCGCCGGCTCCTCCGTCACGACGCGGAGCAGCAGCCGGCAGCGCTGCGGCTGCGCCTCGAACGCCAGCGTGAGCTCGGCGTCTCGCTCGGCGCGCAGCAGGCGTGCGTCGAGCGGTTCTGTGCTGCCCCCGCGCTCGAACACGGCGTCGTCGCCCGACGCGAGCTCGCGCCTGGCCAGCCGCAACGTCCGCAGGCACTCGTGCCGGGCCGTCGACGCGAGCCACGCGCCCACGCGCTCCGGGTCGCGCAGCCGCCCCACGTGCTCGAGGAGACGGAGCCAGACCGTCTGGCTGACGTCGGCTGCATCGGCCCCGTCGAGCCGGAAGGAGCGTGCGATCGAGTCGACGAGCGGGCTGAACCGCTCCACGAGCGCGTCCCACGCGGCCTCGTCGCCCTCGGCCGCGGCCTGGAGCAGCTGGGTGTGTTGCCGTGACATGTTCGGAGGCTCCG
>JBJMJE010000099.1:0-7141 GCA_045806505.1 Gaiellaceae bacterium
CTGGCCGGACAACGTCGACCGCATCCACCACCTCGCGCCGCCCGACCACCCGGGCTTCTTCGGCGCGCAGCGCTGGACGCTGAACCTCACCCGCGCGGTGATGCGCCGCGCCGGCTGGTCGCCGAGCGTGCGGCTGTTCGAGGCCGCGGCGTGCGGCGTGCCCGCGATGTCGGACTGGTGGAACGGCCTCGACTCGTTCTTCGAGCCCGGCCACGAGATCCTCGTCGCACGCGACGCGGACGAGGTGGTGCGGCATCTACGCTCGACGTCCGCCGACGAGCGCCGTGAGATCGGCGCCCGTGCCCGCAGCCGCGTCGTGGCAGAGCACACGCCGACGCGCCGCGCGGAGCAACTCGAGTCGTACGTCTGCGACCTGGCAGCCGTCGCATGACGCTGCAGTCGTACGGCCGCCGTGCCACGAGCGGCGACGTCGTCGAGCAGGAGATCGCGGACCTCGCGCCGTGGTTCCACAACCTCCACCTGCCGTCCGGGCACGAGACGGCGCCCGACCACCCGCTCGGCGACTTCCCGCGCTTCAAGTGGCGATCGCTGGCGACGGCGCTGCCCGACGACCTGACGGGCTGGCGCGCACTCGACGTCGGTTGCAACGCCGGCTTCTACACGTTCGAGCTCGCGAAGCGCGGGGCGACGGTGCTCGGCATCGACATGGACGACCACTACCTGCGCCAGGCGCGCTGGGCGGCCGGCGCATTCGGGCTGGAGGAGCGGGTCGAGTTCGAGCGCCGGCAGGTCTACGAGCTCGCGCGCAGCGACGAGCGGTTCGACCTCGTGCTCTTCCTCGGCGTGCTGTACCACCTGCGCCATCCGCTGCTCGCCCTCGACATCCTCGCGGGCAGGGCGAAACGGCTGTTCGTCCTGCAGACGCTGACGATGCCGGGCGAGGACGAGGCGCAGCCGCCGGCGGACCTGTCGATCGACGAGCGCGACGCGATGCTCGAGCCGGGGTGGCCGAAGCTGGCGTTCGTCGAGCAGCGGCTCGCGGGGGACCCGACGAACTGGTGGGCGCCGAACCACGCGTGCGTCGTCGCGATGCTGCGCTCGGCCGGGCTCGAAGTCGTGTCCCGGCCCGGGCACGAGCTGTACGTCTGCCGCCCCGGAGCCGTGCCGGAAGACGTCCGGCGCGAGCTCGACGCGGCGACCGGGCGTTAGCTCTCGACGCGCTCGCGGCTGACGAGCTTGTTGAAGCGGCTCTGCTCGCCGTCCGACGTCTGCTCCTGGTAGATCAGCGCGAGCCCGTTCGCATCGAACGCCTCGAACCACTCGTCCCAGGAGATCTCCTCGAGGGCGTCGTCGTCGCTCTGCGGCGCGCCCGGGAACTCGATGCGCAGGATGCCGGGATCGTTGCCCGAGCCGGTGCTCGTCACGGCCGCGGGACGGCCGCCGCGCGCCTCGGCCCAGCGCCGGATCTCGTCGTGGTCGGTCGTCGTCTGGCTCTCACCGCTCATGTCGCTCCTTTCCGTGGGTGTCGGTCGGACCGTGCCGCGCGCGCGGAGCGCGTAAACGCGTGCGTCAGTCGCTGTTGCGCTCGGCGGCCATGAGCAGCAGGCCGCCGTCGATGACGTACGAAGAGCCGGTGATGTACTCGGCCGCGTCGCTGCAGAGGTGCGCGATCAGCGCCGCGACCTCGTTCGCGTCCCCCGGCCGCTTCAGCGGTATGCCCGGCCGGTCGAGCGTGCGCGGGTCGACGTCCTCGTTGCCCGTCATCGGCGTGGCGATCTCGCCGGGAGCGACGGAGTTGACGGTGATGCGATGCTCCGCGAGCTCGAGCGCGAGCTGCTTCGTCATGCCGCCGAGACCGTGCTTCGCCGTCACGTACGCGACGGATTCGCCGAGCGGAACGTGCTCGTGCACGGACGTCACGTTGACGATCCGCCCGCCCCTCCCCTGCTTCACCATTCGCCGCGCCGCGCGTTGCGCGCAGAGGAACGCGCCGTTCAGGTCGACGTCGAGTGTCTGCTTCCAGTCGTCGAATGAAAGCTCGACGAACGGCCCGCTGCGGCTCGTGCCCGAGTTGTTGACGAGCACGTCGATGCCCCCGAGCGTGTCCGCAAGCTCGTCGATGACGTCGGCAGCGTCGGGCAGATCAAGGAGGTCGAGCCTCCGCACCTCGGCGCGACGCCCGGCGCTCTCCACCTCGCGGGCAGTCTCGCGCGCGCCGTCCTCGTCCTCGTGCCACGTGACGCCGACGTCGTGGCCCGCACGCGCGAGCGCGACTGCCGTGGCCTTGCCGATGCCGGAGTCGGAGCCGGTGACGATCGCGACGGGCACGAAGCGTGCGATTTCCGGCGCCGCCGAGCGTGAAACAGCGTCAGGTCGCCGCGAGCTCGAGCCAGGTCAGCCCCTGGACGCCGAGCCAGTAGCGGCCGTCACCGCGCACGAGCACGAGCAGCACGCTGTCGCAGTTGCGGCAGCGGACGACGAGGCCGGGCGAGTCGACGTACGCGCGAGCCTCGCCGAGCGGGGCCACGTTGCCGCACCCGTCGCAGCGGCCGCGCGCGCCCGTCAGCTCGAGCGCGAACACCTCGCCGAGCATTCCAGCAGCTGCATTGCCGTCCAGCTCTTCCACGTTCACCTCCCGGTTGGACCGAATCGCTCGGTTCTGATGCGGTCGGGCGCGTGACCGAGCCCGACGAGTGCGGACGCGACCGACTCGACGAACGACGTCGGGCCGCAGACGAAGACGCGCGGATCCTCGTCCGGCGCGAAGCCGGCCTCGCGCAGCAAATCCCCGTCGACGCGTCCGGCGCGCACGCCGTCCCGCTGCTCGCGCGTGAGCGTCAAGACGACGTCGTGACCGAGCGCCGCGAGCTCGTCACGGTAGATCACGTCGTCGTACGTGCGCGCCGAGTAGATCAGCTTCGCGGGCACTTCACGCGGCCGCGCGCGGAGCATCGAGCGCAGCGGGACGACGCCCGATCCGCCGGCGACGAGCAGCAGCGGGCCGCCGTCGTCCGGCGACCACGCGAAGTAGCCGCCGATCGGACCGCGCACCTCGAAGGAGTCGCGCTGTCGCACCTCGTCGACGAGGTACGGCGAAACCTCGCCGTCGTCGATCCGCTCGACGGTGAGCTCGAGGCGCGGGTCGTCCGGCCCTGACGCGATCGAGTAGGAGCGCTCCGCCTGATAGCCGTCCTCGGCGGTCAGCCGGACGTCGACGTGCTGCCCGGCTCGGTGGCCGCTCCAACCGTCGACGTCGAGGACGAGCGTGCGCGTGCGCATCGTCTGCGCGATGACGTCGGCGACCTCGGCGAGCCGCCACGTCAGTCGCCCCAGTACCGCTGCTCCCGCCACGGATCGCCGTAGTTGTGGTAGCCGTAGCGCTCCCAGAAGCCGGGCTCGTCGTCGACCCGCAGCGTCAGCCCGCGCACCCACTTCGCGCTCTTCCAGAAGTAGAGATGCGGGACGAGCAGCCGCGCCGGACCGCCGTGCTCGGGGTCGAGCGGCTCGCCGCCGTATCCGAACGCGACCCACGCCTTACCGCCGGTCACGTCGTCGAGCGGGAGGTTCGTCGTGTAGCCGCCGTCGCAGAACGCCACGACGTGCTCGGCCTCCGTGTCGACGCCGGAGAGCAGCGTGTCGACCGACACGCCCTCCCACTCCGAATCGAGCTTCGACCACTTCGTGACGCAGTGGATGTCCCTGGTGATCTGCTCGCTGGGGAGCGCGCGGAACTCGTCCCACGTCCAGCGGCGCGGCTCGTCGATCTCGCCGGCGAGCGTGAACGTCCACTCGTCGAGCGGCGTGTGCGGCGTCGGGCCGGCGGACAGCACCGGGAAGTCGTCGGTGACGTACTGGCCGGGCGGGACACGGTCGCGCGGCGCATCGCTGCGCGACCGGCCCCGGAAACCACGGGAGATCGGGCTCATCGCGCGATCGTCTCAGACGGCGGCGAGCCCCGCTGCGGTTGCAGGCAGCCCATCGACGTCGCCGACCGGATCGAGCCGCCCGTCGTCGCGCACCGCAAACCCGAAGACCTTCCGCGCGTCGGCGTCGAGCGCGTAGAGAAAGCGGCCGTCGGCGGACAGCGACTCGTCGCGCACGCCCTTCTCGCCGGGCGTCGTCGACCCTGCAACGGCATCGACGAGCTCGAGCGAGCCGTCGCCGCCGATCGCGTAGCTCGAGATGGTGCCGTCGCCGAAGTTCGTGACGAAGACGTAGCGCCCGTCCTTCGTCACGGCCGCCCAGCAGACCTCGCTCCGCGTGTTCGCGACACTCTTGCTCACGGGTGTGATTCCCTTGCCGTAGGACGACGCGGCGGCGGCGCCGACGGTCCCACCGAACGCCTCCGTCACGACGAGCGTTCCGTCGGGCGCGAAGTCGAAGCCGTACGGCGTGGCGCCCGATGACGTATGCCGTACGGCGTCGCCGCCGGCGACGCGGAACTCGAGCAGCGAGTCGCTCGCGCGGTCCGTGACGATCAGCGACGAGCCGTCGGGCGTGAACCCGATCTGCGCCGGGTCGGCACCGGGGAGCGCGCGCGTGTCGCCGGTCGGCTCGAGCGTCTCGCCGATCTTGAAGCCGGTCGCGTTGGCGTCGCCGCCTGCGTTCAGGACGTAAGCCTTCGAGTCGCGCACGGCGATGCTCGTCGGCATTGCGCCGCCGGAAGCGACACGGTCGAGCAGCGCGAGACCGTCGTCGCCGATCTCGAACAGCGAGACGTCGTCGCTGCCCGCGTTCACGACGAGCAGCCGCTCGCCGGCGGCGACGACGGAGCTCTGCGATGCGAGGTGCGGCTTGCCCGTTCCGCGGCCGCCGGTCGCGTACGTCCCGAGCGTCGTCAACGTCCCGTCGTCCGCGCGGCGGAAAGCGACGATCTCGTTCTTCTCTGCATCGTTCGTCTGGAGGTAAACAGCGTCCAAGGTGAAGCTCCTCTCGCGTTTGCAGTGCGACCCCGCGCGAAGGAGTCCAACGACGCCGCGGCTCGTTACACGGCTGCGGTTCCGAACGTGGTCAGCATGGCGCGCGCGGCCGACGCGCCGACGGTGTGTCCCTTTCGTGCGTACAGGTCGAGCGCCTTCTGTGCGGCGTCGACGGCTTGTGCGCTTTCGCCGGCGGCCTCGCAGACTCGCGCGAGCGCGACGAGGCCGTCGGCGTGCTGCACGACGTAGTCGGTCCGCTCGAGGAGCGCCACGGCCTCCCGTCCCAGCGCGACCGCACGTGCAAGATCGCCGCGGTACGCCGCGACCTGGGCTTCGACCGCTCGCGCGCACCCCACGGTCGTGATGTCGTCCGGCTGTGTCAGCGCGAGGGCGTCGGCGGCCGCGTCCGCGGCCTCATCCACTCGTCCCTGCGCCAACAGCGCCGCAGCGAGGACCGCTGCGTTCGTCGAGCGAAAGCTGGTCTCGTCGAGAGCGGCGAGGATCGCGTAGCCCTCACGGATCTCCCGCTCGGCCGCTGCAGCGTCGCCCGCCATGAGCTCGAGCCACGCACCGTCCTGGGTCACGACTCCCTGCCGCAGGCGGAGGCCGTACTCCAGCGCCAGGTCCTTCGCCTGGCGATAGAACGCGCGCGCGAGCTCGAAGTCGCCGCGCATCGCTTCGAGCGTCGCGCGCTTCTGCAAGACGAGCGACCGCGTCGTGGGATCGATGGCGCGAGCGTCCGCCTCCTGCGCCCGCGCTATCGCGTCCTCGACCGGCGTCGGACCGTACGTGTCGGCGCCGGCCGTGTAGCGGAGCGCCCGTGCTTCGACGCGCTGGTTCCCGGCTTGCCGCGCGACGCGCGCAGCCTCCTCGAAAGCGTCGCGCGAGCGCGTCGTCTGGCCGCCGAAGAAGAGCATCTGTCCGTGAACCGTCAGAACGTCCGCCAGATCGTCGTCGTCGCCGACCCGCTTCAGAACCGACGCGAGATGTTCCGTCTCCTCGACCGCGGCCGGCACGCTGAATGCCTGATCTATGTGCGCGGCGGCAAGCAGCAACTGGAGGCGCGCGAGCGCCGCCACATGCTCGTTTCCGAGCTCGCGCGCGATGTCCAATGCGCGCTGTGCGGCGTCGCGCGAGCCGTAGAGGTCATCGCTCTCGAAGCGCGCGTCGGCGAGGTCGACGAGGAGCCTGCCGCGGCGCGCGTCATGGACCTCGAAGAGGTCGGTCGCGCGCACGAGCAGGCTCGCCGCGGCGTGCGGGTCATCTCGCGCGGTCGCAGCCTGCGCGGCGGCCGCGAGTCGCTCGCTCGCGCGTTCGGCCAGGTCGTGCCGGCGGCCGGCGTCGAGGCCGAGCTCGCCGAGGTAGCGAGACGCCTGCTCGAGGTGGTGACCGACGATCTCGTCCAGCTCGACGAGCCCTTGGCCGCGTTCCTCGAGCCACCGCGCGAACCGCTCGTGCAGCTCCGCACGCGTCGCCTTCGGCAGCGCGTCGTACGCGGCGTCGCGGATCAGGATGTGTCTGAAACGGAAGGCATCGTCGTCGGGCAGCAGCGTGCGCTCGGGGCGTACGAGCTCCTTGCGCACCAGGCCGCGGAGGCGCGACGGCACCTGCGGGTCGTCCGGCGCGAGCGCCTGCACGGCCGAGCGGTGGAAGACCTGTCCCTCCACGGCGCCACGCTCGAGGGCCGCACGCTCGCCTCGGGGCAGCTGGTCGAGCCGCGCCGACAGCAGAGCCTGGATCGTCGGCGGAACCGTCACTTCCGCGTCGGGAGACGCCTCGAGCATCGCCACCATCTCCTCGACGAAGAGCGGGTTGCCGCCGGCGGCCGCGAGAATCCGGTCGCGCAATCCTGCGTCTAGGTCGCCCGCGAGCCGGGCCAGCAACGTGGCGCTCGCCTCGAGGCCGAGCGGCTCCAGCAGAGCGGTCGTCGCGTGGAGCTTCCCGCCCGCCCACCCCGGCCGCCGGTCGAGCAGCTCCGGTCGCGCCATGCAGAGAAGGAGGATCGGCGCGTCGCGCGACCAGTCGGCGACGTGCTCGACGAGATCGAGGAAAGCGTCCTCGGCCCAGTGCAGGTCGTCCCAGACGACGACGAGCGGCCGCTCGCGCGCGGCTTCCTCGAAGAGGCGGCGAACGGCGAAGGCGATCTCCTCCTTCGCGGCGACGCCGTCGCCGCCGAGCAGCACCGCGAGCGGGCCTGCGACGCGCGCGTCGAGCTCGCGCTCCTCCGGCCGCAGCTGCTTGACGGCCTCCACGACCGGCCA
>JBJMJE010000100.1:0-32704 GCA_045806505.1 Gaiellaceae bacterium
GCGCCGGTCGAGCTCCTCCTCGCCCGTCCGCTGCTCGACCATTTCGGTCACACGGTCTCCAGCTCGGCCTCGCTCCCGAGCACGAGCTCGATCACGGCGCCGACGGTCTCGCTCCTGTTCGAGTTCTCGAACACGGGCACACCGTAGTCGCGCGCACGCTCGACGACGTAGTCCTGCAAGCGGCGGATGTCGTCGAGCCGTTCGAGATACTTGTTCACCGGCCGCTCGCCGCCCGACGCCGCATCCCGGACCCAGAAGTGGTCTGCGTGCGTCGCTTCGTCCTCGATCGTCAGCACGCACTCCACGACCGTCGCGTCCGTCGTCGACACGTTGAGCATCCCCGGCACGACGTGGACGCCCTCGACCACCATCGACCAGCCCTCGAGAATCGCTCGCGAGACGGCAGCCTCGACGGCGACCAGCACCTCCCTGCTCTGGTCGAGGAACGCGTCGACCAGCGGCTGCCCGGGCGGCGCGTCGAAGCTCGAGCGGTGGATCGACGGCATCTCGGCCGGCGGGAAGAACGCCCGCAGCGTCTGCCGAACCACGTCGGTGCAGGTGACGCGGTTGATGCCGAGGCGATGCCCGACCTCGCTAGCGACCGTCGACTTTCCCGTCCCCGTCGCGCCGCCGATCAGGAGGATGACCGGCTTCACGCCGGCACCTTCGCGGGCAGCAGGTCGAGGATCGCGTCGTCGAGCCCGTCGCCGGAGACGTCGTTCGCCGCCAGCACGAGCTCGGCGCCGCGCGCCGCTGCCTCCTCTGCGACGACGTCGATGGCGGCGGCCTTCAGCTCCACGACGAAGACGTCCGCGTCGATGCCCGGCAGCTCGGCGCGCAATGCCTCGCGGTTCGCGAGGTTGCGCGACACGTGTACGAGCTCCGCGTCGAGGTGCTCGACGGGCGCGGCGCCTGTGGTGAAGACCGCTGTGCGGCGGCCGCCGAGCGGCTGGATCGGGCGGAGCCGCAGGCTCACGTTGACGTCGGCGCCGCGCACATCGCCGACGCCGACGACGAGGTCGGAGATCGCGACGCGGTAGGGGTTGAGGTAGGCGTCGAGGTCGTGGCCCGCTGTCGTCACGAGGATGCGCGCCGAGGTGGCGACGGGCGGAATCGCCGCGCCGCTGCCGTCGAACACGACGACGTCCGGCTCGAGCGAGCGCGCAAGCTCGGCTCCCGCGGCGACGTTCGAATGGGAGACCATGCCGGCGAGACCGCCGCCGGCGCGACGGCAGCCGATCGTGACGACACCCGCGAGTGCCGCCGCCTCGAGATGATCGGACGCTGCATGACGGCCGCTTCGCGACAGTGCCAGCAGATCGTCGACCGTCGGCGCGGTCTCGACGAGCTCGGGCTGGGCGGGGCCGCCGCGACCCATTGCGACGACGACGACGTCGCGCTCGCGTGCGAGCAGGCGCGCGACGTGCGCGGTGACCGCCGTCTTGCCGACGCGCTTGCCCGTCCCGATCACCGACAGCGACGGCAGGTCGAACGGCTCGAGCTGCGGCGGCTCGAAGTGGAAATCGGCGCCGACGTATTTCAACCCGAGCGCGAGCGCGCGGCTCGCGAGTCGGAAGCGCTCCGCGGGTGGCATCACGGGCTCGTCCGAGAGGTCGACGACCACGCCGGCTTCGAGCTCGTCGAGCGAAGAGACGAGCGGCACGCCGTAGCCCTCGCCGCCGCGAAGCTTCTCCGTGCCGCCGACGAGCAGCGCGCCGACGAACTCGTACGGAAGCGCAGCGAGCGCGTCCCGAACTACAGGCGCGTAGTGCTCGCCGTCGATGACGGCGATCGCCCTCACGGCGCTCTCACTTCGTCCTCGATCCGTGCCGTGTACTTCTGGAACTCGCGCGTCTCGGTCGAGAACTGGATGATCTTCTCCTGCCCGTGGTACGGGTAGCGCCGCCATACGTCGACGTGCGCCTGCTCGACCTCGATCACGTTGTAACAGGGCCGCGTGTGGCCGCGGAGGCGCAGTGACGAGACTGTGCCGGCGTTGACGATGAACAGGTTCTCGAGCTTCCACGCGTACGGCACGTGCTTGTGGCCGCAGAGGACGAGATCGACGCCGGAGCGCTGCAAGCACTCGATCGCGTCGCCGGCGTCGTAGACGATGTTCCGCTCGCGCCCGGTGCCCGGGACCGGCAGCAGGTGATGGTGCAGGACGAAGACGCGGAGGTCGGCCGGGTCGGCGAACTGCTCCTCGATCCACCGGTAGCGCCCGCGGCCGATCTGGCCGTGGTCGAGGTCGGGCTCGGTCGAGTCGACGGCGACGATCGTGACGCCGTTCTTGCGGAGCACGGAGCTGCGACTGCCGAAGAGGTCGTCGAAGTGGACGTAGCCGACGTTGCGGGAGTCGTGGTTCCCGGGGATGACGACGAGCGAATCGCACTCGATCTTGTCGAGGTACTCGCGCGCCTGCTGGTACTCCGGCCGGAAGCCGAACGTCGTCAGGTCGCCCGAGCAGATGACGACGTCGGGTCGCAGCTCGTTGATCTCGTCGATCGCGCGCTCGAGCAGGCTCGGGACGAAATACGGCCCTCCGCAATGGATGTCGGAGATGTGCGCGATCCGGAAGCAGCCGTCCTGCATGCGGACTCCAGAGTGTAAGCGGATGACAACCCCTGTCGATTTTCGCCTTACCCGTTCGTCGTAGAGTCGAAATCGATGCAGAAGGAGGGATCCATGCAGTACATGCTCTTGATCTACTCGAACGAAAATCGCTCCGACGACGGCGACGAGGAGGTCATCAAGCGCTACGGCGCGTTCACGCAGGAGGTCCGCGACGGTGGCAAGCTCGTCTCCGCCGACCGGCTCAAGCCCGCCACCGCCGCGACCACCGTGCGCATCCGTAACGGCGAGACCCTCGTCACCGATGGCCCGTTCGCGGAGACGAAGGAGCAGCTCGGCGGCTACTACGTCCTCGAGTGCGAGAACATCGACGAAGCGCTGCAGTACGCGGCGAAGATCCCGGCAGCCGAGATCGGCTCGATCGAGGTGCGTCCCGTCTGGGAGATGTAGCTCCGGTAGAGCGCGTCTTCCGCGAGGAGTACGCGCGGGTCGTCGCGACGCTGATCCGCGACCTGCGCGACATCGACCTCGCGGAGGACGCGCTGTCCGACGCGCTCGAGGCGGCGCTCGTGACCTGGCCGCGCACCGGCGCTCCCGACAACCCCGGCGCGTGGCTGACGGTCACCGCACGGCGGAAGGCGATAGACAGGCTGCGCCGCGAGCGCCGCCACGCAGAGCTCGTCACTCAGCTCGAGGAGGTGGAACCGGTGGACGACACGACGATCCCCGACGAGCGGCTCTCGCTCGTGTTCACCTGCTGCCATCCGGCGCTCGCAGCGGACGCGCAGGTCGCGCTGACGCTCCGGCTCGTCGGCGGTCTGTCCACGGCCGAGATCGCACGGGCGTTCCTCGTCTCGGAAGAGACGCTCGCGCAGCGGCTCGTACGTGCGAAGTCGAAGATCCGCGCAGCGGGCATCCCGTACCGCGTGCCGCCGGACCACCTGCTGCCGGACCGGCTCGTGTCGGCGCTTACCGTCGTCTACCTGATCTTCAACGAGGGCTACAGCGCGACCGGCGGCGAGGCGCTGACGCGGCCCGACCTGATGGCCGAGGCGATCCGGCTCGGCGGGATCCTCGCCGCGCTGATGCCCGACGAGCCGGAAGTGCTCGGCCTCGAAGCGCTGATGCTCCTGCAAGCGTCGCGCACGCACGCGCGAACCGGCGCCGGCGGCGAGCTCGTGCTGCTCGAGGACCAGGACCGCTCGCTCTGGGATCGCGACCTGATCTCGCGCGGCGCCGCCCTGCTCGATCGCGCCGTCGCGTTGCGATGCCCCGGGCCGTACCAGCTCCAGGCGGCGATCGCCGCGCTACACGCACAGGCGGGCGTGCCCGGCGAGACCGACTGGCCGCAGATCGCGCTGCTCTACGGGGAGCTGGCGCGGCTGCAGCCGTCGCCCGTCGTCGAGCTGAATCGCGCCGTCGCCGTCGCGATGGCGTGCGGGCCCGAGGCAGGTCTCGAGCTGCTCGACGGGCTGCCGCTCGACAGCTACCACCTCTTCCACGCTGCCCGCGCGGACCTCCTGCGCCGCTCCGGCCATGCCGCTGAAGCACGCACCGCGTACGAGCGGGCGCGCGAGCTGACGACGAACGACGCCGAGCGTACGTTCCTCGACCGCCGGCTCGGTTCCCTTTAGCGTCCGACCCTCTCCGTACAGTGCTGTCGGAGTGGCCGTGGAATCCCCAGATTTCCAGGCATTCCGCGGGGCCCGCAGGCCCCGCTTCGCCAACCGCGCCGAGCTCGAGTGCGCGAAGCTCCTCGACTACTACGGCGTCCCATGGGACTACGAGCCCACGACGTTCGTGCTCGAGACCGATGACGAGGGTCGCGTGACCGAAGCATTCAAGCCGGACTTCTATCTCCCTGAGCAGGATCTCTACCTCGAGATCACCGTCATGAAGCAGACGCTCGTGACGCGCAAGAACCGCAAGCTGCGGAAGCTGCGCGAGCGATATCCGCACGTGAACGCGAAGCTCTTCTACCGCCGAGACGTCGAACGGCTGGCCGAGCGCCTGCGTCTGGACCTCGCGTCGTGAGCGCCGGCGAGCGCTACCTCACTGCAGGGCAGCTGCTCGCGCGGGCGCGCGAGCTCGGCGCTGCGATCACGCGCGATTACGAGCAGCGCGACCTCGTCCTCGTCGTGCCCCTGCGGGGCAGCTTCATCTTCGGCGTCGACCTTTCCCGGTCGCTGACGCTCCCGCACGAGATCGACTTCGTCGAGCTGGAGCCGTACCACCGCGGCGAGCGCGGCGTCCGCCTCCTCAAGGACCTGGACGCCGACATCCGCGGGCGCGACATTCTCGTCGCCGTCGACGTCGTCGACACCGGACTGACGATGCACTACCTCTGCAAGACCCTGCGCCTGCGCGAGCCGGCGTCGCTCTGCATCGCGACGCTGCTCGACCGGCCGTACCGCCGGCTCGTCGAGGACCTGCCCGTCGGCTACATCGGGTTCACGGTGCCGGACGAGCTCTTCGTCGGGTACGGCTTCGCCCTCGAGGAGCGGTACCGGAACCTTCCGGACCTGCACATCCGCGCCGCCTGAGCGGCCGTGGTTGACGTTCGTCGCAGACCGCTCTAACCTCTTTCTCAGTCTCAAAGGAGGAACGTAGTGGACCGAACCGCCCCTTACGGCAGGGGCGGGGAGGCGAGGAGCGAACAGGTCTGCGGCCCGTCGACTGGAGGATCCGCTTGACCGAGCTCACACACCCGCTGGCAGGCACCGAGCCGCAGGCGCCCGCCGTCACGAAGAAGGCGAAAGCGCACCGGACGTCGCACACGCCGACGTTCGCCGAGCTCGTCTACGCGCACTTCGACTGGTGGCAGCAGCGGCAGCAACCTTCCGCGAACGGGCGCGCCGGCGCCGCATTTCGCGAGGAGCTCGCGCGGTACGAGCGCCGTCACGGCGAGGTCGTGCACGCGTACTGGTGCTCGCACGTGGAGAGCGCCGCCGCGCTGACGGAGAAGAAGCGCTCGATTTCGTGGGCGACGCCGCTGACGGAGTTCCACCGCGAGAGCGACTGGGCAACGAAGAACGCGCCGGACATCGCGCGCGAGCTTCATCGCTGCGACGAGCTGGCGGTCCGTGCCCGCATCGTCCTCCGCGGCATCAGGCAACGCATCTGCATGCGCCTCGTGATGGCGTCGGCGGCGCATCTGCTGAGCCTCGCCGACGCGCGGGCGGCGCACACCGACGAGACGAAGGTCGCCGCAGCACTCGAGGAGGAGCGCGCGGCGCTCGACAAGGCCGAGGCGTACTACTGCACGGCCGCCAACGGCCAGGCGCAGATCGTCTACTTCGTCGGCATGGTCTTCACCGCCGCGGTCATCTCGGCGGTGACCGGCATCTGCCTCGCCGCGAACTGGGTGGGTGTCGAGTACGCCGCGCTCATCGCCGGCGCGGTCGGCGCAGTCATCAGTGTCGTGCAGCGCATCAACGCAGGCCAGTTCGACCTCGAGTACGACGTCGGCCGGCCGTACGCGTTCTTCCTCGGCGGCTTACGCCCGCTGATCGGCGGCGCTTCCGCGCTCGTCATCGCCTTCGCGTTCAAGAGCGGCGTGCTGAACCTGCCGCTGAACTCGAAGCACTCGGCGTCGGAGGAGCAGTTCGCGCTCGTAGTGCTCGGCTTCATCTCCGGCTTCAGCGAGCGGTTCGCGAAGGACACCCTCGCGGCGGCGGCGGGCACGGTCGTGCCGGAAGGCGACAAGGCCGAGACGACGGCGTAACGCCGTTCAGGCCGAGAGCTCGGCCCGAATTGCCCGCACCCGCTCGGGCACGTTCGGCAGCGCGCTCTCGTCCTCGTCGAGGATCGCCGCGAACGCACGCAGGCACGTCGAGCGATAGTCGGGATGGTCCTTGCCGAGCAGGATCCCGATCAGGTGCGCGGCCCCGTCCAGCCGCCCCCAGAGGTAGTCGTTCTCGCGCGCGTGCCGGTCGAAGAAGCCCCAGAAGTGCATCAGCTTCTTCGCCTCGACCTTGTCCTTCGGCGCCGTCGACAGCACCGTCGCCTCGTACGGGCTCATGCGCTGCACCTGCACGCCGTCGTTCTCTCCCGCGTCGGCGAGCGCCTGGATCGGGAAGAGCAGGACGTCCCAGAGCGGGAAGCCGAGGTAGCGGACGAGCAGGTCGCGCCGCCGCTCCGGCGCCCACCCCTGCGAGAGGTCGTAGAGGTCGCGGTAGAGCTTCGCCGAAAAGCCCGCGAGGCTCTGGCGAAGGTGGCCGCGCAGCGCCTCCTCGGCCGCCTCGAGCTGCACGCGCCGATCCGCGAGGTACGTCTTCGCGTCCAGACCGTTTTCGGCGAGGAACGTCCGCACGTCGTCGTCCGGGAAACACTCGGCGATCTCCTTGACGAGGTCGTCCGGAAACGCGTCGCCGCTCATGAGGTTGCGCAGCGTGTCGACCGCGTCGTAGAGGAGCTTCTTGCCCTGGTCGAGCTGGTCGCGCGACGGGATGTTGGGCTTTCCGTCCTGGAGGTCGCGGTACCACCAGCGAAGCGCAGATGTGACGAAGCGCAGGCGCCGTTGGCCGTAGCCCAGGTCGAGCTCGCGCAGGAACGCGAGCTGCTCCTGCGTCGGCTCGCCCTGCTGCTGGAAGAGGTTCCGCTCGTCGGCCCACGCACGAAGGACGCCGCGCACGAGCTGCGCGTGATTCGAGTCCGCGGGGAAGTCGCAGACGTCGCAGACCGATTGCGCGTACCGGTCGACGGTGGCGCTGATCTTCAGGCGGAGATACGTCGCGTACGCGAAGCCGGCCTGAGCAATCGTCTGCTCGTTGATCTTCTTCGTCCAGTCCGTGAACTCGGCGCTCTCGGGATCGCTCGGCAGCTCGTTCGCGGCGCCGATGATCCCCTCGACGAACTCGGCCACGCCGGAGAAGCTCGTCTCGATCACGTCGCGGATGCGATCGACGCGCTCGTTGTGCGCCGCGACGTCCAGCAGGTCGTCGAGGATCGGCTCCTGCCGCGGCAGGCCGCTGACCGCCGCCATGATCGCGGCGACGGTCGCCGGCGGCTTGCCCGGCTCCGTCGCCTTGCCGCTGTCGTCGACGAAGCGATCGCCCGGGTCGGGCTGGAGATAGAGGAGCCGCCGGTCGACCTCGACGTCGGCGCGGCGCTGCTGGATGGCCGAGATCGCCCAGCCGAACGGCTTGTTGTCGAGCACGCCGCCGTCGACGAACTGCGTGTCCTCCGGCCGCGCGCCGGCGAGGATGTGGCTACGGAAGCAGCGGCGCAGGTCGCTCAGGTCCGCCTTCGGCACCCACTGCTGGAACGCCTTGAAGCTCACCGGCGGAAAGACGCCGGGGAAGCACGAGGTGGCGCGACCCGCGAACGCGAGTGCGCCGTTGTTCTTCGGCTGGAACTGGTCGCGCTTGCCGGGGCCGTACGTGAACGTCAGCGCGTGGCGGTGTCGCTGGTCGTGCACGAGACGCGGATCGGCGATCGCGATCTGCCGGTCGTAGCCGTAGAAGTCGGTGATCGTCACGAAGAGGTCGAGCCGGTTGTCCCGCGGCACGAGCGTCTGCAGCTCCGGCGGCTGCGGGCCTCCCTCGTCCATCTCCTCGAGCGCGCCGTAGAGCCACTGCGCCATCTCGTTTCCGCGCAGCGGCGACTTCTTGAGCGCGCGCGGCAGCAGCAGCGCGAAGCGCAGCTTCACCGGCCACCGCTTCGGCAGGAGCAGCAACTCCTTCATGTCGCCCTTGTTGAACCAGACGTCACGGAGTGCGTCCTGCGAGAGGTTGTGCGCGATCGCCTTCGTCAGGTAGATGCCGTTGATCCCTCCCGCGGACGTGCCTGCGACGACGTCGACGACGACACGCGTGCGTACGCCGGCCTCCTCTGCGATGCGGCGGAGAAGATCGATGTAGAACGCCTCGCTGCGAGCATCCGGCTGCGGTGCGAGGTCCGCGTCGAGGAGCGCCGAGGCCTTCACGAGCCGGTTCAGCTCCTTCGTGGCGCCGTGCATGTAGATCGCGAGCGACGAGCCGCCGTAACAGACGACTCCCAGCCGAAGCTCCTTCGTGGGGTCCTTCTTCTGGGCGGCGCTATTGGCCATGTCCGTTTTGTCCATTACGCTTTGTTCACCCTGCGGCGGCGTGTTTGGGTCGAGGGAGGGCGAAGATGAAGGCACGAGTGGTAGCCGTTGCGATCGTCGCAGGTGTCGTCTTCACGGCCGCCGGCGTATACGCGCGACCGACGCCCGAGGCGCGCCCATCGAGCCGCTACCCGTCCGCAACGTGCGGCTCCGAGCGCTGGACCGTGAAGACGCTGACCGACGCGGCCGCCGCGAAGATCGACCTCGCCAAGCTCAAGACGACGAGCGTCGAGGGCCTGCGGCACCTGAAGGTCCCCAAGAACCTCAAGGCGACGAGCGCGCGCCGCGCCGGCGCCGAGAAGACCGTGTACGCCGTGCAGGGCCTCCTGATGTCGATGAAGCGCGAGGAAGATTCGGACATCCACCTCGTCATCGCCGACCCGAAGCTCGGTGGGAGCATGATCGTGGAGTTTCCGTCCGACGCCTGCGACGGTGCAGCGGCGCCCGCGGCCCGCTTGATGATGACGCAGGCGCGGGTCGATCTCGCGGCTGCGTGCGGAGGCGAGCCGGGGGCAAGGGCGGTCACGTTGACGGGCAGCGCGACGATCACCGGCATCGGCTTCTTCGACCTGATCCACGGTCAGGCCGGCGTCGGGCCGAACGGGATCGAGCTCCACCCCGTGCTCTCCTTCGCAAGCGCGAACTGCCAGCGGATCGCCGTCAAGCATCGCGGTTAGCGTAAGGCCGCAAGCGGACGGGCCGCGGACGCTCATCCGAGCAGGCCCTTCAGCGCCTCGAGCTCGCTCTTCCAGGACGTGGTCGCCTCCTGCAGGCCGGCCGTGCGCTTCTTCGCCTGCGCCTCGTCGTCGTCGACCGCCTTCTTCACCGCCTTCAGATCCTCGGAGAACGGCTGGTCCTTCTTGGCGACCTCGCCGAGCTCCGGCCGCGCGAGCGTGGCGACGAGCTGCTTTCGCTCGGCGGCCGCGTTGCGGTCCGCGACACGCGCGGTCGAAACAAGGTCGTCAAGCGCATCGGAGCCAGCGCTCGCAACGGCGTCGATCAGCTCCTTCGTCGAGTCGTCGAGTGAGATATCGCCGCTGACGGAGAGGTGCGGCGAGTCCGGGATCGTCAGGATCGTCCCGGGCTTGAGCGAGTCGAGGTTGGCGTGCGGATTCGCCTCGGCGACCGCATCCGTCACTTCCTGAAGCTTCGAGCTCGAGACGCGGCCGCTGAACAGGCGCGAGCGCAGCGCAGCGAAGTTCTTCTCGGTTCCGACGATGATCACGGGCATCGCTTGCCTCCTACGCGGTCGGATTGAGAGGACCCCACGGCGCCGGGAGTCCACTGCCGGGAGTGTTGAGATGCGTGCCGCCGGGCGCGATGTTGCCGAGCGCCGCGAAGCTGCCGTCGCCGACCCTGATCACGATCATCGGCGCGGAGTCGTCGCCGTCGAGCCGGTTGGTCGAAGCGGTGACGACGTTCCCTTGCAGGAACGCGCCCGTCGGCCGGTCACCTGGGCCGCCGTGTCTGAGGTGGTTTCCCTGGGCGATGACGTCGCCGGTGACGCGTGCGAAGCACGTGGGCAAGAGGCCGCCGCCGGTCAGCCTGTTCGACCCGATTACGGCGTGATCCCTGCGCAGCTGGGCAAGAAAGGCCCAGCCATTCGTCAGCACGACAGCGCCACCGTCGACGCGCACGACCGCCTTGCCGCCGCCGAAGCGCGTGACGTTGCTTGCACCGGGTGACATCACCATCAGCGCATTCCACGTGCCCTCCGACGGCGCGAGGCGATCCGTGCCGAAACGCGCGGAGTTGTCGGACACCGACGCGGCGTTGAACGGCCCGGAGACCGCGATGCCGACGGCGAGTCCGAGGAAGCCGCCCTCGCTCTGCGGGCCGACGGTGTCGACGACGTTGCCGGCCACGCGGATGTCGTCGGCCGCAATCGCGACGATCCCCGCGCGCACGGGGATGCCCGTCGCTCCGCCTCCGACGCCCGCGAGCGTGTTGCCGGCGACGGCGATCGAGTCGGCGCGCAGGAGCACGATCCCGAACGGCGTGTCCGCGCCTTCGCGCGCGGCGACGTCGAACAACTCGTTGTTGTCGACCGCGACACGCTCGGCCGAGCCCTTGCCCTCGATCGCGATGCCGGCGCCGACGCGCGTGAGGATGTTCTGCTTGACCATGAACGTGCGCACGGCAGTTCGTAGGGCGATCCCCGTGCCGGTTCGGTCGTGCACGCGATTGCCGGTGATCCGCACGTGACCGGGCGCAACGCCGATCGCTCCCTGAACGACGACGATCCCCTCGGTGCCGGCGCCGCGCTCGTTCGGTGACGAGTCGTTGATCACGTTCGAGTCGACCGTCGCGTCGGCGCCGACCACGATGCCGGTCCCTCCCGTGGCGATCTTGTTGCCGACGACGTCGAGCGTTCCGCCGGGCGCGACCGCGCCCGTGGCGAGGATGCCGCCGTCATTCCCGGCGAGGATGTCGTTGCGTTCGACGCGGCACGAGTAGAGGTACGCCGAGCGGCCGCCGAGGTCGACCGCGCGCTGGAGGCCGACGACGACGTTGTCCTCGACGCGCAGCGCCGCCGCGTAGAGGCCGATCCGCTCGCCGAAGCCGGCGTCGACGCCGCGCCCGCCGACGAGGATGTTGCGGCGGATCGCGACGAAGAGGCCGACGCCGGAAAGCTCGACCGCCGCCCCGGCCACGGGAGCGCCGGTCTGCTGCCGCGTCGGGTACGACAGGACGACGAGGTCCTGCAGCGTTGCCCCGACGACGCTCCGCACCTCGATCGCCGCCGGCGCTTCGGAGCCGCTGATGACGGCGAGGTTCTCCACCGTGACGGCGATCGACTGCTGGACCCTGAGCGCCCTGCCGCGCGAGACGAGGATCGTCGCGGGACCGTGACCGCGGATCCGAAGCGAGCGCGCCCCGCTGACGTCGACGCCGTCGCCGAGGTCGTAGACGCCGGGCTCGAGGCAGATCGTGCCGCCGGTCGTCTTGATCTGGTCCACGGCTTCCTGAAGCGTCGGATGCGAATCCGGCCTGACGCACACGGTGCACTCGCAGCCACCGCCTCCGTCACCCAGCGGCGGCCAGTGGCGCCGGCAGTCGGTCTGCGAGCCGGGGAACGTCACGAAGCCGAGGCGCGCGTAGTGGTGCTGGATCCCGAGCGGCGGCGCGTGATCGAGCTCCTCGACGGACGCGTCGGCGGTGCGCGCGGCGAAGATCCAGTGGTCGCCCGCACGGAACCTGCCGCTCCCGCCCGCGGCGATCGAGAACGAAACGACGACGCCGTGCTCGAGCACGACCTGCGTCGCCGAGCTCGCCGGCACGGTGATCAAGCCACTGGAGCCGGACGCGTCGAGGTCGGTCAGCTGGTTGCCGGCGCCGTCCTTGACCGCTCCAGCCTGATCCCAGCGGCGCACGCGGAGGTGGCGCTGCGCTGCATCGTCCGCGTTCGCCGGCTTGAGGTCGTTCGGGATCGCGCCGGCGAAGGTGATCGTCCGCTCCGCGTCGTCGACCGTCACCTTGCGCAACACGCCGGGCTTCTGGTTCAGCTCGTAGTGGTCGTCGAGGATCTCCACCCAGTCGTTCGTGGAGACACGCAGCACGTCGTCCTTGCCGACGGTCGCGAGCCGCAGCACCGTCGTCGAGACCATTTCGACGACCGGGATCGCGACGGAGCCGTTGTCGCGCGACCACTTGAAGGTCGCGGCACCGGCCGCACCGCCGTCGTGGATCTCGACGCGATACGTCTGGTTCTCGAGACCGCGGTAGCCGCCCTCCGGCGGCAGCTCGCACGGGTCGTCGTCGTCCGCCACGTCGATCGTCCCGGTGGTCAGCCGCCCCGCCGACGGCTCGGTCGTGTCGAGCCACTTCGGGATCTGGTCGTCGTCCGTCTCGCACGAGGCGTTGCCGGTGTTCGGCAGCAGGCGCACCTGCCACACGGTCTGCGTGCGCGCCGTCGTGTCCACGCCGACCGCGATCTCGACGAGGTCGGGATCCTCGAGTGCGGTGACTTCGCGCTGCCACACGTCGAGGTACGCGAGGTGCGGCCCGCCGCCCGGCAGCTGGTCGGGCGTCGGCCAGTACGGCTGCTTGTCATACGGCGTGTCAGCCGTGCCGGTGCGCTCGCGAAGCAGCGGGTCGAAGGCGGTCGCCGGGTCGCCGTGGTTCTCGGCGAGCAGGCCGTCGACGTACATCCGGCCGCGGCCGATCGTCAGCTTGCCGCCGGACGCCGTGACGCGGAACGCGTCCGGCGTCTGGCGCGGCACCCACGCCTCCCCCGCGTGATCGGGATCGGGGCCGAACGAGGTGAGGTCGACGGTCTCGGCGCGCAGCCGCCGGTCGAGCAGCGCCACGTACTCGTTGAAGTCGGCGTCGAGCAGCAACCTGCCCTGCTGCAGCACGACGCCGGAAAAGTCTCGGAGCGGATCGAACCTCACGCGGCTGATGTCGGCACTCATCGGTCTATCTCCCTTCCCGGTCGATCACGTGGCGTAGAAGATCCCGGCCTCGAGGCCGTAGCGGAGGTACTCGTCGAGGCGGATGCGCAGGTTCGACTCGCGCTGCGGCGAGTAGAGCTCGTGCGTGACGCCCATCTCGCTCTCGTCGCTCGCCCCGGTCCGAATCGCAGGGTGCGTCGAGCGCTGCAGCTGCATGTAACCGGGGTCGCCGTAGCGGAGCGACGTGTGATTCGGGCGCTGTGCCGGGTCGCCGCCGGCGCAGTGGAAGCGGCGCGGCGTGCGCGCGCCCGGCGGGACGAAAGAGAAGCGGATGCAACCGACCTGGCGCCGGTCGGCCCACACCGGCGCCGGCCACGGGTCGCCCGCACCCGCGCGCGCAGCGAGGAGCAGCGAGTTCGAGATATCGAGCCGCTCCGCGTGGATCTTTCCGAGCACCGTGCAGGCCTCGAGCGTCAGGTGGCCGCCCGCGGCGAGGCCGTCGCCGGTGTCGCGGTCGCCCGCGGACGTGACGGTTCCCGTTCCGGCGGCGCGGCCGCAGTACGCGACCTCGTCCTCCGCGCCTGCGTCGAAGACCGAGTCGCCCGCGGTGACCTTGGCGCCCTCGACGGCGACGACGGGGCCGACGATGCAGTGGTCGAGCGTCACCGATGCGAACGGGTGCAGGACGATCAGGCTCGCGCGGCCGAGGGAGTTCGGTGTGCCGTCGGCGTTGCGCGTCACGCCCGGCACGAGCGTGCAGTGGCGCAGCACGAGGTTACGCGCCTCGGTGTCCGCGGACTCCTCGATCACGAGCGGGCCGCCGGCGAGCACGAGGCCGTCGAGCTCGACCGTGGTGTCCGGCTGCAGCGCGAGCTTGAGCTGGTCGTTGCGGATGAGCAGCGGCCGCGCACGATTCGACGAGCGGAGGACGACCTTTCGGTCGGGCGTGTTCGCGGCCGGCGTGGTCGCCGTGATCGTCGCGGGCGCCGCATACGTACGGCTGTCGAGGACATCGACGGCGCCTCCGCCCTTCACGCTCGTGAGCGCCGGGCCGAGAGGGTCGCCTCCCGACACCTGCACGACGGTGTCGAGCTTCTCGAGCGTGCGCGCGCGGTCGTACCCGCCTCCGCCGACGGCGAGGGCCGATCCGTGACGGAACGTCGCGAGCCGCGTCTCCCCTGCGGCCGGCGCGGCGGCGAAGGCGGCGCGTCCGAGCACGGGATCGACGGCGACGAACGTGTCGCCCGGCTGCGGCTGGTGCGCCCACGTTCCCGGCGCCGCCGGGTCGTCGGAGAGATTGCAGATGCGGATGTCGCCGGTCGTGATCGGATCCACGGCGGCGGATGTCTCCGTCTCCAGGAGCAGCGCGAGCCCGTTGCCGTAGCGAGCCGCGAGGTGTGCCTTCGTGTCGCGGCGCAACAGTGGGATCGGCAACGGCTCGTCCGCGAACAGCGGCTTGTCGGTGCCGAGCGCGTCGAACCGGAAGCGGAGCCCGGCTCCGTCCGCGTCGACGAGCGGCACGCGCACGAGCCGCAGCGATTCCACGCGCCACAGGAAGATGCCGACGTTCGGGATGTTGTAGCGGCCGGACCGCGTCGAGATCCGCCGCATCTCTGCGGTATGTGCGAACGCGTCGAACGCGCCGCCCTGGAACGTTCCCGCGAGCTCGAGGTGCGCCGCGTCGCGCAGGTTCGCCGTCGCCTGAGCCTGCGGCCGGATGTGGTTCATGAACTGCGTCGCAGCCAGCAGCTGGAAGAACTCGACCGCGTGCGCGGGCCAACCCGTCACGTCGGCGGCGAGCTGCTCGAGCACCGACACGGTGCCCTTGCGCCGGCGGTAGCGGATCGTGTTCGCGACGTCGGCGCGCGGCGACGCGAGCTGCGGGACGACGCCGTGCAGCGTCCGATAGCCGACGAGGTCGCCGATGTACGGCGCGACCCACGGCGCGGCCGTCTCGATGAACTGGTCGTCGTACATCTGCTCGAGGCTTTCGGCGACGACGTTCACCTGCTCCGTGAGCACCTCGACGAGCTCGCGCAGCACCCCGCCCTGCTCCTCGTCGCGGACGCGATAGACCGCCGGGAGCAGCCGATAGAGCTCGTCAGTCGTGTAGAGGCCGGTGCCGCTCAAACGGCCGCCTCCACACTTGCGTCACATCTACGTCTCACGTTTGTGACGGCGGCTGCCACCGGACATGTCCCGCGCAGGGCCGCGCCACGACCGAGAACGCTGACTTTCGTGCGTGATCCGGCGCATGCCCGTGACGGTGGCAGCCACCAGACAGGGCGCACGGAGACACGCCCGGTCATGTCAGCTGCTCCAGCGAGTCGAACGGCGCGGCGTCGAGCACGAGGACACCGGCTGGAACGGCCGTGCCGCTTGCTCCGACCGCGGCTCGCTGCGCGAGCAGGCGCTCGGAGATGCCCGCGGCCGTCCCCGTCAGGTAGAGCCGGTCGACGTCCACGGCGAGGACGCCGGCGACCGAGTGGCAGACCGCGTCGATCTCGGAGTGGAAGACCGGCTGCCCGAACTCACGCGCCTCGAACGAGTACGCGCATCGCAGCGCCGCCTCGACGCTGGGCAGCACCACGGCCGCCTCGTACGCGGGATCGACGGCGACCTTCAGTGCGATGCGGAACGTCTTCGTGACGCCCGCGAGCACGCGCACCTGCACGTGCGGGTCGCCGTGCGTCCGGATCGCCGAGGCGAGGTCGGCGAGCCGGTCGCCGCCCTCGAACGCGACGGTCACGACGACCGTCGGCCCCGGGCGCAGCCGGAGCACACGCGCCTGCGCCTTGGCGACGCCGCTGAACGCGCGCGCGAAGTCCTCGTAGTCGAGCAGCGACACCGCTCGGCCGAGCGTGCGCACGCCCAGCGGGATCGACGCGCGCGCCGCGTCCTCCGACTCGGCGTCGACACCGCCCTCCGCGGGTTCCGGATTCGTGACACCCTTGACGCCGAGCGGCCGGTCGATCAGCTGCGCCAGCGCGCCGGCCTTCACATTGCCGCCGGCGCCGCTGCCCTTGCGGTACTTCGCGCGCACGTTGTTCGCGCCTGACGGAAGCCGCGCACCGCGCTCGCCGTCGCCGAACTGCACGTACGTCTTCCCCGCCTCGTCGGTGCGGACGACGTAGCCACGGTCCGACGGCTTCGCGTCGAAGAGCGTCGCCTGCTCGTCCCAACGGACGTCGTTCACGCGTACCTCGAGCGCGGCCCGCGCGCCCGACGCGTCCGACGACTGGACGTACGTCAGCGGATCGTGCGCGAGGGTGAACCGCTGGAACGGCGTGGCCGCACGCCCCGCGCCCAGGAGTTGCTGCACGGTTTCGCCGTGTGTCGCGGAGGCGACGTTCCCGTGGACGACGACGGTGCCGCGCTCGAAGACGTGCGCGAGGTCGACGTCGAGCGAGATCGTGCCGTTCGCGACATCCTTGACGACAGCGTCCTCGACGGCCTCTTCGCCGCTCGTCGTCGTGCCGCGCACGATCAGCCGCCGGCCCGGTCGCATCTCCGACACGTCGACGTCGACGCGGATCTCGTCGTCGTCCACGTCGCTCTCGTCCGGCGCTTCCGCGAAGTCGAGCGCCTCCTGCACCGCGAAGACCGTCGTCTCGCGCACCGCGCCGGCGAACTGCTCGGTGTAGTTCTCGCCGAGCGAGAGCTCGAGCCGCGTGACGTTGCCCGACACTGCGTAGTCGGCACGCGAAAGCTCGGTGACCGACGTCACCTTGAACAGCTCGCGGTACGTCGGCTTCGAGAGGACGATCCACGAGCCGACGGTGACGTCGGGATGCGAGCCGTCGAGGTCGGCGTACTGCCCGGTCTGCGAGGAAAGCGCGAACGTCCAGTCGCTCGTGGTCCGCGGGTTGTCGATCAGCCCCTTGAAGGGCGCGTTGTGGCCGAACACGTTGATCCGCTTGCGCAGCGCGAACGGCTGCGGCGGGTTCGCGGGCGAGACGTGCCACTTCGCCGAGCCGAGCCCCCTGTCCCACTCGACGCGGGTGCGCTCGTTCACGGAGTCGGCCTCGACCGAGGTGAGGATCCGCAGGTCCCAGTGATCCGGCTGCACGTCCACGTCCTCGCCCGCGAACAGCAGCGCGTCGCCGGCGTTGAGGTTCAACGCCGCGCCCGCGAGGTACGCATGCGTGGCGCCCATACCCGGGACGAACGTAACGGTCGTGGAAGCGGGCATCGCGTTCCACTCCGGCCGAGCCTCGATCTCCTCGACGGTCTCGAACGTCTGCGGCTGCTCGCCCGGCCCAGGGATGCTCTGGACCCGCAGGCCCGCCTCGAGCGTCACCGATGCCGGCGTCACCGGCGGCGCCGAGCCGGGATCGCGCGTGACGGTCGGCGGAACGTCCGGCGGCGGCTCGAGCGCGAATGCGAGCGACGTCTGCGCCGCGACGCCCGGCCGCAGGCGGTAGCCGATCAGACGCCCGAGCTCCTGCAGCGAGATGCGCTCGCGGGCGGTGCGCAGGTACGACTCCTGCGCAAGCCGCTCGTTGTAGAAGGTGAGCACGTCGGACGCGACCGCCCATGCGTCGAGGAGCGCGATCGTGAAGTCGTCGGAGTCGCGCGTGCCGAGCGCGGCGAGCCGCGGCCGGTCGGCGTTGGTCAACGCCGCGATCATCGACGCGCGGAAGTCCGTATACGTCGCGACGCGGTAGGAGATCGCCGAGAGGCCCGGCCGGTTCTGTACCTCGAGCGGCGTACGCTCCGTCACGCCTGCACAGCACCCGCACGAGCACGTCGACGTCACGGCACTCACTTGCCGCCTCTCGTGGTCAGCACGAGCACGCCGTGCTCGGGGAACGACGGGTCGTCGTCGAGGCGCGCGATCTCGAGCCGGCCGATCTCGACCACGCCCGTGTCGAGCGCGTTCGTTGCCTTGTCGCGCTGGCGCTGGAACGTCACCGGCGTCACCGACTCGACGCCCTCGACCGTCTGAGCCGCGGCGACGATCGCCGACAGGTACACCGGGGAGCCGAAGGTGAACCGGTCCGGGTGGAAGAAGCCCGGCGTGCCGTTGCGGCGCGCGCCGCTCGAGAGGACGTCGAACACCGCGGCTTTCACGTCCGACCTGAAGTACTCCGGCTTCACGCAGACGTGCAGCCCGACGTCGAGAGGCACGAACCGGGGCCCGTCGACCTCGAGGTCGTAGCCCGCCATCCGGAACGGCTCGAGGTGGTTGCGCAACTCGAGCTCGAACGGATCGTCGACGGGTGCCCCGCCGAGGCGATCGGCGGTCACGAACACCGTGTACCACGAGCCCGTCCAGCGAAAGGTCGCAGCCGCTCGCTGGACGTGCGGGTCGCGCTCGCTCATCCGCGCGTAGTCGTCCTCCGTGACGGCGCGCTCCTGCACGAGGTACGCCTCGGGCGCATCGCGCCGCACGGCCTCTGCCGGCTCGGCGTCTGTGCCTCCCTCTGCGGCCAGCGCGTTCGTCGCTCCGAGGATCGCGCCGTTCACAGTCGCGACGTGTGCGATCGAGCCTGCGCCGACGTTGCCGGCCGTGCCGTTGCCGACCCGGTACGTGGCGCTGAACTCGGTGTCCGTCTCCGGTCGGCGGCCGTGGACGTCGTCGCCGAAGCGCAAGGTCGCCGAGCCGTCGTGCTCGACCTCGACGACGAATCGGGCGTCGTCGGCGTCGCTCGCGAGAAGGTCGAGCTCGGGAAGCCACGGCTCCGTCTGGGCGAGCAGCGTCCCGTCGAGCTCGACCGCGGGTCGCGCCGCACGCGGATCCGCGGCGATCGTCGCCGTCGCCGACGCCGGACGCGACAGCAGCTCGAGCGCCCCCGCCTCGAGCCGCAACAGCGCGACGGTCGTGCCGTCACTCACCGACCAGGCGCCGTCGCCGCCGCGAACGACAGCGGGGCCTGCGCCAAACGCGAAGCCGTGCTCCTCGAGGAAGTCGTGCAGGACTGGACGGAACGTCAGCGACGCCAGATCGGCGGCCAACGTCGGCGTCATCGGACTTTCGGCAACAGGCGCCGGCGACGGCCGTGCCTGAGTGACGGGCGCATTCGCGAGTGTCGGTCTGAAGCGGATCGGGATCGGCTCCGGATCCGGGTGCTCGCACGGGTCGCAACCCTCGGAGGCGACCGTCTCGAGCACATGCTCCGGCACGGTGCCCAGCGCCTCTCCTGCGATCGTGCGGCCGTGATCGGCGAGGACGATGTTCCCCCACGCTTCGCCGACGACCAGCCCCGGCTGCTCCTCGACGGAGATGCAGAGCGGGAACTTCAGCGCGTCCGCCTCGTCCCATTCGATCTCGGTCACGTCGACGGCGGCGCTCGTCGGCGGGTTCGCGAAGCGGCCGCCGGAGGGGTCGCTCGCCGGCACGACGCCCGTCAGACGCACCGCCGTGCGCTTCGCCGGATCGGCGTCCGCGGCATTGCCCGTGTGCGGCCCCGCGACCTCGGCGAGCACGAGCACGTCGCCGGCCTTGAGCTGCGGGTGGTCGCCGACGAGCGTCGCCGACGTCGCGCCGCGCGGGAGGCAGCAGCCCTCGTCGCCCCACGTCCAGAAGTCGAAGCGCGCGTGCGCGGCGTAGAGCACCTCGTCGGTCATCGTCTCGAACGTCTCCGCGCGTGCTGCAAGCGCGGCACGATGCTCGGGACCTCCTGGCTCGAACACGGGCGGCAGGTCGGGCACGCGCGTCAGCAGCTGCGTGCCCTTCGCGACGGTGACTCCCGCGCCGGCGCCGGCCACGCGCATCCAGGCGCGCGCATTCGCGCCCTCGTGGACGACGTAGTCGACCAGCCGCGCGTGGCGCCGCAGCGACGTGCGCCTTCGCGCCGTGGCGAGATACGCCTCGGTGGCGACAGCATCCTGCCGGTACGACAGCTCGTCGGCGACGTACGCGAGCAGCTCGACGAGCGCGACGCCCATGTCCGCCGGAGTGCGCTCCGTCCAGCCGGGCGTGAGCAGGCTCAGCCGGTCGAGCATCAGCGCGCGGAACGAGTCGTAGTCCTTGGCGAGGTAGTCGATCGCCGGCGCCTCGGCGGGCTCGGGCGGGCATACGCAGACCGGCTTGCAGTCGAAATCGGTCGGGCACTCGACCTTGAACGAGAACTCGACCGACGCGAGCTGCGGATCGAATCCGGCCGGGGGCTCGTTGCTGCCGCCGCCGGCGACGAGCCGCAGCGTGTAGAGCGAGAAGTCGCCGGTGGAGTCGGTCTTGACGAACAGAACGGTCGCGGGATCGTCGACGTCGGCCGTCAGCTTCGCCTGCTCGGCGGCGGTCGGCGTCGACGCAGCGACGGTGCGGATGCGCTCGCCGCCCTCGATGCGGACGTTCACCTCCGGCGTCAGTCCGACCGGCGGCTTCAGCAGCCGGACGTAGAGGCCGCGCTGGCGCAGTGGGTCGTTCGGCGGCGGCGGGCCGTGATCGTAGACCTCGACGTACTCGATGCCGTTGAGGACGCCCGCCTCCTTGACCGCGCGCAGCCGGCGCTCGTCGCAGCACGTGTACCTCACGCTGCGCTCCTCGAGAACGCCGTGGTGGTGCGCTCCTGCGTCTGCAGCGCGACGTACGACACGCTCACCGTCAACGCGCCCTCGTCCTGCGAGACCTCGACGGAGTCGACGGCGATCAGGTGGCCGAGCTCCTGCTGCAGCGCCCCCTGGACGAGGTGCTGTGTCGTCGCGACGAGCTCCGGCCCGCCCGGCTCGAAGACGAGGCCGAGCAGGCCGCTGCCGAAGTCCGGCCGCATCACGCGCTCGCCCGGCGCCGTGAACAGCACCTGCTCGATCAGGTCGCGCAAGTGGTCGTCGGATCCGGTGGTCGCGGTCCGCCCGCGACCGTCGACGTGGTAGGGGAAGTCGAAGTCGGTCACGTCGCGAGCACCCGGGCCTGAGCGGTGAGCGGCAGCATCGGCGTCCCGGGCGCGATGCACGTCGACGTGCCGGCCATGGTCGCGACGGGAACGCCGCCGGCGAGGACACGAACGGCGCCCGTGATCCACTGCCCCGTGACGCACGGCGGGTTCGGCGAGCCGGTGAGCGCGCACCCGGCGATGACGTACGGCGACGAGAGCGTCACGATCGGCTGCCCCGACAGGAGCACGCGAGGAAACGGCGCCGCGGGCGTCGCCTGCCCGGCATGGGTGCACATCACGACGGCACCGAGATGCAAGGCAGGAGCGGGCATCAACGCCGCTTCCGGTGATGGTCTCGTGTCTCTGGCGACAGCACGAGTTCGGCAGGCAAGGACGCAGGGAGACTCGATATGCGGACATATCGGGTCGACCGAGGACGCCGCATGTCGGGCTCGTGCTCCGTCAGAGGCGCCCTGACCATTGCCGGGAGCGGCGTCATACGACCGTCAGTGCTCCCGTGTTGATGTCGGTCGTCGGCCCGAGCATCGAGATGACCGCGCCCTTGCCGTTCGAGATGACGATCCCGACGTCGCTCACGGAGATCATCGCGCCCGTCGTCGTCTGGATCATGATCCCGCCCGTCGGGCCGGGGACGTCGCTGACGACGATCCCGTTCTTGAGCGTCGTCTGGATCGTGAAGCCGTTGACCGCCGGCGGCACGGTGTGCGCGAGCACCGGCACCTCGGCCGCCGTGCCCCAGTAGCCGCCCACCCAGATCGGCCGGTCGGGGTCGCCCTGCTCGAACTCGATCCAGACGCCCGACCCGATCTGCGGCACCGTGAACATGCCGGTGTTGATCCCGGCGCCGGGCAGGCACGGCATCGCCCACGAGGTCGGGACGACGCCGGAGACGTCGGGGACGATCGCCATGATCCGCCCGATCTGCATCGGGTCGACGTTGTTGATCACGGTGCCGCGGTACTTGCCGTAGTACTTCTTCGCGCCGACCGGGCGCTCCGTGAGCGACATCGTCATGCCGGCACCGACGGGATCGTCGACAGCAGGCCGTTCCGCGCCAGCGTGAACGTCTGAGAGAACTCGCCGCGCCGCATCGTCGTCGTCACCGACGAGACGTAGTGCAGCCCGTCGAACGCGTCGCCCGCGCCGCGCACGCCGACGAGCTGCCGCGCCTGCAGCACGTGGCCGTAGCGCTGCACGTCGAGCGAGCCGTTCCCGAACACGGAATCGCCGTGCTGGCCGGAGTAGGCGAGTCCGCGCATCGCCGCGGCGAGCGGGTTCAGCTTCGCCGTGTCGTTGAGGAACGTGATCTTCGGCGGCAGCGGCGGGACCGCGCCGAGCGGCGGCGAGAGCGGCGTGATGTCCGGGATCGGGATCGGGATCGGCGCCTTGCTCGCCGGCTCCTGGATGTAGACGACGGGGAGCTCCTTGCGCTCCTTGTCGAAGCGGAACGTGAGGCTCTTCACGTTGTTGTGCGGCCCGTCGAGGCCGATGTTCAGCGCGGGCTGCGGCGCGCCGATCCGGATCTCCGGGCCCCAGTACGCCTTGCTCATGCCCGGCGCAGGACCAGGGTCGATGTAGAAGACGTAGCCGACCTCGTGCGCGAGCGCCTTGATGTACGCGTAGTCGGTGCCCTGGTGGCGCGGGATGCGGTCGATCGGGATCGGGATGTCCTCGAGCACGCTGGGGATGACGAGCGGCACGACGCCGAACGCGGCGTACTTCGCGACCGCCACGAGCACGCGCAGGGCCGGCGGCATCGCCGGGTAGGGCAGCCCGTCGAGCGGGATGACGTCCATCAGCGCGGTCAGGTCCTTGCCCTTGACCACGAGCGTGGAGGTGGTGCCGCTCTCCGGCTGGAGCTCGTGGTCCGTCATCACGCCGTCCATCAGCACCGTCGTCGTGCCCTTGAACGTGACCGCGATGACGACACGGAAGATCGGGATGCTCGAGCCGCCGGTGAGCAGGAAGAGCGTCTGCAGCGGCGAGCGGTTCGAGATCTTCAGAGCGAGCTCGAAGCCGCTCTGCGTCTCGCCCGAGTTCGACTCGACAGTCACGTGCGTCACCGCGTCGATCACCTCGCGCGGTGCGGGCACGGGCACGCCGGGGCCGATGAGCAGCTGAAGGCGGACCGGCTCAGCCATTCGGGCCCGGCACCCCTTCCGGAAGCGTGATGCGCAGGCGCCTGCCGACCGGCGATGTCAGGGCGCGGGGATCGACGACCCCGTTCGCGTCCGCAACGCGCCACCACAGCTCCGCGTCGCCGAGGTGGCGGTACGCGAGCACGTCGCGCCTGTCGCCCTCGACGACCCGCGCCTCGTACAGCGGCGCGAACAGCTCCGGGCGCGGACAGAACCGGCGGCGCAGGAACGGCGTCGGCTGCTGCCCTCCTCCCGGGTCCCACGCGTCGACGCCGACGTTCGCGTAGCGGCTCGTCGGCGGGAACGTCGTCGTCGGTACGGCGCCTGCGGCGAGGAGCTCTTGCAGCGGATCCGGCATCAGAGCGACTCCACGCCGAGTTGCGAGAGCGGCACCGACGCGGCGCGGCCGGCGAGCGCCTCCTTGTTGCGCAGGTACGCCATGAACAGCGTGCCGCCGCGGTGGCGGAAGCCGAGGTCGTCCACCGAGAGGACGCGCAGGCCGAGCGAGACCTTCGCGCGGATCGGGTTCAGCGCGACGTCGAAGGCCTCCTCCGTGATGGAGAGATCCGTCACGCGCACGGGCACGACGCGCTGCTTGCTCCACACGAAGAGCGTCAGAGGCGCCTCGAGCGGCAGCACCTCGAGCACGCCGCTCGCCGCGAGCGCGTCGTTCGCCTGGAGGTCGTCGGCGCGCGGCTGGACGAGCTCCTCGAGCGCGGCGAGCTGCGGGTGGATGCCGAGCTCGATGGCCGTGCGATTCGAGTCGGGGTCGTCCGTGTAGTCCGTCGCGTCGATCTCGGCCTCGAGCTTGATCGTCTCGACGCCGGCGCCCTTCAGCCGCAGCGCCTCCGTACGGTCGCCCGTCTCGCCCGTCGACTGCAGCTGCACCGAGCGCGAGAGCGTGTCGGGGTTGAACTGCAGCGCGATGACGCGCAGCACCTTCGACGTGTCGGGGTCGATCTGGACGAGGCCGCCCTTCAGAAGACGTGGCTGGAGCGTCATGCCGTCTTCTTGATGTGCTCCGCGTAGCGCGGGTCCGGCGAGATGTACATCGCGAGGGCGCGCCGCCGGGAGTCGAGGTTCACGACCGCCTCGACCTGGCGGATCGCGTCGCGGTCCCACGCGCCGCTCTGCACGGCAGCGAGGCCGGGTGCTCCTGCCCCCCACTCGCTCGCAGTCCACGCGTCGATCGCGTCCTTCTCGCGCCCGAGCTTGAAGAGGAGCGACATCAGCTCGACGTTCGCGCCCTCCTGCACGGGCAGCGGCAGGCCGGCGTCCAGGTAGTAGCGGAAGAGCCCGACCGTCCCGTCGTACCGTTTGAGGTCGCGCTGAGCGACGGGTACGAGCGGGTTCTGGAGACGCGGGCCGGCCGGGAGCTTCGGCCCCGGCGGCTGGAACCCGATGCCGGCTCCGACGTCCGGCTGCTGCAGCTTCGGGAGCGGCGGCAGGTCCGTCGTGAAGTCCACGAGCAGCGGATCGATCGTCAGGCGGAGCCCGCCGAACAGAGCGGGCGGCCGCGCCTGCGCCTTCAGCTCCTCCAGCGAACGCTGCCCCTCCTCGATCAGCACGCGCATGAGGAACATGCGCCACCAGCGGAGCCGGTCGCGGATGCCGGTGACGTCGGCCCAGTGCCCGAGCGCGCTGCTCACGTTGGGCTCGGCCGCGCGTCGCGTCATCTGCGCGTCGCTCACGGTGTGCCAGCCGAGGCGCGGGAAGCTCTGCCACCACTCGGGGCCGCTGACGTGCGGTTTCGTCGTTCCGCTGCCGAAGAAGGTCGCGACGGCGGCGAGGTACGTCGGCTTCTGCCCGACGCGGCAGCCGCGGATGTCGATCCACGTCGAGCCGTTGATGCGTGCGCGGACGGCGGTGAGGTTCGCGCGGAAGCCGCTCGCGACGGCGCTGCTCGCGGCGGCGATGCTCGCCATCAGCTTCGCGTCCTGCCTCGGAATCGTCGCGACGCTGATGAGGTTCGTGATCGAATCCTGCAGCGCCTGCACGTCGGCCGCGGTCGTCGTGCTGCCGGTCGGCAACTGCTGCACGACCTGCGTCCGCAGGCCGTCGAGCTGCTGCGTCAGCGCGGTGTCGAACGTCGTGCGCTGCGATGCCGGCAGGCCGCCGGTCGCGCCGCGGATCGTCACGAGGTCGACTGCCGCGTCGAGGAGCTGCGCCACCGGCCCGGTCGTCGGCGGGTTCGCCGGATCGATGCCGAACGTCGTGAAGATCGCCGGATTCGCGCCCTGCGCACCCGTGATCGTGCTCGGCCACAGCGGGTGCGTGCGCTTGACGAGCGGCCCCATCGCGTGGCGCAGTCCGGCGGGATCGCTCTCGCCCCACGTCAGGAGGTCCTCCTCGGTGATCCCCGGCGAGCCGCCGTCGAAGAGCGGCGTGAAGATGTTGTCGAAGTCCGCGTGGCTGACGATCCGGAGACGCCCGATCGTTCCCGTGCCGGCTGCCAGCGTCGCGACCAGGCCCTGCATCGAGTTGAACCGCTGCGGCGACAGGCCCCACGTCTGGTGGAATTGCGTCGCCTGGGCGAGGAAGCCGGGCTTGCCGCTCGTCGAGACGAACGTCAGGTCCGGCGTGTCGTCGGGCTCGCCGAACTTGTGCAGCTCGACGCCGCTCCGCCGCGCGCCGATGCGCACAGGCTTGCCCGTCACCGCTGCCGTCGCCGCGGCGCTCGCATCGCGCTCGACGGCCCTCGTGCCGGCGGCACCGCTCGCGCGCCCGGCCTGCGCGACGTGCGCGAGCTCGTGCGCGACGAGCCAGCGCCCGCGCTGCGTCTCGGGCTCGTACTCGTTGGAGCCGAACACGACGTCGGAGCCGACGGTGTACGCGCGGGCACGCAGGCGCTTCGCCGACTCGGCCGCGCCGGCGTCCGTATGCGTGCGCACGCGCGAGAGGTCGACGCCGAGCCTCGGCTCGAAGTACGCGCGCAGCTTCCGGTCGAGCGGCTGGCCCGTTCCGCCGGGCAACTGCTGCCGGTCGTCCTGCTGGACGACGTGCGTCAACTCGTGCGCGAGCAGGCGGCGACCCTCGTCGCTCGACGGGTCGTAGCGTCCGGGGGCGAAGACCAGGTCCTCGCCGACCGTGAACGCGGCGGCGTCGATCGACGCGGCCGTCGCGGCTGCGCGCGCGTCGTCGTGGACGCGGACGCTCGAGAAGTCGCGGCCGAAGCGTGCCTCCATCGACCGCCGTGCGCCCGGCTCGAGCGGCCTGCCCGCGGTGGCCAGCCCTCCGTCGACGTTCGCGCGCACCGGTTGCGCGGCCGTCGCGGACGCTGCGGCGCGATGCACCGGCTTGTCCTCTTCCTTCTTCTGCCCCTCGTCCGGCTTCGGCGCGTCGTCCTTCGTCGCCGGCGCGCCGGGAGTCAGCGGGATCGTGAACTTCTGCGAGCGGATGTACGCCTGGACGGCCGCGTCGTCCTCGGCCTTCTCGGCCGCCTTCTGGCCCGTCGGCCTGAACAGCTCCTGCTGCGCCTTGAGCGCCGCCGTCTCTTTCGCGATGTCGTCGCTCTTCGACGACGGCTTCCCCTTCGGCCCCTGCTCCTTGTACGTGAGCGACAGCCCCACGAACGTCGGCGAGTTGACCGGCCCCTCGTACTTCACCTGCGCGGAGAGGCCGGGCGTGATCTTGTCGAGCGGGATCGCCGGCGGCTGGAACGGCAACGGCTTCTTCGCGGCGCCGAGAGCGGCGACTCCGCCGGCGGCGACGGCGCCCGTCGCGATCAGGCCGGGCGTCGACGTGACGGCGCTCTTCACCGTCTTCACGAGCGGATCTGCGAGCACCTTGTCCTTGACCGCCTTGGCCTGCGGCGTCTCGAGCGCCGCCTCGCCCGCCTTCGTGAGCGCCTCCTTCTTCTTCTCCTCGTCGCTCTTCTCTTTCACGACCTCCTGCCGCTGTACCGGCGTCGCCGGGACTTTCGTGAACGACCAGCCGGCGACGGTGCCGCCGCGCGCGACGACGTCGCCCGCGCGCTCGGCCTCGCGCTCGTGGCGGTCGCCCGGTTTCGTGACCGGGCGCGCCTCGGACTTCTGCGGCGCCGCGTGAGTGCGCTCGCCGCTCACGCGATCGCCTTCCACACCGCGTCCGCGACGGCGCCGCCGAGCCCATCCGGCGCGGCTGTCACGGGCGCCGCGCGCCGGTACGCCTCCGCCCGCTCGCGCACGCCGCCGCCGTGCTCCGCAGCGAGAGCGGCGAGCCGCGTCTCGAGCGCCGCGGCCGTCGCGCGCGCCTGCGCCGGATCGACGCCGCGCAGGACGAGCTCGTCGATCACGACCTCGACGCGCCTCACCCCAGCGCCTCCGTCTCGCTGTCGACGAGCGCCCGCTCGGCCTTTGCATACTCGACGCGCGCAGCGTGCAACACGTGCGCCGGCGTCAGCGCACTCTCGTCCTCGGCCGCAGCGAATGCCGCCGCCAGCGCGATCGAGCGAATCGAGCCGCCCGAGACGTTCAGCTTTGCGAGTGCGTCGACGTCGATCCCTTTGAGCGGCGCCTGTGCGGGAAGCGTCCGCCGCCAGATCTCGGCGCGATGCACGGCGTCCGGGAACGGGAACTGCACGACGAAGCGCAGCCGCCGCAGGAACGCACGGTCGACGTTCGCGCGCAGGTTCGTCGTCAGGATCGCGAGGCCGCGGTACGACTCCATGCGCTGGAGGAGGTACGCGACCTCGAGGTTCGCGTAGCGGTCGTGGCCGTCCTTCACCTCGCCGCGCTTGCCGAAGAGCGCATCCGCCTCGTCGAACAACAGCACCGCGCCGCTCGCCTCGGCGGCGTCGAAGACGCGGCGGAGGTTCTTCTCCGTCTCCCCGATGTACTTGCTCACCGTCGCGGCGAGGTCGATGCGATACAGGTCGAGGCCGAGCTCGCGCGCGAGGACCTCGGCGGCGAGCGTCTTGCCGGTGCCGCTCTCGCCGGCGAAGAGGGCGGTGACGCCGAGGCCGCGGCTCGTGCGCTCGGCGAAGCCCCAGCGCTCGTAGACCTGCGTGCGATGCCGGACGTGGAGGACGATCTCGTGCAGGAGCCGCTTGTGGCCCTCCGGCAGAACGAGGTCGTCCCACGTCGCGAGCGTCTCGACGCGTTCGGCGAGGCCGTCGAGCGGAACGCGCGCGCGCTCGCGGCAGAGTCGCCGCAGATCGTTCTCGCCGGTTGCGGCGAGCTCGCGGCCGACAGCGTCGATCGCCGCAGCGCCCAGGCGGAAGTGCTGCGAGAGCTCTTCGACGGCATCGTCGTCTTCCACGGCCGCGCGCCACAGATCGCGCGCCTCGGCCGGCGAGGGCAGCGGGACGTTCCGGTGGAGCGATATCCGCGACGTTGCGCGGCCAGCCCACGCTCCGACGAGCGCCACGAGCGGCGCGTCGAGGTCGTCGAGGAGCGCCGCAATTGCGGGCTCGCTAGCGCCTTCGGTCTCGATGACGGGGACGCCGTACGACAGGAGCGTCTCGCGGTCGACGAGCCGCGCGAGCTCCGCCAGATCGGGCCCGGGCGGCGGCAGCGCGGCAGCCCGAATGACGAGCACGCGGCGCCCGAGCCGAGCGGCGAGCGCCTGCGCAACACCGAGCCGCGCGTCCACGTCGTCGCCGTCGATGCGGAGGACGACCCGCGACGCCGCGGCGATCGCCGTCTGCGCGAGCTCGGCCGCGAGTGCGCCCTGTGACGGCGCAAGCACCGATGTGTGTTCGAGGCGGCGCACGATTCCGCGCAAGCGCTCGTCCTCCGTATCGATGCCGCTGATCGCGTGCAGGACGCGCTCGTCGATCCGAAGCGGCCGGCTCGCGAGCGTCGGCCCGGCGCCGGGCTCGACGAGCGCGTGCCGGCGCAGCGGCGACGACGGCGCGAGCGCATCCCAGTGCCCGTCCGGTAGCGCCGCGAGCGCGAGCCCGAACGTCGGCCGCTGCTCGCCGCCCTGCAGGCTCGCGACGAGCGCGGCAAAATCGCCGTCGAGCTCTACCGCCGCCGCCAGCACGAGGAGCTGCCGCTCGAACGGCGACAACGCGAACATCACGGCCAGGCGGCTCACGTCGTCGTCGCCGGGGACTTCCTCCACCGCTGCCGCGACGCCGTCGCGGTACGCCTCGAGCAGGGCGCGCACACGCGCGATCTCGGCAGCCAGATCGCTCTGCACCGTCGGCTCGAGCAGGACAGTCACGCCGGCACCGCCACCGACTGCGTGCTGTCGAAGGCCGGTGGCTCGGCGGCGCGGTCGACGAGCAGGCTCTCGACGCCGTCGACGGTCAGCCGCACCCACTGGTTACCGGACGGCACGTCTCCGAGCTGGAACGTCAGCGTCGACGTCGCCGCCGCGTGCGGATCCGCGATGCCCGTCGTGCCGCCGATCGTCAGCCGCGCGTCCTGCGCCGGCCGGACCTGCGGCTTCACGTCGAGCGTCACGGTCACGCGCCGCGTCGTGCCGTCCCGCGTCACGGTCGTCGGCGGAAGCTGCGGCTCGGGCGCGAGCAGCATCGCGGCGACGTTCGACTCGCGCGGCTTCGCCTCGCCCGGCCGGACCAGCGAGACCGTGACCGTGTAGCCGCCCGACGGCCAGTCCTGCTCCGCCGTCGGCCCGCTCGGTAGCGTCACGTCGATCGCTGCCGGCTCCGTGCTCGCGCCGACGGTGAGCTCGTTCGGCTCGTCGAGCAGCCGGTGGGCGAACCGCACGACGGCCGCCGAACCGTCGAGGTGATGCCCGGCGAGCGTCACCGTCTCCCCGAGCCGCGCCGCCGGCTGCTGCGCCGGGTCGACGCCGAGGATCGTCGGGAACGGCGGCAGCAGGCTCGCCTCCACCGTGATGCCGCGTGTGAGCACCGGCAGCGGCGTCCGCGTCGCCTTGCGCGCTTCGATCAGGACGACGGAGACGACGTAGGAGGCAGTCGGCCGGTAGTGCGCCTGCATCGCCGACCAGAGCCGGGACATCTCCTCCGAGTCCATCGGCTCGTCCGTGATCGTCACGGCCTCGAGCTGGTCGGCGAGGTCGGATGCGGTCAGCGCCTGGAACGCTGGCGGCAAGATCGACGAGTCGAGCGGGCTCGGCTGCAGCGCCCGCCGGATCGCTGCCCGGTCGAGCACCGGCCGCTCGTGCAGCAGGTGCATGGCATAACCGAGCAGGATCTCCGCCTCGAAGTCTGCGTTCCCGTAGGCGGTCAGCAGGTAGTGGAGGTTCAGCGCGAGCGGCGGCGCCGAGACGCGCGAGCCGTTGCCGTCGAACGACGGGAGCCCGAACTCGGTCCACCCCTGGTTGCGGCTCGTCCGGTAGAGGAAGAGGTTGAGCGACGGCGTCGGCTCCGGCTCGTCGAGCTTGATCGTGTCGGGCGCGACGGCCGTGATCTTCGTCGGGCTCAGCGGGGCGCCGACGTCGATCAGCCCGTTGTCGAGGTAGTTGCGCAGCACCGCGCTCACGGCTCCGATCGCGAGTGCGGAGCTCATCCGGTTCGTCTCCCTCGGAGGTAGTCGGAGAGCGTCGGCCCCTGCGACCGCTCGGGCTCGCGCCGCCGGGGCTTCGGCGCCGGCTGCTCGAGGTTCGCGCGCACCTCGAGCCGGCCGATGTGGACGCGCACGGCCGGCTCCTCCGCGGCGACGGTCGAGAGCGTGTGCGTGCGCTCGAGGCGCGATTCGACGACGCGCCGGACGATCGGCGCTGCGGGGACGGGCGTGGCGGCGACGGGCACCGCGGCAACCGGCTGCGAGCCAGGCTCGCGCGGCTCGGCCGCGGACAGGAGCGGCGGCGCCGCTTCCGCCGTGACGGTCTTTTCCACGACGTGCTCACGCGCCGGGTCCGGCACTGCGCGCTCACCGAGCTCGCGCGCGGTCTCTGCCTCGACCTGGACCTCCGGCGGCTCCGAGCGCACGGCCGGTGCGCTCGGCAGTGCACGCGCAGCGGGCACCTCCTTCGCCGCGCGCGGCGCGACGGCGCTCGCAACGGTCACGGCTGCCGGCGCAGAGTGCTCCCGACGCGACGCCCGTGGCGTTTCGGCGACAGCACGTGCCGCGAGCCGCGAGAGGAAGTCACTCATGCCGCGCCCTCCACGAGCTCGAGGTATGCGCCGCGCCGCGTCTCGCCGAGCGCGAGCACCTGCTCCTCCGTCCAGCCATACGCACGCGCGAGCGCGTCGACGTCGCGCAAAAGCGCGAGCGCCCGCGCACGCACCTCCGCCCAGACGAACTGCGCGACGTCGAGATCGGCGACGAACTGCTCGCCGCACGCCGGGCACGTCATGTCGGCGAGCACCTCGGCGAGCGGGTCGGCGTCCGCCATCGCGGTGGTGACGGCGCGCCGCTGCTCGTCGGTGAGGCCGGACGCGCCGACGCAACGCTCGAGCAGCACGCGTTCCGCCTCGGCTGCATCCGGCGCGAGCGATGCGGCCGCGACGTCGCGGCTGTCCGGCGATCTCCACGCCACGACCTGCCCGTCCACTTCGAGCGGCTCGGGCTCTCTTGCCTCGTTCGCGCGTGCGAGCAACGCTTCGACGGCGATCGCGAACTCCGCTGCGGTCCCACAAGCCGGGCACGCGGCCGTCGCCTCGAGTGCCGCGCCGGCGATCGCCGCGTGAACGCCGAGCAACCGCGCGTCGCGCCGGCCGATCGGCAGGCGCGGGACGTCCTCGGCGTCGGCGCCGTCCATGCGCGCGAGTGCGAGCGCACGCTCGGCCGGAGGCAGCGCGTGCGCCGCGTCCCACAGCTCGAGGGTCGCGGCCGCGGAGAGCTCGAGCGTCCCGGTGATCGTTACGGCTCCGAGAACTGCGGCTCGGCCGGCTCGACGACCTCGTAGTCGCGCTCGAAGCCTTCGTGCTCGAGCTTGATGTGCTGGATCGCGACGGCGTTCGCGTTCGCGTCGAGGTCAGGCAGCGCCTGGTACTCCGACACCCACGCGCGATAGACCTTGTACGAGATGACGAGCTGGCCCGCCTCGTTGTACATGTCGATCATCACGTCCTTGCGGAAGTCCTTGAGCGACACCTCCGCCCCGAGTCCGGAGCCGAAGTTCCAGACCTTGTTCGCCCACGACTCGAACTCCGTGTCGTGCGTGATCCCGCGCTCGAGCGTGACGGGCTCGTACTTCGTCCGCCCGGGGGACTTGCGCGACGTCGACGGGTCGCCGCCCTCGCGATGCTCGACCACCTCGGTCGTCTTCTTGAGCGCGCCGACCTTGCTGATCCCGGCGACGTAGCGCCCGTCCCACTTGACCCGGAACTTGAAGTTCTTGTACGGGTCGAAGCGCTGCGCGTTGACGCTGAACTGGGCCATCACGCACCCCCTGTCTGACCGGCCATCTGCTGCAGCTGGATCACCACGAATTCGGCCGGCTTCAGCGGTGCGAAGCCGACCACGATGTTGACGATCCCGAGGTTCACGTCGTCCTGCGTCGTCGTCTCGGCGTCGCACTTGACGAAGTACGCCTCCTTCGGCGTGGTGCCCGCGAACGCGCCCTGGCGGAAGAGGCCGTTCATGAACGCGCCGACGTTGAGCCGGATCTGCGCCCAGAGCGGGGCGTCGTTCGGCTCGAAGACGACCCACTGCGTGCCGCGGTAGAGCGACTCCTCGAGGAAGAGCGCCGTACGCCGGACCGGTACGTATTTCCACTCGGACGCCAGCGTGTCGGCGCCTGCGAGCGTCCGCGCTCCCCAGACCACGGTGCCGGCGTTCGGGAACGTCCGCAGGGCGTTGACGCCGAGCGGGT
>JBJMJE010000101.1:0-10618 GCA_045806505.1 Gaiellaceae bacterium
CCGAACCCAGGAACCGTAGACGAAGATTTCACGCCGAGGTTGGCGCGGGAGCCGTACTCTCCAAGGAGCTCTCACACCACTCTTAGGAACTCCTGCTTACGTTCAGGGGCCCAGCGACGAAGGAGGACCTCTCGTGACCGTTACCCCCGTCCCTGCCGGCGATGCCAGGGATCGCCTCGAGCAGGCACTGTTCGAGATCCGGCGCGTCATCGCGGGGCAGGACGCGATGCTCGAGCGGGTGCTCGTCTGCCTGCTCGCACAGGGCCACCTCCTGATCGAAGGCGTCCCCGGCCTCGCGAAGACGCTGACGATCAAGACCACCGCGGGCGTCCTCGGCGGCACGTTCGCGCGTGTGCAGTTCACGCCCGACCTCGTGCCGTCGGACCTCGTCGGAACGCGCATCTACCGCGCCGGCGAAGGCAGCTTCGACACGGAGCTCGGCCCCGTCTTCTGCAACTTCCTGCTGGCGGACGAGATCAACCGCTCGCCGGCGAAGGTGCAGTCCGCACTGCTCGAGGTGATGCAGGAGCGGCAGGTCACGATCGGGCACACCACGCACCCCGTCCCGGAGCCGTTCCTCGTGATGGCGACGCAGAACCCGATCGAGTCGGAAGGGACGTATCCGCTTCCGGAGGCTCAGATCGACCGCTTCATGCTCAAGATCCTGATCGGCTACCCGTCGCACGACGAGGAGCTGACGATCGTGCAGCGCCAGCTCGAGGCACCGCCGACGCTGCGCGAGACGCTGACCCTCGAGGATTTGCGCAACCTGCAGCGCGCGGTCTTCGACGTGTACGTCGACCCCGCGCTCGTCAGCTACGCGGTGACGCTCGCCGACGCGACGCGCAATCCGGCTGCGCATCACGTAGCGGAGCTGGACGAGCAGATTCTCTACGGCGCCAGCCCGCGCGGCCCGATCAGCCTCGTGCAGTCGTCCCGCGCGCTCGCGCTGATCCACGGTCGCGACTACGTCGTCGTCGACGATCTGCGCGCCCTCGCCAAGGACGCGTTCCGGCACCGCCTCGTGCTCTCGTACCAGGCGCTCGCCGAGGAGGTGAGCGCCGACACGATCCTCGATCGCGTCCTCGAGCAGGTGCCGCTGCCACAAGTCGACCTCTCGCGCACGAGCGCCGCGTGAAGCTCGGCGTCCAAGAGCGCCTGCCGGAGAAGCCGGGGCCCGGCCCGATCTCCGAAGGGCTCCTGCGCGCGCTCGACATCACTGTCGCGCGGCGCATGGAAGGGCTGCTCGCCGGCGACTACCGCTCGCGCGTGCTCGGGCAGGGCAGCGAGCTCGCGCAGATCCGGCCGTACGTCCTCGGCGACGACGTCCGGCAGATCGACTGGAACGTGACGGCGCGCACGGGCGAGCCGCACGTTCGCGTGCAGCAGGCGGAGCGCGTCCTCGTGTCCTGGCTCGTCCTCGACACGTCTCCTTCTATGCGCTTCGGAACCGCCGACCGGCGCAAGGCCGACGTGGCGGAGGGCGTAGCGGTCGCCGTCGGCCACGTCGCGACGCGCCGCGGCAACCGCCTCGGCGTCGTGACGTTCGGCGACGGCAACCCGCGCTCCGCCCCGGTGCGCCAGGGACGCCGCGGCTTGATCGGCCTCCTGGCGGCGCTTCGTGAGGAAGGCGAGGGACCTGGTCCCGAAAGGGTCGGCGCGACGTCGCTCGGCGAGGCGCTGCGCAGGACCGACGGGCTCGCGCGCCAGCGCTCCTTCGTCGTGGTCGTCTCCGACTTCCGCGGTCCGAACGACTGGCGCCGGCCGCTGCTCCAGCTGGCCGGGCGGCACGACGTCATGGCGGTCGAGATCCGCGACCCGCGCGAGCAGGAGCTGCCGAACGCGGGTGAGCTCTGGCTCGTGGATCCCGAAACGGGACGCCAACTCCGCGTGGACACGCGCAGTGCAAAGCTCCGGCGCCGCTTCGCCGAGGCTGCCGCGGCCGAGCGCGCGGGCCTCGCGAGGTCGCTCGCGTCGATGGGAGTCCGCCACGTCGTGCTGTCGACGTCGGGCGACTGGCTGCGGGAGCTCGCACTCTTCCTCCGGAGGGCGGCGTGAGCTTCAGCTCGCCGTGGTGGCTGCTCGCGCTGCTGCTCCTGCCGCTGCTCGTGGGCGCCTATCTATGGCGCGAGCGGCAGCGGCAACGTTCAGCCGCCGCGTGGGCGAATCCGGCGCTCGTACCGAACCTCGTCGACCGGGCACCGGGACGGCGGCGCCACATTCCGGTCGCGCTGCTCCTCGTCGCGCTGGCCGCGATGATCGTCGGCGTCGCCCGCCCTCACGCGACTGTGACGACGCGGCGCGAGGAAGCGACCGTGCTACTTGCGATCGACGTCTCTCGCTCGATGGGCGCGACCGACGTGCCGCCGACGCGACTGCAGGCCGCGAAGACGGCGGCCATCAACTTCGCCGACAAGGTGCCGGACAAGTTCCGCATCGGCGTCGTCGCGTTCTCGACGCGCGCGCAGGTCGCGCTTCCCCCGACGACGGACCGCCAGCTCCTCCGCACCGCGCTCGCATCGCTCCACACCGGTGAGGGGACGGCGATCGGCGATGCCGTCGCGCTCGCCGCGAGCCTCGGCCGCCGGCAACGCGCCGACGGCGTCGTCCCTCCCACGTCCGTGCTGCTCATCTCGGACGGGGCGCGTGACGGCGGCCGGCGCCCACCGCTCGTCGCGGCGCGGCAGGCGAAGAAGCAGCACGTTCCCGTCTACACGATCCTGCTCGGGACGCCGAACGGCGTCGTCCAGCACAAGCTGCCGGGTGGTTACAACGAGACGCTCCGCGTGCCGCCGAGCGCACAGACGCTGCAGGCCATCGCCAAGACCTCCGGCGGCGAGTTCTTCACCGCCTCGAACGACCGGCGCCTCGGAGATGTCTACGACGCTCTCCGCTCGAGGCTCGGGCACAAGCGCCAGTCGCGGGAGATCACGGACGGATTCGCGGGCGGCGCGGCGTTGCTCCTCCTCGCGGCCGGCGCGCTCTCGGCAGTCTGGTTCAGGAGGGTCCCGTGAGGCGCGCGCTCGTCGTGGCGGCACTCACGCTCTCGGTCCTCGCCGCGCACGTCGACGTCGCGTCGTCGGCGACGAACGAGTGCCGCGGCTTCCTGACCTGCGTCCCGGTTGCCGGGCCGTGGGTCGTCCTGCCCGCGTCCGGGAGCGGCCTGCGCCAGGAGGTGCAGTACCAGCTCACCTGCCCGAAGGGCTTCATCGTGGGCGGTGTCGACGCCGAGCTCTCCGACCGCGCGATCGACGTCTGGTTCCTCGGCGCGGCCGCCAGCCCCGTCGCGCCCGGGCGAACGACGTCGAACACGATCGTCTTCGTCGCGCGGTACGTCGGCTCCGGCGCGCGCGCGCCGACGTTCCGTCCGCGTGCGGGCTGCATCCCCGGCGGCGGCGGCGGGAGGCGTACGCCGACGGCATTCTCCGCTGTGTTCCCGCCGGGGAAGCCAACTGTCCGGCGCGTGCGCACGCTCCGTGCGGGAGCGCAGAGAAGCGCCGCCGTTCGATGCCACGACGACGAGCGCCTCGTGGCCGCGTACAGCGCGCGAGGCTTCCGGACGGCGAAGCCGCCGTCGCCGCAGCTCGTCGCGAGCTTCTCCGCGCGGACGCACCTGACGGCGAACGGCATCGCAGCCCAGACGAGCGGCGGCAACGGCCGAGCGGTCGTGCAGCTCGCGGCCGTCTGCGCGGGTGGCAGATGAGCTTCGGCCATCCGATCCTGCTGCTGACGCTGCTCGTGCTTCCGCTCGCGGTGCTCGCGTACGTCCTGCTCGAGCGCCGCCGTGCGCGTTACGCGGTGACCTTCACCAACCTCGACGTGCTCGCGTCCGTTGCCGGCGGCCGTTCGCCGCGGCGATACGTCCCGCCGGCGCTGTTCCTGCTGGCGCTCGGGCTGCTGTGCGTCGCGCTCGCACGCCCGCAGCGCTCGACCCTCGTGGCTTCGGACAAGGCGACCGTCATCCTCGTCGTCGACGTGTCCGGCTCGATGCACGCGACGGACGTGAAGCCGACGCGCCTCGGCGCGGCGCAGGCGGCGGTTCGGTTGTTCCTCGAGCGCGTGCCGAAGCGCGTCAAGGTCGGCCTGATCGCGTTTTCGAGCGAGCCGCAGATCGCGGCGCCGCCGACGACGGATCGCGACCTCGTCCGACGCTCCCTCGACGAGCTGGACTTCCTCCAGGCGTACGGCGGCACCGCGATCGGCGACGCGATCGCATCCGCAACGGAGCTCGGGCAGAAGAGCGTCGGCAAGGGCAAGAAGCCGGAGACGATCGCGTACACGGTGGCGAAGAAGAACCCGCTGGTGTCGATGCTCTTCCTCTCCGACGGCAAGCAGACGCGCGGCTCGCTGTCGCCGCTCGCGGGCGCCCAGCGCGCGAAGGCCGCGGGGATTCCCGTCTACACGGTCGCGCTCGGCACGCCGAACGGCGTCCTCAACCGCCCCTTCGGCTTCGGCGGAAACGGCATGCCGACGCGCATCCCGGTGCCGCCCGACCCGACGACGCTGCACGCGATCGCGAGTATGACCGGCGGCAAGTTCTTCAGCGCGCGCTCGGCCGACACCCTGGAGTCGGCCTACAAGCAGCTCGGCTCGAAGCTCGGGCGCGTGCCGGGAACGCGCGAGGCGACGAACGAGATCGTCTTCCTCGCGGCGCTCGCGCTCATCGCGGCGTCGATCCTCTCGGCGCTCTGGGCCCCGCGCCTTCCGTAGCGAGGCGGCGCAACCGCGGGCGGCGGGCGAGCGTTAGCACCTAGAACGTACGGCCGCGCAGTAAGAGCGCGGCGACCCCGATCCGAGGAGGTACGTGTGCCCACATGGGGATGGATTCTCATCGCGGCCGCTGTGGTGTTGGTGATCGCGGCGATCGTCATGTCGATGCGCCGCAAGAGCCGGTCGAAGCAGCTCCAGTCGCAGTTCGGCCCCGAGTACGACCGCACGATCGAGTCGGCTGACAGCAAGCGGAAAGCCGAGTCGGACCTCGCCGCCCGGCAGGAGCGGCGCGAGCAGCTCGACATCCGGCCGCTCTCGTCCGCCGCACGCGAGCGCTACACGACGCAGTGGCAGACCGTGCAAGCGCAGTTCGTCGACAACCCGACCGGCGCCGTCGCGTCGGCCGACACGCTGATCCAGTCGGTGATGGGCGACCGCGGCTACCCGGTCGACGACTTCGAGACCCGCGCGGCCGACGTCTCCGTCGACCACCCGCACGTCGTGGAGAACTACCGCGAAGGACATCGGCTAGCGGAGCAATCCGCGAACGGCAACGGCTCGACGGAAGAGCTCCGCCAGGCGATGCGGCATTACCGCGCGCTCTTCGACGAGCTCGTCGAGCCCGAGGGTGACGCGGACGCGCCGACGACGCGCGGGCGCACCGACACCACGACGTCGACGCAGACCCAGCGCGCACCTCGTTGAACAGGCGCGGTGGCGCGGACTCGTCCCGCGCCACCGGCCTCACTCGTCGTCTTGCCAGGGAGTCAGCGCGAGCGCGCGCTCGAATGCCGCACGGTCGTGCACCGGCTCCCCGTGCGAGACGATCACGCGCTCGAACGGCAGGTCGAGCAGCGCCCGTAGCGCAGGCAGCGTCCGCTCCTCGTGCCAGGGCGTCGCCCAGACACGCAGCTCTCCCTCCGGCGCCGTGAGCGCGTCGGCGAAGACGACCGTCCGCAAGTGAGGCGCCCAGAGCGGCGTCTCGCCTCGCCCGCGCCCGTCGTAGAGCGCGACGAGCCCTCCGGGCAGCTGCGCCCCCGGCTGGATCGGTTCGAGCTCCGTCTCCGGGATGTTGTGCCGGTAGAAGAGGTACGGCCCGAACGAGCGCGCCGAGTAGCGCCGTACGAACGCGTCGACGTCGCGTACGTGATCGGGCTTCAGCACGACGACCGTCGTGGGCGGCTTCGCGTCGAGGCGCTGCCAGAGCTCGTCCGCGTCGTCGGGCGGCGCGAGCGGATCGACCAGCACGACCTCGCCTTCGGACTCGAGGCAGGTGGACGAGACGACCGGCCCCCAGTCGGGCCGCGGTTGCCAGTCCGGATACGGCAGGCGCCAGAGCCACAGGCCCGGCGCGACGTCTGTTACGTCAGACACGCGGCAGCAGAAGCTCGAAGCGCGAGCCGCCGTCGGTCGGCTCGTAGAAGAGATCTCCGCCGTGGGCCCGCGCATACGCCCGCGCGATCGACAAGCCGAGGCCGGTTCCGTGCGCGTCGTCGCCGCGCTCGAAGCGGTCGAAGAGTCGCGCGCGCAGATCTTCGGGAATGCCCGAACCGCGATCCTCGACGGCGACGCGAACATGCCGGTCGCGCTGCTCTGCCGCAACGATGATCGGCGGCCGGCCGTAGCGCACCGCGTTGACGAGCAGGTTGGACACGACGCGGTCGAGCACGAGCGGGTCGGCGATCACCGCGAGGTCGGGCGGCACCTCCAGCTGCACGGCCGTACGGTCCGGGACGTTATCCGCCGCGATCTTCGCGAGAACGCTGTGCAGCACGAGCGGCTGCGGGTTGACGCGGAGACCGCGCGCGTCGAGCCGCGAGAGGTCGAGCAACTGCTCGAGCAGCCTGCAGAGGCGGTCGCCCTGCTCGTATGCAACTTGCAGCAGCTCCTCGCGTAGCTCGGGGTCGAGCTCGTCGCGCCGTTCGACCGCGGTCGCCAGCGCGCCGTACACCGATGCCGCCGGCGTCCGCAGCTCGTGCGACGCCACGGCGACGAAGTTCGCCTTCAGCTGGTCGAGCATGAGCACCTCCTCGTGCAGGCGCGCGCGCTCGGTGGCAAGCGCGGCACGTTCGGCAACGAGGCCGAGCAGCTCAACGTCGTTCCTGTCGAACTTCCTGGGCGTCAGCGTTCCGACGTGCAGCACGCCGATCACCTCGCCGCGAACGATCAGCGGCACGCCGAGCATCGACTTGATCCCCTTCTGTCGCAGGATCGGGTTCACGACGTCTGCCTGATCGACGTCGTCGAGGATCACCGGCTGCGCCGTCGCGGCGACACGGCCGGCGAAGCCGCGGCCGAGCGGGATGCGAATTCCCTGCTCGACCTCCTCCTCGATGCCCAGGGCCGCGCGCGCGACCAGCTCGGTGCGCTCGGCGTTCATGAGCAGGACGGCGCACGTGTCGGTGCGGAGAATTTCGCGAATGCGCGGCAGGAGCACGGCGAGCAGTTCGTCGAGCTCGAGATGCGCGAGTGCCGCGTCGGTCACCGCCTGCAGGTCCTCGAGCCGCCGGCGTGTCGAATGCTCCGCCTCGTATGCGCGCGCGTGCTCGATCGCGATGGCCGCGCGATCGCCCGCGAGCTGCAGCAGGTCGATGTCGTCGACCGTAAACCTGCGCGGAACGAGTGTGCCGACGTGCAGGACGCCGAGGACCTGCCCACCGACGAGCAACGGCACCCCGAGCAGCGACTTGATCCCCTTCTGCCGCAGGATCGGGTTGAGGACGTCTGCGTGGTCGACGTCGTCGAGGACGACGGGACGCGCATCGGCCGCGACGCGGCCGGCGAAGCCGCGGCCGAGCGGGATGCGGATTCCCTGCTCGACCTCCTCCTCGATGCCGCGAGCCGCTCGCGCGACGAGCTCTAGGCGCTCCTCGTCGAGGAGCAGGATCGCGCACGTGTCCGCGTTCAGCATCTCGCGCGTACGATCCAGCAGCGCGTTCAGCAGCTCCTCGAGCTCGAGATGACCGAGGGCCGCATCGGTCAGAGCCTGGAGGCGCCGAAGACGTTCCGCGTCGCGGATCAAATCGGCCAAGGCTGCGGAATTGTGCCGAATCGCGCCGGCACCCGCCCGGCGCGGAGCGGTGTCCGGCCTCAGTGGCCGGAGGCCGAGAAGTGCATGTAGTCCTTCGTCGAGCCCGACCACGCGCCGCCCCAGCCCCAGCCGACCGACCGGAAGGCGCGCACGACCGCCGGGGTCACCATGCCGCGCCGGTGCCTCGAGCGATCGAGGAAGGACAGGGCGGTCTTGTCGCGGGTCATGCCGCAGCCCACGTACGGGTTCTCGACGGGGTTGAGGTCGACCGCTTCGCCGTAGGCGTGCTCCGACCAGTGTCCGGTTCCGGTGCCGCCGGTGCACGGCGACGGGACGGCCTGCCGGCATTCGAACGAAGCTGTCACGTCGCCGTCGCGCGGCTGCGCGCTCTTCGGCCCGTACGCGTCGCTCAATCCCATGTGGTGGATGTGGAAGCGCATCGCGTACAGCTGCCGGAAGACCTGCGCGAGCTTGGGCGCCTGCTGCGCGCTAACGACGATCTGCCCGCGATGAACGTGCTCGTCGAAGCCCCGGTACGACACGGTCAGGACGCGGAGCCCCGAGAGCGGCACCGGACAGCCTGCGTGCCACGCGCTCGCAACCTGCGTGCGCACGGACGGCGACAACGGCCGAATCGACGAGAAGAACGGCGAGGCCGCTACGACCGCGAGGAGCGAGGCGACTACGCGCATGCGCTCATTGTTCCAGCCGTCGCGCCGCGGTCGCCGTCACGAACTCGACGACGAGCGGCCAGTACCTGTCCGGCGCGTCACGCCACGTGAAATGGCCGGCGCCCTCCACGATCTCGAGTTGCGCGCGTCCCGGCGGAAGCGCGTCGAACATCTCGCGCGCGGCGGCCACTGGCGTGATCGGATCGAGGTCGCCGACGCACACGAGCGTCGGGCACTCGATGCGCTTCATGCCGTCGAGCACGTCGAAGCTCCGCATCAGCTCGAGGCCGTGCACGTTCAGCTCGCGGTGCGCAACGGTTCGCGCGCGTTCGTCGTCACCGGGAACCCACGGGCCGAAGAGCTCCCAGCACGGCGCCCACTCCTCCGGCGTGACCGACGCGGAGTCGCCGCCGTAGGAGCGCCTGACGATTGAGGCGACTTCGTCACCGCCGATGCGACGGAAATGCTCGACGATCCGCTCGAGGTCGAAGCGCGCGAACGTCGACTGGAGCACGAGCCCGGACGGTTGCGCCGGATGACGGATCGCATAGACCAGCGCGACGAAGCCGCCGAGCGAGTGGCCGAGCACGATCGGGTGCTCGATCGCGACCGCGTCGCAGAAGTCGCGCACTGCGTCGGCTGCGAGCTCGAACGTCCAGTCTTCCGGGTGGCCCCAGTCGGACCGCCCGTGTCCGGCCAGGTCGAGGTAGACGACCTGCGCCGACGCCGCGAGCCGCGCGAAGTCGGGCTTGAAGTACGAGTGATCGAAGCTCCCGGGGCCGCCGTGGAGCAGCACGACCGTCGGCCGCTCGCGCATCGCTCGCCGATCCGATACGAGAGCCGGACCGTCGACGTCGAACCAGTACCGCACGCCGTTCGCATTGACGCGCATCTCCCTTGTGAAGATACGAGATGTGAATGCCGCGGAACACGCACTCGCCGTACGCGCCGACGCGCGCGCCGTCGTACTCGTCGAGGGGATCAGCGACCGCATCGCGGTCGAGACGCTCGCCTCGCGCGTCGGCCGCGACCTCGACCCGGAAGGCATCGTCGTCGTGGAGATCGGCGGTGCGCAGGGGATCGGCCGGTACCTCAACCTCTATGGGCCTCGAGGGCTCGGCCTGACGCTGGCGGGGCTCTGCGACTCCGGCGAGGAAGGCGAGTTCCGCCGTGGGCTTGAGCGTGGCGGCCTCGGCACGGAACTGACACGCCAACGCATGGAAGCGCTCGGCTTCTACGTCTGCGAAGCCGACCTGGAGGACGAGCTGATCCGCGCGTTGGGCAGGGACAGAGTCCAGAACGTCGTCGCGGCGAACGGCGACCTGAAGCCGTTCCGCACGCTGCAGAAGCAGCCGGAGTGGCGCGACCGCGCGACGAACGAGCAGCTGCGCCGGTTCATGGGCAGCGGCGGCCGGCGGAAGATCCGCTACGCGCGCCTGCTCGTTGAGGCGGTGGAGCTCGACCGCGTGCCCCGGCCGTTGAACGATGTCCTCGCCCGCGTTACGTAGTCGCTACGGGGAGCAGCAGGTCGATGTCGTCGCGCCGCCGGTAGAACTCGATGCTCGGCCGGGTCTCGTCCGGGCGCGTCATCTTCACGAGCGCCGCGAAGGTCGGGGCGATCCGCTCGTACACCTGCGGCGGCTCGCCCCGAAGCCGCGTCCGGAGGTAGCGGCCGGCGGGGAGCCGGCCCGTCTCGAGGCCGAGCGCATCGGGGTCGTCGCCCTTTCGCACCTCGACGCAGGCGTGGTACTCACCGGTCGCGGGGTAGAAGGCGCCGAAGAACTTGCGGCCGCGGAGGCCGATCGTCGCCTCCAGCCGCTCCCAGCCGAGCTGGATCGCCGCCGGGTCGTCCTCGGTGCGCAGGAACATCACCGCGATCTCGGGCCGCTCGACCGGCGTCGCCGGCACGTCGTCCGGAACCTCGGGCCCGGGGACGAGCGTGGCCAAGGCCGGCACGGGCCGGAGGCCGGCGAGCGCGAGCTGCGCGGCCAGCACGAGGAGGTAGATCGCGGTCACGGCGAAGCCGCCGAGCGGCCACGCGGCCGTGCCGTGGACCCCTTCTGCCACCAGCGTGGCGGCGCCGATCGCCATCCCGATGCCGATCACGTGGAACCCGGCCCAGATCGCCGGAGGGTTCACGGTGAGCGCACGCGCGCCGGCGCTCCCGAACGACACGATCCCGACGGAGGCGTAGCCGCTGACGGCG
>JBJMJE010000102.1:0-5033 GCA_045806505.1 Gaiellaceae bacterium
ATAACCCGAACGTCGAACGTACGTTGCTCGAGTCGCCGCTCGACGAGCTGAACGGCGCCGATCTGTTCCTGCGCGCAACGGTGCTCGAGGAACGGCACGGTTACGCCGCGGCACACGAGGCGTACACGCTCGCCGACGCGCGCCTCTACACGGCCGAGGTGCGCGAGGCGCGCGACGCGATGTTCGCGCGCGTGGTCGAGCTCGTGTCCGGCGGTGACGGCACACTCGTCGACATCGCGACGGGTCGCGGGACGCTGCTCGAGCGCTTGCACGAAGCGACCGAAAGACCGCTCGTCGCGACTGATGTGTCCGAGACCGTGCTCGGCCGCGTGCGCGCGAGGTTCGGCACGCAACGGATCGACTACGTCGTCACGGACGCCCGCACGCTGCCGTTCGAGGACGGATCGGTCGCAACGCTCGTGTCCCATCTCGGCCTCGCAAACGTTCCCGACGCCGATCCGCTCCTGCGCGAGCTACGGCGCGTCGGCCGGGAATTGTTCGCGACGCACGTGTTCTTCCGTGACGACGACGACCGGAACCTTGCTGCGGCGCACGAGCTCGGGCTCCATGGTCTCGCCACACGTGACGCGGCGCTGAGCGCGTTCGCAACAGCGGGCTGGCCTGCCGTCGTCGACCTCGCGCGCGAGGTACACGCTGAACCAACGCCCGTGTCCGAGCTCGTGCCCGGCGTCGGCATCGACGTGCTGCCCGCCGTGCCGGCGTCGGTGACGTGGTGCGTGATCGTCGCGCGCGCGTAACGCGCAGCCGCCGCCGCGCAATTCACCGATACTCGACCCCAGGAGGCGCCCTTGAGGACCGACGCCGAACTGCTTCGCGCAGCTCGCACGGACGCGCACGCGTTCCGTGAGCTGTACGACCGTCACGCAAGCCGGATCTACGGCTACCACCTCCGCCGGAGCGGCGACGCCGACGCCGCGCACGACCTCACCGCGGAGACGTTCGCCCAGGCATGGCGCGCCCGCCGCCGTTTCCGCGACCGCGCCGCCGGCTCGGCGATGCCCTGGCTGTTCGGGATCGCGCGCAACGTCCTGCTCATGTCCGTGCGCCGCCGGCGTCTCGAGCGCAGCGCGTGCGAGCGGCTCGGGATCCTCGAGCGGCTCGACTGCGAGCCCGCCGTCGTCGAGCCTGACGAGTCCTGGCTCGACGGGCTGGAGGAGGCGTTCGCCGAGCTGCCGGACGGCCAGCGCGACGCGATCAGCCTCCGCGTCGGCGCGGATCTCGATTACGAAGCCGTCGCCGCGGCACTCGGGACATCGCCGCCGTCGGCGCGCCTGCGCGTGCACCGCGGCCTGACCACCCTCCGCAACAGACTCGGAAACGAAAGGGAGACCTCGACATGAACGAACAGCTGATCACGCTCGGCGATGCGATCGAGACCGCCGCCGCCGCTGACCTGTCCTCACACGGGAGGCGCCGGCGGCGGCTGTCGCCGCGGATCATCATCGCGGCCGCCGTGCTCGCGATCGCGATTCCCGGCGTCGCCATCGCCACGACGGCGTTGACCGGAACCGACGAGGTGGCGCGCAGCATTCCGGCCGGAACGCTCTCGCTGGCCGGAACGAACCCGACCTGCACCGTCGTGCGCCAGGACGTCGAATACCACTGCACGCTCGCGAAGGCGCCCGCGCCGGAGGTCTCGGACTGGAAGGGGACGGTAGAGCCGACCGTCGACCAGTCGAAGCACGTGAACGGCGGCTGCCGCTCGCTGCGATCGGACGGGCTCGAGTGGGAGTGCTACCTCGGCCGGACGGCGGTCGAGCAGCGCATCATCGGCGCAGGTTTCCTCGGCGAGTACACCCCGACGCCGGGAGTCGGCTAAGCCTTACGCCAGCGGCCGAACACGAGCCCGCCGAGCGCCACACCCAGGCCGAACGTGCCGACGGCGAACCCGCCGATCGCGACGGCCTTCCGCCAGGTCGAGAGGCGCTGCCACCGGCCCAGCGCCTCTTGCTCCTCGAGCGTCAGCGGCTCGCCGCGGCGCTTCTTGCGCACGGCGCCACCGGCACGGATGCCGAGGTACAGGTCGTCGAAGATCTCGGTGGCTTCGTCCGTCACGTTTCGAGTCTATAGCCTGGTTCGCCGGTGTTTACACGCATCCTGCACGTCTCGGACCTGCACGTGGGTGCAGGGAAAACGACCGCCGAGTGGGCGCTCGGGCCGATTGTCGAGCGCTTCGAGCCCGAGCTCGTGATCGCGAGCGGCGACCTGTCGCATCGCGGCAGGCCGGAGCAGCACGACACGGCCGCGGAGCTGCTGCGTGGCCTCGGGCGACCGCTCCTCTGCGTCCCCGGCAACCACGACATCCCGTACACGTTCCCGGCGCGCTTCACCCGCACCTACGAGCAGTTCGAGCGGCTGTGGGAGACGACGGAGCCCGTCTACCGCAGCGACCGCATCGTCGCGGTCGGCCTGAACTCCGTTCGGCCGTGGCGGAATCAAAGCGGTCGCCTGCGCGACGCTCAACTCGCGCGCGCAGCGCAGGAGCTCCGCAACCCGAATGGAGCGCAGCTACGCGTCGCCGTGCTCCACCATCACCTGATCGGCGCGCCGTGGCGATCACGCAAGAAGCCGGTCGCTCGCCGGAACCACGTGCTCGCCTCGCTCGTCGACGCTGGCGCAGAGCTGATCGTGGCCGGGCACATCCACCAGAGCACGATCGCGGAGCGGCGCGAGTTCGAGATCGCGACCGGTGGCGAGCGAGGCGTCGCCGTCTCCGTCGCCCCGGGGCTCGGACAGCCGCGCCCGAATCGCCGGGGCGAAGCGCGAGGGCTCCACGTCTACGAGTTCGACGAGCGGCAGCTGCGCATCCACACCTACACGTGGCGCGACGGCGGGTGGGCGCTCACGGCCGAGCGCACGTTCGCGCGCGGCGTCGATCCTCTGTCGCTGGGCTAAGCGGTGAAGCCGCGGTGCTGGACGAGCCGGCGGTACAGGTAGAGCAGCAGGACCGCTCCCAGAAACGCGAAGAAGAAGCCGCCGGCACTGCCGAGCAGCACGCGGGCGATGATCCCGCCGATCAACGAGCCGCCGAGACCGAGCGCGACGGTCGCGTACCACGGCATCGGGTCGGGTCCCGGCAGCGCCCAGCGCGCGAGACCTCCGACGACGAAGCCGAACACAATCAGGAACAGGATGAAGATCAGCAACGCGGCTTAAGGATCAGCGGGCGGGCAGCGCGGACGGCCCGCGCGAGGCGGGCCGCCCAAACGAGTGCTGCGACCCCAACTAGGTCAGGACCGAGCGGCGCCGCTCGCCGAAGAAACGCCCGACGATGGCGACGAGGATCACGGCGACGATCACGCCGACGATGAACTGCAGCAACGTGCTCGAGAAGATGATCCCTGCGATCACGAGCGACGCGATTCCGATCAGGATCGTGACGATCCAGCCCATCGGATCGGAGCCCGGGTGGAAGAGCCGCCCCAGCGCGCCGACGAGGGCGCCAACGATGATCAGCCAAACCCAATGCATGCATTCTCCTTTTTCCGCTTATCAGGAGGAAAACGCCCGGGAGGCCCCGCTGGTTTCGGACATCTTGCGCGACGGAGCCGCCATGGCAACGATACGGCCTGTGGAGCCGATCTCGCATCGCGACGTCACCACTATCATGGGCTTGATCGTTGACATTCGCGACCACGTCGCCGAGATCCGCCGACTCCTGGAGGAGGACAATGGCGAAGAAGAAGCCGACGAAGCGGACGCCTGAAGAGCAGGCCGCCTACGACAGGCGCACGAAGGAGGCGTGGGAACGCATCGCTGAACGCGAGGCGATCGATCGTGCCGAAGCCGAAGCCGCGAGGAAGCGCGCCTAGACCGTCGCGAGCGCCAGGAGCTCACGCCGGAGCTCCTTGATCTCATCCCGGAGCTTGGCGGCGTACTCGAACCGGAGCTCCTCCGCCGCCGCGAACATCTCCTCCTCGAGCTCGACGACGAGCTTCTCGAGCTCCTCCTGCGACATCCCCTCCACCTTGGCGCCGCCGCGCCGCCGTTTCGACGGGACGTGCGGCTGCTCGAGCATCAGGAACTCCGCGATGTCGGAGACGCCCTTGACGATCGACTCCGGAACGATGCCGTGCTCCTCGTTGTACGCGAGCTGCTTCACGCGGCGGCGGTTCGTCTCGTCGAGCGCGCCCTTGATCGCCTCCGTCAGCTTGTCCGCGTACATGATCACCTTGCCGTTGACGTTGCGTGCCGCGCGGCCGATCGTCTGGATCAGCGCGGTCTTGCCGCGCAGGAACCCCTCCTTGTCGGCGTCGAGGATCGCGACGAGCGACACCTCCGGCAGGTCGAGGCCCTCGCGCAGCAGGTTCACGCCGACGAGCACGTCGTACTCCCCGAGGCGCAGCTCGCGGATGATCTGGATCCGCTCGAGCGTGTCGATCTCCGAGTGGAGGTAACGCGCTTTCACGCCGGACTCGAGCAGGTAGTCGGTCAGGTCCTCGGACATCTTCTTCGTCAGGGTCGTGACGAGCACGCGCTCGCCTGCCTCCTCGCGCCGGCGGATCTCGTTGAGCAGGTCGTCGATCTGGTTCCGCGTCTCGCGCAGCTCCACCTCCGGGTCGACGAGGAAGGTCGGCCGGATCAGCTGCTCGGCGACGACGGTCGAGTGCCGTAGCTCGAACGGACCGGGCGTCGCCGACACGAACACGAGCTGGTCGACCTTGCGCAGGAACTCGTCGAAGCGCAGCGGCCGGTTGTCGAGCGCCGACGGCAGGCGGAAGCCGTAGTCGACGAGCGTCTGCTTGCGCGAGCGGTCGCCCTCGTACATGCCGCCGATCTGCGGAACCGTCTGGTGCGACTCGTCCACGAACACGACGAAGTCGTTCGCGAAGTAGTCGAGCAGCGTGAACGGATGCGTCCCCGGCGCGCGGCCCTCGAGGATGCGCGAGTAGTTCTCGATCCCGTTGCAGAAGCCGAGCTCCTTCAGCATCTCGAGGTCGTACTCCGTGCGCTGCCGCAGGCGATGTGCCTCGAGCAGCTTGTTCTCCGCCTCCAGCTCCTTGAGCCGCTCC
>JBJMJE010000103.1:0-4356 GCA_045806505.1 Gaiellaceae bacterium
GTATAGGCCGGGCAGCGCAAGCTCGACCCGACGCGTGCCCTCGGGCGCGACGAGGTCGAACCCGGCGCGTTCGAGGCCGTGCAGCTCGACCGAGCGCCCGACGACGTCGAGTACGGGCCGCGCGTGCCCGCAGTTGGGGCAGCGATAGTCGCCGAGGTGCCCGACGTAGGCCGCCGCGTAGTCGTACGCGGTCCCGCAGCGAATGCAGTATTTCGAGTCGGCGGCGTGCTGGAGCGACGGCCGGGCGAGCTGCGCGTCGTCGACGCCGAAGACGAGGGTTCCCGGGCGGACAGCTGCAAGGCGTCCGAGCTGCGGGTCGTCACCGTTGACCGCCAGAGCCGCGTCGGCCGGCAGCCGCTCGACCGCCGAGAGCCAGCGGTCCGCGACGAGCTCCAGCTCGCCGTAGCGGTCGAGCTGGTCGCGAAAGAGATTCCCGAGGCAGAGCGCCCGCGCCTGGACGCGCGTCGCGACCTCCGGCAGCGCCGCCTCGTCGACCTCGAACAGGCCCAGCTCCGCGCCGTTCGACGCGAGCAGCGCCGAGGCGACGCCCGACATCAAATTTGCACCCGATGCGTTGTGCGCGAGCGCGTGCCGCGGGCGGAGGATCTCGGCGGCCATCGCCGCGGTCGTCGTCTTGCCGTTCGTCGCGGAGACGAGGGCGGACCCGCAGACCAGACGTCCGGCAAGCCGGTCGATCGCCGAGGGATCGAGCTTCCAGAGCAGCTTCCCCGGAACGGTCGTCCCGCCGCCGCGGCCGGTCAGGCGCGACAGGGCGGCTGCCGCGCGGGCTGCGAGGATCTCGGCTGCAAGCGGAACGCGCACGGATTCGAGACTAACCCGTAAAGGGGATTTCGCTCGCTATCGCCCAAACGGGGGATGATTCGCGCGCCTCCCGCCCCGTAGCTTCTAGGGACGGATGAGCGCACTGCGTGCGGTTGCGGAAGGCGGATAACAGATGACGACGGTTCCGGCGACGCTCGACTCGCCAGAAGCACCTCCCCCGGAGGCCGCCGACACGCGGCTGCCGAAGGCTGCGTTCGCTTTTTATGTGATCGTCGGAGCCACGGCTCTCGCGGCCGCGGGACCGCGTCTGGAGGACATCACGCAGGTTCGTCACGGCTGGCTCGCCTTCTTCGTGTTCGCGACCGGTGCGGCCTTGGCGCAGCTGTTCGTCGTGGTCGCGCCGAGGCGGGGTCGGAACAGCGAAGGGACGCTCTCGTACCACACGACGGGCGTCTTCCTGCTTCCGGCGGCGCTCCTGCTGGCGCCTCCGCTCGCCGCGCTCGTGCCCGTGGTGCAGCACCTGCCGGAGTGGCTGAAGAAGCGGCAGCCGTGGTACATCGCGACGTTCAACATCTTCAACTACACGCTGACGGTGCTCGCCGCACTCGCGGTGAACCGGTGGGTGCTCGAGCGGGACGGCATCGTCTCGAGCGTGCACGCCCGCACCGCCGTCGCCGGCCTCGCCGCCTGCGGCGCGTACGTCCTCGTGAACCACGGCCTGCTCGCGGCGATGTTCCGCCTTGGGAGGAACATCTCCATCCGCGAGTCCGGCCTCTTCGCCGGCGAGTCCGTCTCGGCCGAGTTCGTGCTCGCAGCGCTCGGCGTCGGCGTCGCGTCGCTCTGGAGCTCGAATCCGTGGCTGCTCCCGCTCGCGCTCGCGCCGATTGTCCTGATCAACCGCTCGCTGGCAGTGCCTGCGCTGCAGCTGCAGGCGCGCATCGACCCGAAGACGAGCCTCTTCAACGCGCGCCACTTCGCCGCCGCGCTCGCGGACGAGCTGTCGCGCGCGGAGCGGTTCGACCGTCCGCTTTCGCTCCTGATGTGCGACCTCGACCTGCTTCGCGACATCAACAACGACCACGGCCACCTCGCAGGCGACGCGGTGCTCCGCGGAGTCGCCGATGTCTTCCGCGAGGAGCTCCGGCACTACGACCTACCCGCCCGCTTCGGCGGCGAGGAGTTCTCGATCCTGCTGCCCGAGACGGCCTCCGAGCAGGCGCTCGAGATCGCCGACCGGATCCGTCGCTCGCTCGCGGCGCGCCGCTTCCAGGTCGAGACGTCGAGCGAGCCCATCCGGGCGACGATCTCGATCGGCGTCGCAGAGTTTCCGACCGACGCGACCGGCGCAGACGAGCTCGTCCACGAGGCAGACCTGGCTGTCTACCGCGCGAAGCTACAGGGCCGCAACCGCGTCGTCGCCGCAGGCCGCGAATCGAGCCTTTTGACGAAGCAGCATCCCCAGCCGCTTGCGTCCGTACCCGGCATCGAGGCGCAGCCCGAGCCTCGGACACCCGAGCACGCGCCGTTCATGCCTGTCGCGGTGCCGGAGGCTGTCGTCAGCTTCCCGCGGCCGACGCGGCCGAACCTGCGGCGCATCCCGGTCCGTGCGGGGCTCTTGACGACGCTCGTCGGCGTGATCGGCGTGGCTGCCGGCGTTGCGGGCGCTCTACTCGGGGTCAGCAACGACCTGCTCGGGCTCGTCGTGATGATCGCGCTCGTCGGCGGCGGCCAGGCGCTGGCGCTGAACCTCGACGAAGGCGGGATCTCGATGACCGTCGTCGGCGCGCTCGCAGGCGCTGCCCTCTTCGGGACGCGGTCGGCCCTCGTCCTCGCGATCGCAGCCGTCGCGGCCGACTGGAGCGCACGCCGCCTGAAGCTGCGCCAGCTGATCTTCGATACCGGCGCGATCACACTCGCGTCGCTTGCCGCTGCGGGAATCTTCTCCGTCGTCGGCGGTCGCTCGTTCGTGATCGCGTGCGCCGGCGTCGTCGCCGGCGCCGTCTACTTCATCGTCGATGCGGCGCTCCATTCGCTCGTCGTGGCAGCGGGGGACGAGCAGTCGCTGCGAGATGCGTTCCGCGAGCGCTACGCGAAGCTTCTGCCGCACTACCTCGTCTACGGATTCGTCGCCGGCGCGATCGCGATTGCGTACGACGCCGCCGGTCTCTATGCGCTCGCCGTCTTCGCCGTGCCCATCGTGCTGATGCGCAAGACGCAGGAGGCGTACCTGGCCTACGCGCAACGGTCGGCGAGCAACCTGCGCGCCGCTGCGGAGGCGATTCAGGCTCAGAACGTGTCTCTCGAGCAGGCGAACCGGCTTCTCAAGGAGCGCTCGACCGACGCCATGGAGTCGCTTTCGGCGTCCGTCGACGCACGCGACTCATACACGACCGGGCACTCGCGCCGCGTGCAGCAGATCGCCGTCGCGATCGGCCGCCAGGTCGGGCTCTCGCGCGCCGAGCTGGACGTCGTCCGGCAGGCGGCGCTCTTCCACGACATCGGCAAGCTGGCGATCCCCGACGCGATCCTCCTCAAGCCCGGCGGTCTCACGCAGCCGGAGTGGTCGCTCATGCGCGACCACGCGGAGGAGGGAGCGCGGATCATCGACCGGCTCGGCTTCCTCGGCGACGCGGTGCCTGCGATCAAGCACCACCACGAGCGCTTCGACGGGACCGGGTATCCCGACCGGCTCCGCGGCGAGGAGATCCCGCTCGGCGCGCGGATCATCCACGTCGCCGACGCGCTCGACTCGATGCTGACCACTCACGTGTACCGGAGCGCGCGCCCCGCCGACGAGGCGCTCGCGGAGCTGAGACGCGGGGAGGGGACGCAGTTCTGCCCGCGCTGCGTCGCGGCGCTCCATCGTGCGCTCTCGGTCGACACGCTCCTCGGCGACGCTTCGCTTCTGGCCACCGCCTCCTAGCCAGGTCTGCTCGGGTGAGTTTGCGGTTTAGCCAACTAGCTATATCCTTGTTGTCGTGCCCCGCAAGCCGGCGCCCAGACCCAGCCGCCGCATCGACCCCGCCGCTCTGGCCGAGTTCCAGGCGGGGCTACGCAAGCGCTACACCGACAGGCAGATCCTCGACGAGCTGAAGGCGAGCGCCGACCGGCTCGGCCGGTCGCCGACGATGCGGGAGTTCGCGGCCGACCCGCTCACGACCGTCCATCCGCAGACCGTGATCGAGCACTTCGGCAGCTGGAACGCTGCGAAGCGCGACGCGGGGCTCGTGCCGCGGCGCTTCGCGACGCGCGCCGAGCTCGTCCGGCTGCTGCGAGAGCTCGGCGACGAGCTGGGTCGGCCGCCGACGGCGCGGGACCTCGATGCGCACAAGGGCTCGGTGCCGTCCAAGTCGCTCTACTGGCACACGTTCGGGTCGCTCACGAACGCCCTGCGCGAGGCGGGGTTCGACGTGCCGGTGGGGGAGGAACGCGTCGAACGGGCGGTCGAGCAGGGCGTTCGGCTGGCGCGCCAACTGAAGCGGCTGCCGAAGTTCGCCGACTGGGCCGAGGCCCGGAAGGACGACGCGTCCCTCTTCACCGAGTGGCAGGTCTACCGGATGTTCGACGCCAAGC
>JBJMJE010000104.1:0-3231 GCA_045806505.1 Gaiellaceae bacterium
GTCGATTCCGAGAACGTCGGCGATCGTCGGGAGGATGTCCTCCGTCGTCACGTGCGTGTCGACGACGCGGCCGTCCCGTTCGCCGGGCAGCTTCATGAAGAGCGGGATGAACGCGAGGTCCGAGAGGTTCGTCTGCGTCGGGTCGCGACGCAGGTCGTCGCCGTGGAAGCTGATGCCGTGGTCCGGATCGACGACCACGAGCGCCTTGTTCCACAGCCCGACGGCGCGCAGGCGGTCGATGAGGCGCCCGAGCAGCGTGTCGGTGTACCCGACCTGCAGCAGGTGCCGCTGCCACGCCTGGGTCGCCAGGTCCGCGTTCCACCAGAGCTCGTGCGAGCGTCCGGGCGACCGCGGGCTCGTCACGGCCCGCACCTTGCCGGTCTGCGTGTAGAGCCAGGGCCCGTGCGGCATCAGCAGGTGCAGGAAGTAGAGCGTCGGCGCCGCTTGCGGCCTCTGAGTCTCGAACGACGCGATGAAGCGGTTGAAGTCCTGGAGGCGACCTATGTAGAAGGTGTGCATGTTCACCTTGGGCAGAGCTTCACCCTCGATCTCGTCGCCGGTGTCGGTGCCGAAGTTCCCCCACGACTCGTCGATCGCCGGCAGCTTCCCCTCGAGCGACGGCGGCGCGACCAGGTGCAGGTAGACGACGCGCGCGTCCGAGTAGAGCGACGTCAGGCGCGACCCGATGCTGGGCGCCTTGCGGTGGCAGATCTGCGTCGGGCACAGCCTCGTCTGCGACTCCGTGACCTTCATCCGGTAGTGGTTCGCGAGCAGCGTGAACAGGTTGTGCGGGTAGTTCTGCGCGATCGGTAGCGCGCCGGGCACAGGTGGGTTGCCGGTGAGGATGACCGGCACGGCGACGGTCGTCGACGCCGAGAGCGTGGTCGTGTTCCTGAACCACGTCGACGTCCGCGCGAGCCGGGCGAAGTTCGGGAACCGCTTCGCGTCGATCTGGTTCTTCGCGTTGAGCAGATCGTTGACGGGGAACTCGTCGAACAGCAGGTACACGACGGGCGTCGTGGACTGGACGGTCGCGGCGGAAGCCTTGACGGCGCTCGGGAAGACGAGCTCCTCGACGTTCGAGTCGAAGAGGAACGTCGCGAGGAAGATCAGCGACGCGCCCGAGAGGATCGTCAGGAACGTGCGCACGAGCGATACGCGCCACGCCGCAAACGCGAGCGCGACGCCGATCGCGACCGCGCCGCCTATGAGGACGAAGCTCGAGTCCACGCCGCCGCGTTTCAGCGCCTGGACGCCGAAGACGGCCGCGAGCAAGCCCAGGAACACGTGGTGCAACACGATCGCCTCCCGCCGCGTCACGAGCTCCACGAGGAGCTCGATGGCCAACAGGATCATCGCCGGCGCAAGCGTGACGACGAGCGCGAAGAAGACGATGTCCGCGGGCGTCGAGCCGCGAACCGCAAAGAACTCGGCGTTCTTGCCGAGGATGTCGAAGAGCGGCTGCGCGAGCGCGAACCCGGAGACGGCGAGCAACTGCGCGCCGCGAACGGCCGGGTCGCGGAACTTCGCGATGCGCGACGTCTTAGCGCGGCTGCGCGTGATAGAGGATGCGTGTTCCACTGGAGAGTTCTTCGCTTCGCACGATGTCGAACCGGTCGGCCAACGCTCGCTCGAACGGCTCTCGATCGTAGTCGGGATGCGCACCCTCCTTCTTGCGCTGCAGCAGCGCCGCCACGCGCGGATCGTCACGAGTCGGGAACTCGATCACGAGCGCCGTCCCCAGCTCTGTGAGCCACGACAGGAACTCGGGCACCGGAACGTTGGCGCTGATCGCGACGTGATGCAGGACTGCGAGGCAGAGGGTGAGCTCGGGCTTGCCGCGCGCGTCGAGCGTCTGCCGCTCCAGGCCGTGCCAGCCGAGCGCCGGAGACGGATCCGTCACGTCGACCGCGAGCGGCAGGATCCGCTCCTCGCCGGCGGCCGCAAGCGTCCGATAGAGGCGGTCGACGACGGCCGCGTCGCCGTCGAGCGCGACGACGTAGCGCGCGTTCTCGGCGGCGATGCGGGAGTGACGACCTTCGTTGCAGCCGATGTCCCAGACGAGTCCCCATTCGCGCGAGTGGACGACCTCGCGAACGAAGTCCTCCTTGCGCGCCGCGTCGGACTCGTCGTACGACGTCGTCGCCTCGTACCCCGACCACTCGCTGGCGCCGGGCTTCCACTCGAGGCCGCGCACGAGCTTCTCGAGCCGGCTGACGTTCGCGACGATCAGCTCCTTCTTGAAACCGGCCCGCCTGAGCTCCGTCTTGACGTCGCGCGACGACTCGTCGTGCTTGCGCTCGAGCCGGGCGTGCAACGCGACGTTCGTCAGCACGCCGCGGCGGACGAGATCGCGAGACGACAGCACGTTCCGCGCCTCGGCAGGCGTGATCCCCGCGAGGCTGCCACGCAGCCACGGCCGGAAATCGACGCCCTTGTACGCCTGCAGCAGCAGCGGGTTGAGGTAGAGCATGCAGAACTGCCGGTAGGCCGCCCACGGCTCGCCCTCGCGCAAACGCTCGAACGAGCCGACGTCGATGAAGACGGGCTTCGTCCCGCGCCACTGGACGTTGTACGACGACGCGTCCTTGAGGATCAGGTTCTCGTCCAGCGCGCGGCGGAGCAGCTCGAGCTGGAGCAGCGCCGCGTCGCGCAGCATGGCGAACGTCCACTCGTACGGATACGAGACGAAAGGAATGCGCTCGTGCTCGAGGACGGCCGCCGCGCCGCCGATCGGGGTCTCGACGACGGTCGTCCCGACCAGCTTCCCCTCGGCCACCGCGCCCGCGAAGAGCTTCGACCTCGCCAGCGCCTGCCAGTCGGCGAGCCCGTACTCCGAAAGCGCGCGGAGGATGCGGCCGTCGTCGTAGAAGACGCGGCTGTCCCAGTCGCGGAAGGAGCCAGGCTCGAGGTGGGAGCTAGGACTTGCCGGCAGGCTCACGGACCGGGTCGAGCGACTCGCTCTCGTGCGCAGCAGAGACCGGCTCGGCCGTGGCATCGATCTCGTCGTCGTCCTTGCGGAGGTGGAGGAGACGCAGAAAGCGCCGCCACTGCATCTTGAACGCCACGGCCACGGCAGCCGCACCGCCGAGGATGATCTGGAGCAACATGCTGCCGCTGGCGGGATCGATATAGCCGAGGGTCATTAGCGGTGGGTCTCCTTTGCGCGCCGGATTTGCCTGCCCAGGCCGAAGTATGTTACTCGGTGGTGACGGCACGGCAACAGGGCCG
>JBJMJE010000105.1:0-6303 GCA_045806505.1 Gaiellaceae bacterium
GTAACTGCTCGCACAACGCAAACCTAGGCGGTGACGGCCTCCGCGGCCTCCGTCACGACGTCGGAGAACTCGCCGGTCGATTCGTCCTTGAGGATCAGCTTGCGCCGGCCGTCGGGCATCTTCTCCTCCTTGATCACCGTCTTGCCCTCGTGCTCGCGGCGACCGCGCGCGATCCGTTCCGTCGTGCCACCGCGCCAGTCGGCGATCTGCACGGGCTCCCACTTCCCAGAAGCTCCCGACGCGTAGCAGGCGTCCATCACGGCGTTCACGACGTAGCCGTCGTAGAAGGTCTCGCGCGGAGCGCGTCCCTCGTCGAGCGCGCCGAACATGTCGTCGAACATGTCGACGTAGCCCAGCTCGGACAGCTCGTCGCCGACGGGGAACAGCCAACCGCTCGTCGTCTCCGCTTTCTCGGCGACATAGCCTCCGCTCTCGCCGGAGGAGAACATCTCGAACCCGGTGCGGAGGAAGTGGTTCGTCCAGATCGTCCCCTCGGTTCCGGCTACCTCGTCGCGGAGATCCATCCCGCCGCGGAACGTCCACGAGACCTCGAACTGACCGAGCGCCCCGGACTCGAACCGGATCAGGCAGACGGCGTTGTCTTCCGCCTCGATCGGGTGCACGAGCGTATCGATCCACGCGAACACCTCGAGCGGCCGGTTCCCTTTGCCCATGAAGCTGCGGACGATCTCGATGCAGTGGCAGCCGAGGTCGACGATCGCGCCGCCGCCGGCCTGCCGCTGGTCCCAGAACCAGGCCGAGTGCGGGCCGGGGTGCGTCTCGCGCGAGCGCGCCCAGGTGACGTCGCCGATCTGCCCCGCTTGCACCGCCTGCACCGCCTTCAGCGTCTTCGGCGTGTAGGCGAGGTCCTCGAGGTAGCCGGCGAAGACACCCGCGGCCTCGGCCGTGTCGAGGATGCGCTTCGCCTCGTCGGCGTTGCGCGCGAGTGGCTTCGTGCAGAGGATCGCTTTGCCGTGTCGAGCGCACAGCTCGATCGCCTGCTCGTGCACGTCGTTCGGCAGCCCGACGACGACGACGTCGGTCTCGGGGTGGGCGATCGCGTGCTCGAGGTCCGTCGACGTGTTCGGGACGCCGTTCTCGTGCGCGAACGCCTCGGCGCGCTCGGCCGTTCGCGAGTAGACGACGTGCACGCGGTCGCGGCCGCGGCGGCCGTGCAGCGTGCGCGTGTAGAAGAGGCCGATGAGGCCGGTGCCGAGCATCGTGACGCGATGGCCTTCCAGCGGCTTGCGCTCCTCTTTGCGCTCTGGTTGTCTAGACAGCTAGATGGGCGCCGACTCTACGCCCTTCCTGACGGCGGCGCGGGAGCTCCTCGACCGCCTTGCCGCGCAAACGGAGGCGCTCGATCGAGCGAGCCGCATCTGCGCCGAGGCGATTGGCGAGGGCGGCCTCGTCCACGCGTTCGGAACCGGTCACTCGCGCATCCCCGTCGAAGAGCTCTTCCCACGCTACGGCTCGTACCCCGGCTTCAACCCGATCGTGGAGCTCTCGATGACCTTCCACACGCAGGTTGTCGGCGCCAACGGCCAGCGTCAGGCGATGTTCATCGAGCGCGTCGAGGGGCTGGCCGAGGCGATCCTCGCCAACTTCGAGCTCGGCCCGCCGGACGCGATGCTCGTCTTCAGCCACGGCGGCACGACCGCGGTTCCGATCGAGATGGCGGCCGGGGCTCGGCGCTGCGGGCTGCCCGTGATCGCGGTCACGTCGCTCGCCGCCGCGCAGGCGGCCGCGCCCGGGCCGCGGCTCGTCGACCACGCCGACGTCGTGCTCGACCTGGCGACGCCTGCCGCCGATGCGCTCGTCGCGATCGACGGCATCGACACGCCCGTGTCGCCGGGCTCGTCGCTTGCGGGCGTCGCGCTCGCGAACGAGCTGAAGGCCCGCACGGCGCTGCTGCTCGCCGAGCGGGGGCGGTTGCCGCCGGTCATCTCCAGCGCTGCCGTCGTCGGCCCGGAGCGCTCGGCCGAACTCTTCGAGGAAGCGTATGCCGAGCACGCGCGGCGGCTCGCGCGGACGCTCCGTCAGCGACCCGGGTTGACGGAGGAGCATGCCCCCGGATAGCGTCGTCCCGGATGTGCGAAATGTCTAGACAGGTACGGCCGGAGCGGCGGTCGACCTGTACGAAGGAGGGTGCATGAGGGTCCCGATCAACGTCCGCTGGGTCTTCGCGGTCCTAGTCCTCGTCGCGATTGCGGTGACAGCGGCCGTGACGGCGTCTGCGAAGCCGAACAAGCCGCAGGCGAAGTACGTGCTTGGTGTATCCAACACGCTCGTCGGCAACGGCTGGCGCGAGGAGATGATTTGCGCGGTCAAGGCGCAGGCGCTCGCCAGCGGTGTCGTGAGCAAGGTCGTCTCTGCGAACCGCAACGGCGGTCCCGCGGAACAGACGGCGGACATCCGCAACCTGATCTCCGCGGGTGCGAACGCAATCGTCATCAACCCGTCGAGCTCGACCGCGCTCAACTCGGTCATCGCACAGGCGGCCGCGCGAGGCGTCAAGATCGTCTCCGTCGACCAGCGCGTGACCGCGCCGCAGGCGCACAACGTCACCAACGATCAGGTTGCGTACGGACGCCTCGGTGCCGAGTGGCTGTTCAAGAAGCTCGGAGGCAAAGGCAACGTCGTCGAGATGCGCGGCATCGCCGGAGTCCCTGCGGACACCGATCGCCACACGGGCTTCATGCAGGCGCTCAAGAAGTACCCGGGGATCAAGGTCGTCAAGCAGACGTTCACCAACTGGTCGTTCGCGCCGGGCGGGAAGCAGATGCTCGACATCCTCAACTCCGGCGTGCAGGTCGACGGTGTGTGGACGTCCGGCATCGACTACACGATCGTCAACGCGTTCAAGACGGCCGGCAAGCCGTACGTTCCGGTCGTGGGTGCGGACAACAACCAGTTCCTGAAGCAGCTGCTTACGGTCAAGGGCCTGAGCGGCGTCGCGGTGACGAACCCGGCCACGATCGGCGGCGCGGGCGCCGCGGTCGCGATCAAGCTGCTGCAGGGCAAGAAGGTCCAGAACTGGGTCAAGCTCACGCCGCAGGCTTGGGACAACGGATCGGCGGCAGGCCGCAAGCAGATCAAGGCGAACTACTCGCCCAGCCGTCCTCCCACGTACAGCGCACGGCTGCAGATCAAGCCGTGGACGACCTACACGACGAAGCAGCTCTTCGGCTGCAAGGCTCCTTAACGGAGTGACGCGGGAGAGGGCACACGCCCTCTCCCGCACCTCTTCATGACCGAACCCGTCGCACTGCTCGAAGCGCGCAACCTCGCGAAGAGCTACGGGCCTGTGCAGGCGCTGCGGTCCGCAGACCTCGTCGTCGCGCCAGGCGAGGTCCATGCGCTGCTCGGCGCGAACGGCGCCGGCAAGAGCACGCTGGTCAAGCTCCTGACGGGAGTGATCCAGGGGGACGGCGGGACGATCGCCGTGCGTGGCAAGGAGCTACGGGTCAGATCGCCTGCCCGCGCCGCACGGTTCGGGCTCTCGCCCGTGTTCCAGGACCCCGCGCTCGTTCCAGACCTCACCGTCGCGCAGAACCTGCGGCTCACCGGCACGGACCCGCGCGCTGTTGCGGAACGGCTCGAGGAGATGGACCTGGACGTCGACTTCACGGAGCTCACGGGCGATCTGCCGTTGCCCTTGCTCCGCATGATCGACCTCGCGCGGGCGCTTGCGCGCGAACCCGAGCTGCTGCTGCTCGACGAGATCACGGCAGCGCTTCCGTCCGACCTCGCCGAGCGTGTCTTCGCAGTCATGCACGCCCGGCGCGAACGCGGCCGCTCGGTCCTGTTCATCACGCATCGCCTCAAGGAGGTCATCGCGACGTGCGACCGCGCGACGATCCTGCGCGACGGCAGCGCCGTGGCGACGATCGTCCCGCAGGAGGGCGGCGAGGAGCGGATCGTCGAGTACATGCTCGGGCCCGAGGCCGCGCGGGCCGTAGGAGAGGCGATCGAGCGCGACGCGCAGGTCACAGCGCCTCGGCACGCGGACGCGCCTGCCTCGCTCGAGGTCGAGTCCGTGTCGATCGGACACGTGCAAGGCGTCTCGTTCACGCTGCGCCCGGGCGAGATTCTCGGCATTGCGGCGCTCGAGGGGCAGGGACAGGACGAGCTGTTCGACGTGCTCTCCGGCGAGCTCAGGCCGGAGTCCGGCGAGATCCGCGTCGGCGGGCGGACGTTCAAGGCGCGGCACCCGTACGACGCGATCCGCGCGGGGCTCGTGCTGGTTCCGGCGGATCGCTTACACGCGCTGCTTCCGCAACGCTCGGTCCGCGAGAACGTCGCGTCGCCGCGATACAACCGTTTCTCGCGCTGGGGTGTGATCAACATGCGCGACGAGGGACGCCGCGTCCGGAACGCGGTCGAATCTCTGCAGATCGACGTCCGCGCGGGTCGCCAGGTGCGCCGGCTCTCTGGCGGAAACCAACAGAAGGTGACGATCGCGCGCTGGCTCGCGTCCGGCTTCGCCACGCTCCTCTGCTTCGACCCGACGCGCGGAATCGACGTCGGCACGAAGCGCCAGATCTACGTTCTGCTGCGAAAGCTCGCGGACGACGGCGCCGCCATCCTCTTCTTCTCGAGCGAGCTCGCGGAGTTCCCGCTCGTGTGCGACCGAGTGCTGACGGTCTTCGGCGGGCGGGTCACGGCCGAGCTGCCGGGCGAGGCCGCAGACGAGGCGACGTTGCTGCGCGCGATGCACGGCCTCGTGGAGGACGAGGCCGTGGCGTGAGCTCCGCGCCGGCGACTGTCGCGCCGCCGCGGCGCGCGCCGGACCTCCGCCGTCTGATGCGGAGGCACGGCTGGACGATCGGCGTCTACCTGCTCCTGTTCGTACTCATCCTGTACTGGCGCGCGCAAACGACCGTGCCGTGGGGGCCGTTCGACGTCCAGTCGCTTGCGATCGACGCGCTGCCGCTCGCGTTCGCCGCATGCGGGCAAGCGATCGTCGTCATCTCGGGCGGGATCGACCTCTCGATCGGCTCGATGATGAGCCTCGTCAACGTCGTGTCCGCGCGGCTGATGGTGGACGCGGGCTTCGAGCACGCGATCCTGATCTCGATCCTGCTCGTCCTCGCCGCAGCGCTCGTCGGCGCGCTGACCGGCCTGACGATCGTGGTGACGAAGGTCGCGGACATCATCGTCACGCTCGCGATGCTCTTCGTGCTCGCCGGTGCGGCGTTGTGGGTGCTGACGATTCCCGGTGGAGGCGTCCCGACGCACTATGCGACCCTCATCACGGTCGACACCGTCGGGACGAAGTGGCTCCCGGCGGCCGTTCTCGTCCTTCTCGGCGCCGTCGTCCTGCTCTGGGCCACGGTCCGCCGTTCGCGGCCCGGCCTCGCGCTGTATGCCGTCGGCTCGAACCGCAGCGCCGCGTACCTCGCGGGCGTCAACGTCCCTGCCGCGCGGATCGCGGCCTACGCCTACTCGGGCGCGTTCGCCGCCCTCGGCGGGCTGGCGCTGAGCGCCGCCTCAGGCCTCGGCGACCCGCACTCCGGCGACATCTACACCTTGAACTCGGTCGCCGCCGTCGTGCTCGGCGGCGTGTCGCTGCTCGGAGGCGTCGGTGGGCTGATCGGTCCGATCGCAGCGGCCTTCGTGCTCACGCTCGTGAAGACGATCCTGATCATCAAGGGCGTCGACCAGAACTGGGCGCAGGTGATCCAGGGGACGCTGATCGTCCTGGTCGTGATGATCGGCGGCCTCGCGATCCGGCAGAAGGGCAAGAGCGGCGGATGACGGCAGTCCCCGAGTCGGCCCGCCGCCACGACCTGCGCCGCGCGCTCGTCGACAACCCCGCGGTCGTCCTCACGTTCGTCTTCGTCGGCCTGTTCGTCGTGACGGACATCGTCAACCGCGCGCAGTCGGGGCAGGCGTTCCTCGCCCCGAAGCAGGTCTCGACGACCTTTCTCTACGCGGCGGTGCTCGGCCTGCTCTCGGCGGGGCAGACGCTCGTGATGCTGACGGCGGGCGTCGACCTTTCCGTGGCGACGACCGCGACCGCGAGCGCGTTCTTCGTCTCGCGCTTCGGGACCGAGGGCTCGGCCAGGGCGATCCTGATCGCTCTGGGCGTCGGACTCGCGATCGGAGTCGTCAACGGGATCGGCGTGGGGATCTTCCGCGTGAATGCGTTGATCATGACCCTTGGCATCTCGGTGATCACGCTCGGAGTCCTCACCGTCGAGGCGCAGAAGCAGTTCACCTCGCTCGTGCCGAACGACGTCGTCACGCTCGGATCGGGGCGCTTTCTGACCTACGTGCCGTACGACCTGCTCGTCTGGG
>JBJMJE010000106.1:0-10432 GCA_045806505.1 Gaiellaceae bacterium
GCCATACCCGCACGGGCGCGGGTCGAAGCGCGGCTACGGGCTAGTCGTCGACGAGGCCGTTGCAGAGGATGTGCACGACCATCCGCTCGGTCGCGAGCACGTCCTCGTCGGAGTCGGCGAGGCGGCCGAGCACCCAGCCAGTGAGGATCTCCTCGAGTGCGCCGTAGATGATCCACGCCGCGAGCCGCGGGCTGACGTCGCGCCGGAAGTCGCCCTGCTCCTGGCCGCGCGCGACGATCCGCTCCAGCGCGTTGAAGGCGTGCGCGATCTCGTCGACCTCCCGCTGGAGCTGCTCGCGGCTGCGTGTGACCTCACTGACGAGCACGCGCACGAGGTCCGGCTGGTCGCGCCAGGTACGAAGGACGATCGCCGCCGTCTTCCGTAGCTGCTCCCGCGGCGACGGCTCCGACTCCTCGACTGCTTCGACCGCCAGGAGCATGATCCCCCACGTGTCGCGGAAGATCGCCTCGAGCACGGCTTCCTTGGAGTCGAAGTAGTGGTAGACGAGCCCGTACGCGACGCCCGCCTCCTCGGCGATGTCGCTCACACGGCAGGCGTGGTAGCCCTTCTTCGCGAAGGCGCGCACGGCTGCGTCGAGGATCTGGCGGCGCCGTTCTTCCTGAGCGGCGGTACGAGTGGCCACAGTCGCCACTGATCTTGACACGAAGGGCTGCCGGGACCGTCAGGCAGCGACGGCGACGCAGCCGCCCGAGCGCTTCGCCGCGTACATCGCCTCGTCCGCGCGGCGGAACAGGTCGTCCGAGTCGCCCTGCTCGCCGTACACCGCAACGCCGAAGCTCGCGTTCACCGGCTGGTCGGCGTCGGCGCTGGCGCGGATCCGCTCGATCACGACCCTCGCGTCGGCGTCGGCCCCTGGGACGAGGACGAGGGCGAACTCGTCGCCGCCGATACGGAAGGCGTAGTCCGTACGGCGCAACGCGGCGTTGAGCCGCTCTGCAAAACGGACCAGCTCCTCGTCGCCGACGAGGTGGCCGGCGCGGTCGTTCAGCTCCTTGAACTCGTCGAGGTCGCAGAGCACGAGCGAGAACGGATGCCCGTAGCGCAACGAGCGCGACGTCTCGATGTCGAGCTGCCGCACGAACGCGCGCCGGTTCGGCAACCGGGTGAGTGGGTCGTGATCCGCCAGGAACTGCAGCTCCTCGAATCGGGCGGCTGACTCGAGCGCCGCGGAAGCCTGGTTGGCGAACAGACGAAGTGCCTGCATCTTCTCTCGCTGCGGAACGAGCCTGTCGCCGGGGTCGTCGGCCCAGATGAAGCCCTGGAGCGCACCTTCCCGATCTGTCAGCGGCACGACCAGCCAGTGCCGGTTCCACGCGTGCGGGCCGTTGCCGTTCAGCGCGGACGCGTAGCGGATGTGCGTCACCCGCGGCCGCGCGACCTCGAAGGGAAGGAGGTAGCACCCTTCGACCTCGTACTCGGCGTCGAGGAGCGGCCCCAGCGTCGCGGGCGTCAGTCCCGTCGGCGGCGGTCCCGCCGAGCCCCAGCCCGTGGACGAGCGCGGCGTGAAGCCGTTGCCGTCGAGTTGCGTGAGCTCGATCGAAACGCGCTCGAAGCCGAGCGCGCGGCGGATGTTGTCGACGACCGCCTGGAGGATGTCGTTCACGTCCGTCGACTCGCGCAAGCGCGACGAGACGTTGAGCAGGTGCTGCAGAGATGCCGCGTGGCGCGATGCCGTCTCGCCCGCCTGCGCGTCCTCGATCGCGAGTGCGACATGTTCTCCGACCGCGACGAGCACGTCGAGCTCGTCCTCGTCCGGCCGGCGCAGCGAAGCCGGCTCATCCACGGACATCACGCCGAGCAGCGAGCCGTTCGTCGCGTTCAGCGGCACGAGCAGGACGTCCTCCGGATGCCACGCGTCCGGGTCGTCCGGCTTCGGCTCGACCGGTGGCGTGAACGTCGTTCCGGAGACGCTCCAGTCGTGGGCGCCCGCGGGGATGACGTACGCGCCGCGCCGGAGGAAGCGGTCGTCGAGGAGCGGCCGGTAATCATCGTGTGTGCGCATCAGGCCGCACAGCGTCTCGCGGGCCTGCTCACGACCGCTGACCGCCGTCACGCGGAAGTCGTCCCACGCGGGCCGGTAGAGCGTGATCGCGACCGTCTCGTAGCCGAGTGAGTCACCGATCGTTTGGGCGAGTGAGCCCAGCCGTTCGGGCAGGCTGCCGCCTGCGCGGGCGAGCCGCGTCACGTCGATCAGCCCCCGGAGGGTGCGCGCCGTGTCGCGCTGAGGCACAGTTACGCCAACTTCCGCTTCATCAGCGAGTCATATCGGCGTACCCGCTCCGGTCCATGAGCGGGAGAAACATTGGAGCAGCCCGAAGACACCCGTCCTCCGCATCGCGCGCGTCCCGTGTGGCGGATTCTGCTGCTCTCCGGCGGGATGCTCGTGTTCCTCGCGCTCGTCGCCGCTGCGAGCCGTGCGCACCACGTTCCCGGCAGCAGCGCGGGAATCCACTCGCCGCCGGCCGGCGTCGGCGACTACCTCTTCACGATGTTCCTGCTCGTCGTCGTCGTCGGGTTCCTCTTCCTGGTCTACATCTGGTTCAGCGAGCGCGACCTCCTCGCTCAGGCGCACAGGGGACGACAGAAGAAGGGGACGTACCGCGCGCTGATCATGATCCTCCTCATCCCGGCGATCGCTCTGGCGGGGCGCGGCCGTTTCCACATCTTTCAGCACCAGCAGAAGACCGGGCAGGAGACGGTTCACGGCGGGAAGCCGACGCACACGAAGCAGAAGTTGACGAACCCCGCCAAGCAGCGACCGCCGAAGTTCGAGTTCCTCCCGATCGCGATCGCCACCGCCGCCGGCCTCGTCTTTCTCGGTTACCTCGGCGTCCGCTCGATGCGGCGCGCACGGACGCCGCTCGTCGAGCAGCACCTCCTGGAACGCGAGTTCGAATCGCTGCTCGACGACACCCTCGACGACCTTTACGCGAATCCGGACGCGCGCGCAGCGATCATCGCCGCATACGCACGCATGGAACAGCTTTTCGCAGCACGCGGGTTCGCCCGCGATCCGGCGGAGACGTCGATGGAGTTTCTCAGCCGGTGCGTCGGCGAATTGCGCGCGTCGGGCGCAGCGCTCGGGCGGTTGACCGGTCTCTTCCAGAGGGCGAAGTTCAGCCCCCATGAGGTCGGTCGACCGATGCGCGACGAGGCGATCGAGGCGTTGACAGAGGTGCGCGACGAGCTGCGGGCTCTTCGGCTCGAAGACGAGCTACGCCGCGCAGAGTCCGCGCAGCAGCGCGCTCGCCACGCAGAGGCGCAAACCACGGCGGAGCGCGACCGCGACTTCAGCGAGGATCCCTTCAAGGCTGCGGCGGAGAAGATGCGCGGCGACGTCTACACCGGCGGGCGCTGATGAAGCGCGTGCGTGCGAGCTTGGTCTTCGCCGTCGTCGTTGCGGTTCTTCTCGTCGCAGGCGTGTCGTTCCTCCTCCCTGGGCGTCGTCACGTCGCGCTCGACGTCTTCGTTCTCTTCCTCGGCGCGCTCGGCCTCGCGATGGCGGTGCGCGCAACCCACGGCGCCAGCCCCGATGTCCACGAGCCGTCGCTCGTGGACGAACTTGCGGACCCGCTCGACGTGCTCCCCCAGCGGCCGGCCGAGCTGGAGCGGCTCGAGCGCGAGGTGCACCTCTCGCTTGGAAGCTCGTTCTACCTGCACCACCGGCTGCGGCCGTTGCTGCAGGAGGTCGCGTCCAACCGCCTTCTCGTGCGTCACGGCGTCGATCTGGAGCGGCGTCCGGACGACGCGGCGAAGCACCTCGGCCCGCAGGCCTGGGAGTGGCTCCGGCCGGACCGCCCCGAGCCGCGCGACCGCTGGGCGCCGGGCCCGCCGTTCTCGGAGCTGACGGCTGTCGTCGACGCTCTTGAAAGGATCTGAGGCGTGGCCGCGGCAACGATGACGATCGAGGAGGTGGGGGCGCTTTCGTCGCGCGTAATCGACGAGGTCGAGCGCGCCATCATCGGCAAGCGCGAGGCGCTCGAGCTCGTGCTGCTCGGGATCCTCGGTGACGGCCACGTGCTGCTCGAGGACTATCCGGGGCTCGCAAAGACGCTGATCGCCCGCTCCTTCGCACAGGCGACGACACTCGGCTTCTCCCGCATCCAGTTCACGCCCGACCTCATGCCGTCCGACGTGACGGGCTCGTCGATCTACAACCAGCAGACGAACGAATTCGAGTTTCGGCCGGGTCCGATCTTCGCGAACATCCTCCTCGGGGACGAGATCAACCGCGCCCCGCCGAAGACGCAGGCGGCGCTGCTCGAGGCGATGCAGGAGCGGCAGGTCACGATCGAAGGCACGACCCACCAGCTCGAGCGTCCGTTCCTCGTCCTCGCGACGCAGAACCCGATCGAGTACGAGGGCACGTACCCGCTGCCGGAGGCGCAGGTCGACCGCTTCCTCGTGCGGCTCGGCGTCGGTTATCCCGCGCGTGAGGACGAATGGCAGGTGCTCGTGCGACGGATGGAGCGCGAAGTGGACGAGATCGCGCTGACGCCGATCGTCGACGCGGAGACGCTGCTGCGGATGCAGCACGCCCTCGAGCAGGTGCACGTCTCGGAACAGGTTGGCCTCTACATGGTCGACCTCGTCGCGGCGACGCGCTCGTCGACGCGGGTGCAGGTCGGGGCGTCGCCGCGCGGGACGCTCGCGCTGTTGCGACTGTCGCGCGGCCGCGCGGCACTCGACGGCCGCGACTTCGTCACGCCCGACGACGTCAAGGCCGTCGCGGTGCCGGCCCTCGCGCACCGGCTGACGCTGCGGCCGGAGCTCTGGGTGCAGCGCGTCAGCGGCGAGGACCTCGTGCGCGAGGCGCTCGACTCTGTTCCAACTCCCAAGGCCGAATGACGCTGCACCGGTGAAGCGGACGGCATCGCCGAAGCTCGGCGCGTATGCGGGGCTCGCCGCGCTCGGCCTGCTCGCCGCGCTCGTCCTCGGCCGCCCGGAGCTCGCGGTGCTGGCGACGCCGTTCGCGCTCGTGCTCTTCACCGGGCTGCTCGCCGCGCGCGAGCCCGAGATCCGCGTCGCTTTGGACCTGGACCGCGAGCGCGCCGTGGAGGGCGAGATCGTCACGATCACGATCGACCTGCACGCGGGCTGGCCGATCGAGCGGCTCGAGCTGCACGTCCCGCTCCCGGACAACCTCGAGCTCGTCGAAGGCGCCACGCCGCTGACGCTCCGGCTCGCGTGGGACGAGGAGCGCACGATCGAGCTGCAGGCGCGCTGCAAGCGCTGGGGCGCGCATCTCGTCGGCGAGCTGTTCCTGCGCGCGCACGACCGGCTCGACCTCTTCGGGTACGAGGGAACGCTCGACCGGCGTCAGCCGCTGAAGATCTACCCGCGCGCCGAAGAGCTGCGCTCGCTCGTGACGCCGCTCGAGACGCAGGTCTTCACGGGCAACCAGGTCGCGCGAACGAAGGGCGAGGGCATCGAGTTCGCCGACCTGCGGCGCTATGCGTATGGAGACTCGCTCCGTCGGATCAACTGGCGCGCGAGCGCTCGCCGCAGCGAGCTGTGGGTCAACGAGATGCACCCGGAGCGGAACACGGACGTGATCGTGTTCCTGGACACGTTCGTCGAGGCGCGCGAGCAGGACGAGTCGACGCTCGACGTCGCCGTCCGCGCCGCCGCGACGCTCGCCGACCGCTACCTCAAGCGCAAGGACCGCGTCGGCCTGATCAGCTTCGGCGGCTACCTCAACTGGCTGCTTCCCGGTTCCGGGCTCGTCCAGCTCTACCGAATCGTCGACTCGCTGCTCGATACCGAGATCATCCTCAGCTACGCGTGGAAGGGAGTCGACGTCATTCCGCCGCGCACGCTGCCGCCGAAGGCTCTGATCTTCGCGATTACGCCGTTGCTCGACGAGCGCGCCGTGACGACACTGATCGACCTGCGTGCCCGAGGTTTCGACCTGGCGGTCCTCGAGGTCTCGCCTGTCGCGTTCGCGTCGGCGGCGACGGGCGAACAGGAGGAGCTGGCGCACCGCTTGTGGCGGTTGAAGCGCGACGCGCTCCGCGCGCGGTATCAGCGCTTCGGTGTTCCGGTCGTGGAATGGCACGAGGGCGAGCCGCTCGAAGGCGCGCTCGCGGAGGTGGGAGCATTCAGGCGACAAGCCAGGTACGCGCGCGCATAGGCGCAAGCCTCTCGGCGCTCGTCATCGCGGCGGGCATCGGGGGCGCGATCACGCTGTCGGCGGACTCGTACCGCCCGGTCGTCGGCGTGCTCGCGCTCGCGTCTTTGCTGCTGCTTGCGCTGGCCCTCGCCGTGCCGCTGCCGTCGCTCTTTCCGTGGCCCCTCGTCGTGCTCGCGGGGCTGTACGCGTGGAGCCTCGGCGGCGGCGAGATCGACCAGTGGGTGCCGCTGTACGCCGGCGCCTTCCTGGCGGTCGCCGAGCTCGCGTACTGGTCGGTGGAGCTGCGCGGCCGCGCGCAGGACAGCGAACGGCTGACGGAGCGACGGGCGTCCTTGATCGCGATGCTGTCGCTGCTCGGCGTCGGCGCCGCCGGCATCGTGCTCGCCGCGACGTCGCTCGACATCGGCAGCGGCATCGCGATCGACCTGCTCGGCGTGGCCGCCGCCGTCGGTGCGCTCGTGGTGGTCGCCCGCCTCGCGCGGCCGGCGAATTAAGCGTCGTTCTGAGGCGCGCCGCCCGGCCCGCTCATCGCGACGCCGTCCTGCTCGACGACGTCGGTCGGCCCCGCGTGACGGTAGTCCTCGCTCTGCACGCCGCCGCGCGGATCGCCCTCGCGGTCGAGCGCGTGCGGATCGCCCTGCTGCTTGTCCGCACGGCTCTTCTCGCCTCGCTTGCGCCACCGGCCGAGCATGTGGCGACTATTTCCAGCGGCCTGTGGTAGGAAACGGAGCGAGTGGACCGGGCAGAGCGCGTCGCAAAGAACGAGATCCTGTTCCGGCAGGTGAACGAGCGTATCCTCCAGATCGAAGGCGACCGCTGGCGCGTCAATCCCGTCGACTTCATGTGCGAGTGCGGCGACATGACATGCATGCGAGTCGTCCAGCTGTCGGTGGACGACTACGAACGCCTGCGGAGCGAGCCCACGCACTTCGGCGTCATCCCCGGGCACGAGCTGCCGGACGTCGAGGTCGTCGTCGAGCAGCACGACCACTACTTCGTGGTCGAGAAAGAAGGCGAGACGTTGCGGCAGCAGGCCGAGGTGACCAACCCGCGCGGATGACGCCGGCGGCGGCGCCCGGAACGAGCGCCGCCGGTTCCTCGCACCCCTACTGCTCGACGATCATCAGGCTGTTGCCGTCCGCGTCGCGGAATCCGAACAGCAGCGGCACGGTGCCGTCGCCGCCCATCAGCTCGGCGTCGACGTCGATCCCCTGGCCCTTCAGCTCCTCGTGAGCGGCGCGGGCGTCGGAAGTCTCGAGCGCGATGCCCGTGTCGCGCCCGGGCTGAAAGTCGTTCATCGGCCGCGTGAGCGCGATCGCGGCTCCGCCGCTCGGCGGCGCCACCTCGACCCAGCGGTCGCCGTTGCCGAACGGGATGTCCGACGCCACCGAGAATCCGAGCTTCTGCGTGTAGAACGAGATCGCCGCGTCCTGGTCGGACACGGGGATGATCACCCGGCCGAGCTTCGTGATGCTTGCCACCTTTCGCCTCCCTTCATCGCTGTCGATCGCTATGACTGCGGCGCGCGCAGGAAATCATCGGCGCTCCCAGACGGAGACGTGCTTGCCGCTCTCGCTCGTGAAGGGCGTGCGATGCCAGTCGCTCCAGCGCTCGCGCAGCGTCATACCCGCGAGCTCGGCCATCAGGTCGAGCTCCGACGGCCACACGTACCGGAACGGCATCGACAGGAGCTGCCAGCGCCCGGCGACGAGCGAGAAGTGGTGAGAGACGAGGCCCTGGTTCTCGACGTCGTACTCGTCGATGCCCCAGTGTGTGGGGCTCGCGTCGAAGACGTGGAAGGTCTCGCCCGGCGGGATGTGGCGCAGGCCGGGCACGCCAACCTCGACCACGAAGCGGCCCCCCGGCTCGAGGTGCCGCGCAACGTTACGGAGGCAGGCGGTCTGCGCCTCCTGCGTCGTGAGGTTGTTGATCGTGTTGAAGACGAGGTACGCGAGTGAGAACATGCCGTCGGCCGTGGCCGTCGCAAAGTCGCCGATCGTGATGCCGATCTCGCCGCCGCCCGGCTTCGCCCGCAGCCGCGCGACCATGGCATTCGATAGCTCGATGCCGTGCACCGGCACGCCTCGAGCGGCCAGCGGCAGCGCAATGCGGCCGGTGCCGATCCCGAGTTCCAGCGCGCGGCCATGGCCGACGAGCTCGGCGAGGAAGTCGACGGTCGGCTCGACGACGGCTGGGTCGAACATCTCCGCCGACGACTCGTCGTAGCGGGCCGCCACCTCTTCCTCGAAATAGCCGTCCTCGTCCGGCACGGCCGCAATCTACTTCGCGAAGCGCTTCGCAGGTTCCGGCGCGCCACGGGATCTATTGAAAGCGGAGCCCGGCTAACGCCGGGGCTGGACCAACAGCCCCGCTGCGGGCGTTTTCGAGCCGCGGGGGAGAATGCGGCTCAGACCGGGCTCCGCATCTGACGATAGTTCCCGGGAACCTAACGCCTCAGCCACCCGCTGGCGAGGCCGAGGATCGCCAGCGCGCGACGGCGAGGACGTTCGCCCCCGGCCACGGCCAGCCGTACACCGCATCCGCTCCGGGCCACGGCCACCCGTGGATCTCCCGCGTGTCGCGCGCATCGACCTGCTTCCAGCGCAGGTTGCCGACGCGGGCCAGGTACGACACTCGGGCCTCGAGGGTGCCGTCGCGGAGCGCGTCGTCGAGCTCGCGGTTGTAGCCGATCGGGATCGTCGCGAGGAGCTCGCCTTCCGGCTCGAGCAGGCCGCGAAGGTTCTCGATCGCGCGAGCAGCCTTGCCGGCGTCGCGCGGCTCCTCGTCGTAGCCGACGTGCTCGAGGGTCGAGATGCTGACGATCAGGTGGTACGGCCCGCCGGAGAAGGTGAGGGAGTCGGCGTTGACCACGCCGGCCGCGCGCTCGTACTTGTCGATGACAGCGTGCGCGGCAGGACGGCCCGCGTACCTGCGCAGTACGTTGCCGACCTCGAGCGTGCGTCGCGGATCAGCCTCTGCCAGCGCGGCGAGACCGATCGGAATCTCGACCGCCCGCTCCGATCGCCACGTCTCCTCGGCGGGATGCCAGAAGTAGTCGTAGTCGTGCCCGTCGACGACGAAGCGCGTGGCGACCACGCGCGGCAAGACCTTGCTATACGTGAGAGCCCGGCCGGCTCGGAAAGCGCGGCGTGCTGCGCCCCGGACGGTTGGCACGACAGCCGATGCTAGACGGCACGAACGAAGCGGAGCGCCCGAGGTGCGCCCCTTCCTCGTCGAGATCCTTACGCAGCGTGTCCATTTCAGCGCCGCTGAGACGGACGCGGGAATAAACAGCTGCGTCGAGTAGGGCCCGGCTCTCGGCCGAGGCTGTGCAGACCTATTCCCAGAAGGTGAGAAGCGCCGGGACTGTCAGCAGCAGGCATATCGCGAGCAACCACGCCACCCCGTGAAAACGATCCGTCGACCTGCTCGGTTACGAGAGCGACCGCGTAAGGCGCATACGGGGTGCAAACCGGCCCTTTTCCGCGTCGAGGGATGGACCGGGTCTGCACTCTGTAGCACGATGTGCGCTACATTCGGCGTATGCCGCGGTCGCTCCACGTTCGCCTCGATGACGCATCTGCCGCTGCTCTGAAGATCGTTCGCGGCGACGGCCTGACCGACTCGGAAGCCGTGCGGACCGCACTCCAAGAGGCCGCGGCGCGGCGACGCGTTCGTTCGGCCGTTCGCGAGGAAGTACGTCGCGTCGCAGCCGACGCGAACGATCGCGAGGAGATGCGGATCATCCGCGAGCAGCTCGCCGAGCTCGCGCCACCGCCGACGGACTGACGTGGTCCGCGGCGAGGTCTTTCGCCTACCTGCCCCGCGCGGGGCGCGGCGCCATGAGGAGCGCGGCGCCCGCTATGCCGTCGTCGTTCAGGCCGACGAGTTCCTCGGCCTCAGCACCGTTCTCGTCTCGCCCACCTCGACGAGCGCGAGGCCGACGAGCTTCCGCCCGTCGATCACGCTCGACGGGACCGACACCCGCGTTCTCGTCGAGCAGACGACGGTCGTCGACCCGCAGCGCCTTGGCGCGTCGGCCGGCCGCCTCGACGCAACCGAGCTGCGCGCCGTCGACGAGGCCCTCGTGCTCGTTCTCGGCCTCTAAGAAGCCGATCCGCGCCCACGGCATGCCGCCGAGGTGCAGGAGCGAGACGCGGAGGTGGCGGAGGTCGTGCGTCGAGAACGCGGGAATGCCGGCCGCCGTGCATGCCCGCGCCAGCGCCGTCCGCAGGCGCTCGCTCGTGACTCCTTCGAAGACGTGGCGCGCAGGGTGTC
>JBJMJE010000107.1:0-9046 GCA_045806505.1 Gaiellaceae bacterium
GAGCTTCGGCCGCAGGCCGTCGGAGAGGCGTCGCTCGAGCGCTTCGACGTCGAGGCCTGCTTCGTCGATCGGTACAGCCGCGATCTCCGACTCGAAGCCGCGGAACGCCATGATCGCGCCGAGGTACGTCGGCGCCTCGACGGCGACGGTGTCGCCGCGGTCGAGGAACGTCTTGCCCACGAGCTCGAGCGCCTCGATCGCGCCGCTCGTGATCAGCAGCTCGTCCTCGTCGGGACGGCGGCCTTGCAGCGACTCGATGCGCGTCGCGAGCGCGTCGAGCGGCCCCGCGAGCCCGCGGGTCGGCGCGTACTGGAACGCGGACACCTCGCCGGTCGCCGCGAACTCCTGCAGCAGCGCCGCGGCGCGTTCGCGCGGGAAGGTCAGGGGGTCGGGAAACCCGCCGGCGAACGAGATCAGCCCCGGGACGCCGAGGAACGCGAGCACCTGCGCAATCCCGTCCCCCACGTCCGCGCGCGTCCTCGTCGCGAACAGCGACTCCCACTGCGGCGTCGTGACCGCCATGGCGCCACTCTAGGTCACCGCTACCAGATTAGGCTCCGCCCGATGGCGATCCCCGTCTTCAGCCGCGCCCACGTGGAGGCGGCCGTGTCGCCCGAGCGAGCGCTCGAAGCCGTGCGCGACGCCTTCGTCGCGTACGCGCGCGGCGAGTGGACGATGCCGCCGAAGGTCTACGTGCCGGCGTACCCCGCCGGGGACTTCCGCGCGATGCCCGCGCTCGGCGCCGGGCATGCGCTGCTGAAGTGGGTGACGTCCTTCCCGGGCAACCCGGCGCAGGGGCTCCCGACCGTGTCGGGGCTGGTGCTCCTGTCGGACGCGTCGAACGGGATGCTCGTCGCGGCTCTCGACGCGGGCGCCGTCACGGCGTTGCGCACCGGCGCGGCGGCGGTGCTCGCGGCGGAGACGCTCGGCACCGACGGCGAGGCGGCCGTAATCGGCGCCGGCGTGAACGGGCGCGCGGCCGCGCGGACGTTCGCCGTGCGCGGACGCCGTGTGGTCGTGCACGACCTGGACGAGACGCGTGCGCGCGCTGTCGCCGACGAGCTGGGCGTCGCGGTCGTCGGTCGGGACGAGGCGCTCGCGGCGCCGGTGGTCGTCACCGTGACTCCCGGGCGTCAGCCCGTCTTCGCGGAGGGCTCGCTCCGCCCGGGACAGCACGTGAGCCTGATGGGCGCCGACGGTCCCGGCAAGGCGGAAATCGCCGTGGGGGAACTCGCACGCGTGCGCGTCTTCTGCGACGACTGGGAACAGGCGTCGCACAACGGTGACCTCTCGCATGCCGTCGAGGCCGGCCGGATCGCGCGAGGCGAAGCAACGCAACTCGGAGACGTGCTCGCCGGCACCGTCCAAGGGCGGCGCGATGCCGACGAGATCACCGTCTTCGACTCGACCGGTCTCGCGATCCAGGACCTGGCGATTGCGCTGGCCGCGGTCGAGCGCGCAGCCGACCTCGATTTGCCGGCGATCGAGCTCTAGAGCACGGCGCCGATTCTTAGGACCTCGCGCGCCAGCGCGGCGACATCTACCTTGCCGGTCGTGTCGACCTCGATCAGCGACCCGACTCCCAGCGGCCGGAGAAGCTCTTCGTTCCAGAGCTCCTCGTCGGTACGGTCAGCATCGAGATGGCCGCGATGGCGCGCGCCGCTGCGCGCGCGGTAGCGCTCGAGAGCCACTTCACGCGGACAGCGGCAGCGGATCTCGACGATCGTGCCCGGCAGCGCCTTCAGGCTCGGCACGCTCGCGGGATAGAACGGACCTTCGAGGACCGCGCCCGGGCTCGTGCGCGCGACCGCGAGCATGGCGCCCACTGCGGCTCGGCCGAGGGATCGGCTCTCCTCTACCGTCGTCGGGGCGCCAAGCGCGTCCATCAGCGCTTCCTTGATGACGTCCTTCGCAATGAGGGGCAAACCGAGCGTCGCTGCGAGCGGCCGCGCGAGCGTCGTTTTCCCGGAGCCCGGCGGCCCGGCGACGAGGACGAAGATCAACGGCTGTCGCGCAGCAACAATCGCGCCGGGTCGAAGCTCGCGAGCAGCGGATGCGACTCGCCGAGCATCGCGCGCGCCACGAGGTCGCCGCACATGAACCCGAGCACGTTGCCGTGGCCCGAGTAGCCGCCGGCCACCCACGCCCGACCGTCGTCCGGCACCCGCCCGACCACCGGCAGGAAATCGAGCACGAGACCGAAGATGCCGGCCCAGCGGTGCGCGACTGCGAGCGGCCGCCCGACGAGCTCGGCGACGAACGACTCGAGCGCGCGCTGGATGAGCGGCGTCGTCTCCTCGTCGGCGGTGAACTCCGAATCGAGAGAGAAGTCGCGGAAGCCGCCCGCGAGAATCCGGCCGTCCGGCGTCTGCTGCCAGTAATCGAAGCCGTGCCGTCCGTAGTGCGGCCGATCGAAGAGGCGCTCCTCGATCGGCTCCGTCGCGATCATCTGCCCTCGCGTGGGGACGATGAGCCCTTCGAGCGACCCGAGCAGCCCGCTCGGATACCCGTCGGTCGCGATCAACACCTGCTCGGCTTGCAGCTCCGCCGGCGACTCGACGCGAGAGCCCTCGACGAAGGCGACGCCCGCGTACGCGGCGCTTTCCGCAAGGCGGTGCACGACGCGCGCGGGCTGGATCGCAGCGTCGCGCGGGTGGAGGATCGCGGCGGGGAAGCGACCGCCGAGAACGTCGGTGTGCCACTCGCCGTCGAACCCGTCCTCGTGCAGCGCCGCCAGTTCGGTGCGGATCTCCTCCACCTCCTCGGCGTCGGCCGCAAGTCGCAGGCTGCCCGTGCGGCGCAACGCGTCGGCCGCGAGGTCGGCAAGGCGGTCGAGGTACTCCTCCGTCAGCCGCCAGTACTCCGCCGCGCGGTCCGCGCCGAGCCACTCGCGCGCGTGGTCGTACGGCATGGCGCCGCCGCGCAGAGCGAACCCGCCGTTGCGGCCGCTCGCGCCCTCCCCCACGCGCCGCGCGTCGCGCACGCGAACCTGCAGCCCCGCCTCCGCGAGCGTCAGCGACGCGGAGATGCCGGTGATGCCGGCACCGACGACCTCGACGTCCACACGATCGAGCTCGACCGGAGGCAGCGGCGTACCGGGATCGTCGACCAGCCACCACGAAGACATCGCGACGATGCTAGACCTACACCGTGGGGGGCACCGCACCGGTCGGACGCGAGCGCGAGTTTCAGGCGCTGCTCGACGTGGCCGACGAAGCACAGGCCGGCCGCGGCGCCGTCGTCTTCCTCACCGGAGCGACCGGAAGCGGCAAGTCGGCCCTGCTGCGCGAGTTCGCCGCGGAGCTCGCATTACGACCGCGCGACGAGCGACCCGACCTGGAGCTGGCCCTCTGCTACGAAACCAGCGCCGGCAATCCGCTCGGGCCGTTCGGCGAGGTGTTGCGAGCGCTCACGAACCGCGAGCGCCGCGGCGACCGCGCGAAGCGCGTTCTGTCGCTCGTGAAAGAGGTCGCGCCGCCGCTCGTCGAGCTCATCCCCGTGATCGGCAAGCTCGCCGCGCTCGGCGTGAAGGCGGTCTCGGAAGTCGGCATCTACGCGCTCGGCGGCGACCACAAGGAACAGCAGACGGAGCTGGCGTCGGACGTCGCAGCGGCGTTGAAGCGCATCGCCGAGGACAGCCCGCTGATCGTCGTCATCGACGACGCACAATGGATCGACGCGGCGTCGACGGAGGTGATCGCGCGCGCCGGGCTCGCTCCGAACGAGTCACCGCTGGTCCTCGTGATCGCGTACGACAAGGATCTGATGGACGACCGCCACCTCCTTGCTCATGTGCGGGCGCCGCTCCTCGGTCGCGCCGGAGTGCTCGACCTCGAGCTCGCCGACCTGAGTGCAGAAGCGGTCGAGAAGCTGCTGCACGAACGGTACGGCGCGCTTCCCGCAGAACGGCTCGCGGACTGGCTGCAGGAGGTGAGCGACGGCACGCCGCTCTTCATCGAGAACTACCTCGCGAGCCTCGAGCAACAGGGCGTTCTGCGCCACGACGGCGGGGGCTGGACGCTCGAAGGGACGATCGACGGCGAGCCCGGAGCGTGGCGCTTGGGCGGTGCGCTCGCGGCCGCTCGGCCGCCCGCGACGCTGAGCGAGCTGCTCGCGCCGCGCGTCGCCGAACTGGAGGACGACGAGCGCTCGTTGCTGGAGGGCGGCGCGGTCCAGGGCCGGCGATTCCTCACGCGCGTACTGGCGCAGCTCGTCGAGCGCGACGAGCGCGAGATCGTGCGGCAACTCCGCAAGGTCGGCGAGCGGCGCCGCATGGTCGCGTGGGAGGACATCGAGGACTGGTGGAGCGACCGCTCGGCGCTCTTCACCTTCGATCCGGGCGCTCTGCAGGCGCTGCTGAACGAGCGTCGCACTCCCTACGAGCTGCGGCTCGACCACGCGGCCGTAGCGAAGGCGCTCGAGGAGCTGATCGCCGAGGACGACCCGCCGCCGAGGCACGCTCTGCTCGAGATCGCGCGGCATTACGAGGCCGCGCGCGAGCCGCTGGAGGCCGCTCGGCAACTCGTCGCCGTCGCAGAGTCGACGTTCGCCGAGGGCGCGTACCGCGAGACGTCCGTCCACGCCGCGCGCGCGGTGGATCTGCTGCACGAAGCGCTACAGAAGCCGCGGGCTCAGAGGCCGGACACGCAATGTCTGCTCGCGCGCGCGCTTCTCTATCTCATCCTCGGCGGCGAGACCGGCTGGCGCGCCGGGGCTTCGAGCTCGAACGGCGCCAACATCATCGCGCTCGCGGAGGAGGCGGTGCGCGCCGCCGATGCGACCGGCGACGCGACGTTGCGAGCGAACGCGCGTTATGCGACCGGCCGTGTCTCGACGGCCTACCGAGGCCTCGACGACGCGATCGCCGCGTACGAAGGGGCGCTCGCGATCGCGCGAGAGGCAGGCGACAGCATGGTGGTGTTCGGCATCCTGCTGGAGCTCGGGCACCAGCTCGACAGCGTCAACCTCGAGCGAGGACGAGACATGCTCGAGAGCGCGCGTGAGTTGCTGACGAGCGGCGCGTTGGATGCGAGCCTCGACGTAACGAGGCGCGCCTTCGAGGAAGCCCGGCTCGACATGAGCATCGGCGTCGCGGAGTTCGACCTCGGTCATTTCGGACCGGCGTTCGAGTTGCTCGTCGGAAGCTCGCAGGCGCTTCGCGAGCGAGGCCGCTGCGACGACCTCGCCTGGTCGCTCGCCTTCCTCGCGCAGCTGTACATCGCGATCGGGGTGTACGAGGCGGCCGAAGCGACGCTTCGCGATGCGGTGGCGCTGTTCGCGAACCGGCAAGAGGCGCTCGGCATCCGCGGCTATCTGAACGCGCTTCTCGGCTATCTCTACCTCGAGTGGGAGAAGCCGGCTGACGCGCGCGAGCAGCTCGCCGCCGGCCGCAGCGAGGCGAACGAGTCCGCCTTCCGCGGCGTCATTCCGCTCGTCGACGCGTACTGGGTCGAGCTCCTGTTGGTCGAGGGAACACCGGAGGCGTTACGCGAAGCGGAGCAGACTGTCACGGCGCTCGACGCGTTCGGCTGGCCCAGGAGCCAGATCGCCCGGGCGTCGCTGCTCGGACGCGTGGCGCTCGCGCAGGGTCGCGTCGACGACGCCCGCGCCTCGAGCGCGCAGGCGGTCGCGAAGCTCGACGAGTGCGGCGGGTACGTCACCGCCACGCGCGGCGAAGGGATCCTCTTCGCGCACGCGCGCATCCTCACCGCGGCCGGCTCGCCGGAGGCGGCGGGATTCTTCGCGCGCGCACAGCAGGTCGTCCGCGACAAGGCCGAGACGCTCGCCGATCCGGCGCACAAGCAGTCGTTCCTCGAGCGCGTGCCGCTCTCGCGGGCGATTCTCAACGCGCCGGCCTGAAGATCCCGTCGCCCTCGGCTGCGAGGCCCGCGAGCTCGAGCTCCGCGAGCGCGACGGCGACGGTTCTGGCGTCGAGGCCTGTCGTTCGGGCGACGTCGTCGGCGGCGCCGGGCAGCGCGGCCAGCACGTCCTTTGCCGCGCCTTCGACCGTCGGAGACGCATGCTCGTCGCCCGTGATGCCGAACAGCTCGAGCACGTCGTCGGCCGAGGTGCAGGGCGCGGCGCCCAGCCTCAGCAACGCATTCGTGCCGGCGGAGAGCGCGCTCGTGATCTCGCCCGGCACCGCGAGCACGTCGCGCCCCTCCTCGAGCGCGAAGTCTGCGGTGATCAACGCGCCGCTCCGCTCGCGCGCCTCCACGACGACGGTCGCAGCGCAAAGGCCGGCGATGACCCGGTTGCGCGCCGGAAATCTCCACGGCGCCGGCTCGACTCCCTGTTCGTACTCCGACACGACGAGGCCGCGCTCGCGGATCCTGCGCCCGAGCTCCGCGTGCGCGGCGGGATAGTCGCGGTCGATGCCGCAGCCGAGGACGCCCACCGTCACGCCTCCCGCTTCGAGCGCGCCGCGGTGCGCCTCGCCGTCGATCCCGCGCGCGAGCCCGCTGACGACGACGAGCCCGCCGCGGGCCAGCTCACGGCCGAGCCGGCGCGCGACCTGTGCTCCGTAAGGGGAGCACGCCCGCGCACCGACGAGCGCAACCGCCGGGCGCTCGAGCACGTCGTCGCCTGCCCCGCCGCGTAGGTAGAGGCGCTTCGGCGGGTCGAAGATCGCCCGGAGTAGCGGCGGGAACCGCCGGCGCTCCAGGATGCGCACGTCGTTCACCTGTCGAGCTCCCGTGGCGACCGGTACGAGAGCGCCTCCGCCACGTGCTCGGGCTCGACCGCATCCGCGCCGGCGAGCGCCGCGATCGTTCGCGCCACCCGCGCCACGCGCGCCCGTCCGCGAGCCGAGAGCGGCAGCCGGTCGACCGCCCGCGAGAGCAGCTCGTCCGCAGCTGCGGTTCGCGGCGCGGGCGCGCGCGGTCTCGCGGCGACAACACGGGCACGCACGGGATCGGACGCCTCGCCACCTGCGGCGGCGAGCTCGACCGCACGCGGCCTCGGCACGGTGATGACGAGGTCGAAGCGGTCGAGGAGCGCGCGCGACAGCTTGTCCCGGAACGACGCGATCCGCTGCGGCGAGCACGAGCACTCCGCGCCCGGGTCGCCGCGCGCGCCACAGGCACACAGGTTCATCGTTCCCACGACTTGGAACCGGGCCGGAAAGACCGCCGCGCCGGCTGCGCGTGCGATGGCGACGACGCCGTCCTCGAGCGGCTGCCGCAGCGCCTCGAGGGCGGGACGCTGGAACTCCGGCAGCTCGTCGAGCAGCAGGACGCCGCGGTGCGCAAGCGTGGCCTCCCCGGGACGCGGCCCCGCGCCGCCGCCGACGATCGCCGCCGTCGACGCGCTGTGGTGCGGCGCGCGGAACGGGGGCCGCGTGATCAGCGGATGCTCGGCGGAGACGAGCCCCGCCACCGAATGGATCCGCGTCACCTCCAGCGCCTCGTGCGGCGCGAGCGGCGGCAGGACGCCCGGCAACCGGCGCGCGAGCATCGTCTTGCCGGTGCCCGGCGGCCCTGCGAGCAGCAGGTTGTGGGTTCCGGCCGCGGCGATCTCCAGCGCACGCCGGGCACGCTCGTGGCCCCGCACGTCCGCGAGATCGGGCAGGCGAACCTCCGGGATGTGTCCGTTCGAGCCCACCCACTCGAGCTTCGTCTCGCCGCGCAGGTACGCCACCGCCTCCGCGAGGTGCCGCGCGGGCACGGGCTCGACGCCTGCCAGCGCCGCCTCGGCCGCCGAGTCGACCGGACAGATCAGCCGGTCGATCGCGGCGCGCGTCGCCGCTTCCGCGACCGCGAGGACACCGCCGACGCGCCGCAGCCGTCCGTCGAGGCCGAGCTCGCCCACCGCCGCGTGCTCGTCGAGCCGCTCCGGAGGGAACTGCCGCCATGCCGCGAGGATCGCGAGCGCGATCGGCAGGTCGAAGGACGACCCCTCCTTGCGCAGCTGCGCGGGCGCGAGGTTCACCGTGATGCGCCGGTTCGGAAACTCGAGCTGCGCCGACGCGATGCCGCTCCTGATCCGATGCTTGGCCTCCTGCACGGCGCGGTCGACGAGTCCGACGATCGCGAAGCCGGGGATGCCGTTGTCGATGTGCACCTCGACGTCGACCCGCCGCGGCTCGAGGCCGACGAGGGCGTGCGTGATCGCGCGCGCGAGCATGCGGCGACGGTAGAGAGCCGCGCGGCACACGAGTGTCGAGACTCTGTGCCCGAACTCAGGCCGCGGCGGCCGTCGTGGTCGCCTCTTCCTCGACGCTCGCGACTGCGCGAACGCCGGGCAGGACGAGATAGACGAGCGGAAAGACGACGCCGCCGACGACACCGCACCAGAGGAGCGTCGAGCGAGCGCCGAACGCGCCCGCGATCGGCCCCGTCAACGCGTACGAGAGCGGCGCAAGGGCGAGCGACAGCACCCAGTCGAGACTCGACACGCGCCCGATCATGCGCGCAGGCACCGCGCGCTGGAGCACGGTCGTCCAGACGATGCCGCCGGTCGTCAGGCAGCCGACGGAGAAGAAGCTGACGATCATCGCCTGCCACACGGCGTTCACGAGCGCGTAGCCGACAAGCGAGAACGTGGTCGCCGTCCACGCGAGGTAGACCACCGCGAGCGGCCGTCGCGGCAAGCCGAGCTGCCCGCGGAAGAGGGCCGCGGCAATCGCGCCCACTCCGCCGGCGGCAAAGATCAGACCGAGGCCCTCGGCGCCGCCGTCCAGCGAGTTCTTCACGACGTACGGCATGAGCACGTACACCGGCCCGAGGAAGAACAGCAGGGAGACGGTGATTGCGCCGAGCGTCGCCCAGAGCCACGTCCGCGACCGAACGTACGAGATCCCTTCGAGGACCTCGCGACGCACCGACGATTTCACCGAAACATCTGGAAGTGAACGCGTGCGCATCAGGAGGAACGCGGCCGCGGAGACCGCGAACGTCCCTGCGTCGACGAGAAACGCAGCGCCCGCACCCGCGAGTCCGATCAGCGCGCCGCCGATCGCCGGCCCGATGAGCCGCACGCACAGCGGACGCACGAACTGGTCGAGCGAGTTCGCCTCGAGCAGCAGGTCGCGCGGGACGACGTCGCG
>JBJMJE010000108.1:0-4076 GCA_045806505.1 Gaiellaceae bacterium
ACGCGCTCGTCACAGAGCGGCTCCCCGGGAACATCCCGCTCACGCGCGACCTGCTGAAGATGCTGGAGGCCGGCGACAACGTCGTCACCGACACGAGCGCGGTCGATGTCTTCGCGCTGCCGCTCGTCCCGCTGGACGAGCAGCTACGCCGCGCGGCGTGACCCAGCTGCCCGAGCGACCTCGCGGTCTCCTCATCAACACGTGGATCGCGAGCGAACTCGTCGATTCGGTGCTGTCGCGGAACCTCGCCGCCGACGGGGTCGACACCAACTTCTACGGCACGCTGAGCGTGATCGGAGTCTGGGGACCGTTGACGCCCAGCAGGGTCGCCGACCTGACGGGCACGCCGCTGACGACGGTGTCCGACCGGCTGCGGCGGATGGTCGCCGACGGTGACGTCGAGCGCGTGGCGCATCCTGACGACGGCCGGTCGCATCACGTTCGGCTGACCGAGGCCGGCGAAGCGCGCTGGCGCCAGGGCTGGCCGGCGCTCCAGCGGACGATCGCGCAGGTCGAGGCGAACCTCGCGCGCCCGGTGGACGAGGTGCAGGACGCGCTGGAGGATCTGATCGGCGCGCTTCGCAAAGCCGCGACGGAACCTGCTCCGATTTCGTAGCATCTAGTCCGGTTTCGGACTATAGTGCGCGGCCATGCGCACACATCTCATCGCTCTCATCGTCCTGCTCGTGCCGTCGGTCGCGCTGGCCGCCGGCTCGAGCCCGCGCGTCGTCGCGAAGATCCGCGTCGGCTCGCAACCGTGCGCCGGGGTCGCGGCGTTCGGCTCGTTCTGGGAGACCAACTACGGCACGGCGACGCTGAGCCGCGTCAACCCGGCCACGAACAAGGTCACGAGGACGGGCCGGCTGAGCGCGCAGCCGTGCGGCATCGCGGCCGGCGCCGGCAGCATCTGGATCGACGGCTTCGGCACCTCCCGGATCGAGCGTGTCAACCGCAAGACGCTGAAGGTCGTCAAGCGGATCAAGGTCGGGATCAACGTGTGGGACGTCGCGTTCGCGTTCGGATCGGCCTGGGCGTCGAACAACTACGACGGCTCCATCGCGCGGATCAACCCGGCGACGAACCGGATCGTGAAGACGATCAAGACGGGCGCGCAGCCGACGAACTTCGGGATCGCCAAGGACGCGATCTGGGTCGGCGACAACAGCGCGAGCGGCCAGGACGTGTTCAGGATCGACCCGGCGACAAACACGTCGACGAAGGTGCCGACGGGACACCCGCGGCCGAGCGGGATCATCGTCACGGCCGACGCCGTGTGGGTGGCGAACGGCGATTCCACGGTCGTGCGGATCGACCCGGCGACCAGAACCGTCGTCGCGACGATCAAGGTCGGCCAGCTGCCCCAGCAGGGCGACGTCGCCCCCGACGGGACGATCTGGATCCCCAATCAAAACGACGACACCGTCTCGATCGTCGACCCCGAGAAGAACGCGGTGTCGGACACGGTAACGCTGGCGAAAGGCACCGCGCCGTTCGTCCTCCGCCAGGGCTTCGGCGACATGTGGGTCGGCAGCTTCCGCGACCGCTACCTCTGGCGCATCCGGCCTTGACCCTCCGCCGGACTCTGCCGGAACGACGAGCGGCCCGGAACGACGAGGGGCCCGCTTGGCGGGCCCCTCAAATCGGTCGGTGACTAGCGGGAATTTCGTAGGAGGCGGTCGCGTGTCTTACCGCGTCCCCCACGCTGGCTAGGCGAATTCCCGTTTCGGTCCCGGGGACCCGCCCCTACGAGCTAGCACCTCCGCTGCCCGTACTGGAAATCTCCATTGACCGGACCACCTCCTTTCCGCGATTGCGAGCACTATAGCGGCACTAGCGGAGCACGACGGACAGCTCCAACCCGCGGTCGAGCGGAACCGTCACCGACTCGAGCGAAGCGTCGTCCTGGCGGGCGCGGGAGTAGGCGCCGAGGGTGTCCAGATGCGACAGGACGTTGTCGGCGACGAAGAGCCCTCCCGGCTCGACCTTGCCGCGCGCGAGCTCGAAGAGGCGCTCGTAGTCGTCCTTCTCGGCGTCGATGAAGACGATGTCGAAGACGTCGTCGATCGCGGGCAAACTCTCGAACGCGTCGCCCTCGATCAGCTCCGCCCAGTCCTCGAGCCCGGCGTCGCCGATGTTCCGGCGCCACGCCTCGCACTTGCGCTGGTCGAACTCGAGCGAGAGGACGCGCCCGCCGAGGTGGCGGACGCCCGCAGCGAGCCAGATCGTCGAATAGCCGCGCGAGCCGCCGATCTCGAGCACCTCACAGTCAGTCTGCGGCGCGACGAGCGAGAAGAGGAACCGGCCCGTCGTCGGCGCGACCTGGCGCGCCCGCAGCTCGCGCTCGACGCCTTCGTCGCGCTCGCGGCGATCGTCCTCCTCGAGCCGCGCGAGCACCGCGCGGATGCGGTCGTCCAGCACCTCGGGAGCCTAACGGCGGGCCGCTCGACGTACCCTGGCCCCGTGGAGCGCGCGATCGTCGGCTACCACCGAGACGCGCACGGCGACTGGGTCGCGGAGCTCGCCTGCGGCCATCAGCAGCACGTGCGCCACCAGCCGCCGTTCCAGCTGCGGCCGTGGGTCGTCGACGCGGACGGCCGGCGAGGACGGCTCGGGACGCCGCTCGAATGCCGCCTGTGCGACGAAGTGGCGCCGGCGTCGACGGCGGCCGCTGAAACGGGCGGCGAGGCCGCGTGCTTCGCGCATTTCGTCTGTCCGGACTGCGGCGTCGTCCTAGACGGCAGCCCTCACCGTTCCGGCTGCGCGTCCACGGCGTAAGCCCACGGCAGGCGAGCCCAGTTCGGCGGCCGCTCTCGCCGGAACCGCTCGACCGTCGCGTACGCCTGCCTCCAGTCGGACGTCTCCTCCGCCACGCTCGCGCCGTGGCGCGCCGCGAGCTCCGAGACCGGGTAGTGCACTCCCGGGCCCGAGCGCGAGCCGACCATCACGATCACGCACGGCCCCTCGCCCGCGCCCGCGAACGTATGCGCGGTCCACGGGGGAGCGTGGAAGAAGTCCCAAGGACGTAGGCGCCGCTCCTCGCCCTCGACGAGCAGCGCGCATTCGCCCGAAAGAACGACGAACGCCTCCTGGTTCGCCTCGGCGTGGTAGAGACCCGTCTGCCCGGGCTCCAGGACCGTGACGTTGATCCCGAGCTGGGCGAACTCGAACGGCGGCTCGCCGTACTCGTTCTCGAAGGCGCACCTCGCGCCTCTGCTCTCCGCGAACCACCACTCGGCGTCGCGCACGTTTACAACGAACCAGCCCTCGGTGCTGGGCGTGCGGCCGGATCCGAAGTCCTCGAGCTGTGCTTCGGCCACGGACGCCACTGCTAGCCGATCTCCTCGGCCAGGCCGATGAGGATCCCTTCAGGGCCGCGGACGTAACAGAGCCGATGCATGTCCTGATACTGAGCCACTTCACCGACCAGGTCGGCTCCGTGCGTGCGGAGCCGGGCGAGCGTATCGTCGATGTCCTCGACGGCGAACATGACGCGGAGGTAGCCGAGGGCGTTCACCGGGGCGTTGCGGTGATCGGCGACCGCAGGCGGCGTGAGAAATCGCGAGAGCTCGAGCCGGCTGTGGCCGTCCGGCGTCCGCATCATGGCGATCTCGACGCGCATGTCGGGCAGTCCGGTGACGCGCCCTGCCCACTCTCCTTCGATCGTCGCGCGCCCCTCGAGCTCGAGGCCGAGCTCGGTGAAAAACGAGATAGCCGCATCCAGCGATTCCACGACGATGCCGACGTTGTCCATCCGTTGAAGCGCCACGAGGGCCAGTCTCGCGGATCGCGAAGATCACCGCGGTCCGCGAGGCGCGCGGGATCAGATGTCCGTACCTCTGGATGGGCCAGCGTGCGGGAATGTCAACCGGGGGCGTGGCTGCGTGAGGTCTTAGTAGCGCCGAGCGGGCTCAACGGCGCTCGCCGGGGCCGTAACGCCGGCCAGGACCGTAGGCTAAGCACGTGGGCGAGCACGTCCCCCTCTACGCGTCGGCCTACGCAGGCTTCACCGTTCGGGACCAGGTCCGTCACGCAACCTACGGAGACGACCTCGGGCAATCAGGGTGGGTTACGTCCGA
>JBJMJE010000109.1:0-3420 GCA_045806505.1 Gaiellaceae bacterium
TCGACGAGATGAAGGTGAAGAAGAAGAGCAGCGGGAACAGCGACTGCACGCCCTCGGTCGAGCCGGTCCGGAGCGCCATCCAGAGGCCGAGGGCCCCGAACGCGGAGCAGACGAGCGTCGCGAGGAGGAGGATCAGGAACGCGCCGCCGACGCCGCTCTTGATGTGGACGCCGGCGAGCAGCCCGACGAGGAGGTAGAGCGACGCCTGGATCACGCCGAGCCCGACGCCGCCGCCCAGCTGGCCGAGAAGCAGCGCCGAGCCGCGCATCGGCGTCAGCGCGAGCCTGTTCATGAAGCCGGTGTCGATGTCCTTGGCGAGGTCGGTGCCGCTGATCCCGGACGCGAAGAGCGCGCCCTGGATGAACGAGAACGGGATGAAGAACGCGAGGAACGAGTGCGTCGGGAATCCGGGCAGGCGCGTCGCCGCCTTCAGCCCGTTCGAGTTGACCGCGAGCAGGATCAGCGGGAACGTCAGCGGCACGATCACCGCCGCCGGCTGGCGCATCGTGCGGCGCGACGACCGCCAGGCGATCAGGAACACGTCGCGCATCGCGATGCTCATTCGCTCTGTTCCTCCTCGCCCTCGAGCATGCGACCCGTCTTCGCGAGGAAGACGTCGTCGAGCGACGGCGCGTGCAGCCGCAGGTCGTCGACGAGGATGCCCTCGCCGTCGAGCGCGCGCAGCACGTCGGCCAGGTCGCCTTTCCCGTTCAGCATCACGGCCGTCGCCCCCGGCGACGCACGCGTCGGCTCGCCGAAGCGCCCGAGGATCGCCGTCGCGTGCTCGAGCTGTTCGGCCTGTTTCGGCGTTGCGACGACGGTCGGCCGCCCGATCGTCGCCTTCAGCTCCTCGGGCGTGCCCTCGGCGACGATCGTCCCGTGGTCGATGATCCCGACGCGGTCGGCGAGAACGTCCGCCTCCTCGAGGTACTGCGTCGTCAGGAAGACGGTCACGCCCTCGTCCTTCGCCAGCCGGTGGACCTCCGTCCACAGCGCGTTGCGGCTCTGCGGGTCGAGCCCCGTCGTGGGCTCGTCGAGGAAGAGGATCCGCGGCCGGTGGACGAGCGCGAGGGCAAGGTCGAGGCGACGCTTCATCCCGCCGGAGTAGGTCTGCACCTTGCGGTCGGCCGAGCGCGTCAGGCCGACGCGCGTCAGCAATTCGCCGCCTCTCTCCTCGCGCTCGCGCTTGGGGATTCCGTGCAGGCCGCTTTGCAGCCGCAGGTGCTCCCGCCCCGTCAGGTACGGGTCGAGTGCCGCCTCCTGAAGGGCCGCGCCGATCGAGCCGCGCACGGCAGGCCCGTCCTTGACGATGTCGTAGCCGGCGACGAACGCCGTGCCCGAAGTCGGCGGCAGCAGCGTCGTGAGCATGTGGATCGTCGTCGACTTCCCGGCGCCGTTCGGCCCGAGGAAGCCGTAGATCTCCCCCGGCTCCACGCGGAGGTTGATGCCCTGGACGGCGCGGACGTCCTTGAACGTCCGGACAAGGGACCAGACCTCGATGCCGTGCTCGTCGGCCATTTTCTTAGGCTACCCGCCGGAAATCGCACTACAGTTGACAAGGTGAGCACGCAGGTTTCCCTGGAGGGCGTGGAGGTTCAGGCGTTCATCCACTTCGTCCGCGCCCACGCCTCGGTCGTCCGCGGCCTCGACCGCGAGCTCGTCGCCGACCACGGGCTGACGATCAACGACTACGAGGTGCTCCTCCGGCTGTCGCGCGCTCCCGACCGGATGATGCGGCGCGTCGATCTCGCCCAGCAGGTGCTGCTCACGCCGTCCGGGATCACGCGCCTGCTCGACGGATTGCAGCGCTCCGGCTACGTGGAGAAGGCCGCGTGCGACAGCGACGCACGGGTTGTCTACGCGAAGCTCACCGAGGCAGGGCACGAGAAGCTGGCGGCCGCCACCGATGACCACGTCGCGTCGATCCGACAGCTCTTCGGCGCGCGGTTCAGCGACGAGGACCTGCGCACGCTGTGCGACTTCCTCGAGCGGTTGCAGCCCGAAGCCTCCGACTAGGTGCCCCATCCGGCAATGGACAGTGCGCCTCTGCCGGAGCACGGTGCCGCCATGCTGCGTCCTCGGGAGACCCGATATGCCCGCATATCGAGTATCCCTGCGTCCTTGCCTGGCGACTCCGCGCCGTCGGCAGAGACGCGAGACCATCATCGGATGGGGCACTAGACTCGGCCCATGCCGTTCTACCAGCGCCTCGGCGACGTGCCGCGCAAGCGCCACATCCAGTTCCGGGACAACGGCACGCTGCTCACCGAGGAGGTCATGGGCCTCGAGGGCTTCGAGGGGAACGAGTCGATCCTCTACCACCTCACGTCGCCGTGCCGCGTCGAGAAGCTCGGCGGCTTCGAGGCGATCGAGCGGAAGGAATGGGTGCCGGACGAGCACCGCCCGCTGCATCTGAAGACATGGGAGGTCGACGCGGGAGGCGACGCGCTCGGCGGGCGTCAGTTGCTGATGTGGAACGACGACGTCGAGATCTCGCTGTGCAGGCCGACCGACGAGATGGACTACTTCTTCCGCAACGGCGAGGGCGACGAGGTGATCTTCGTCCATGAGGGCTCGGGCGCGATCGAGACGATCTTCGGCCGCATTCCGTATGCGCCGGGCGACTACGTCGTCATCCCGCGCGGAACGACGTACCGCGTCGCGGCCGACGAGTCCGAGCAGCGCTACCTCGTCTTCGAGTCACCGGGCCTGATCGAGATCCCGCGCCGCTATCGCAACGAGTACGGCCAGCTCCTCGAGCACGCGCCGTACTACCACCGCGACATCCACCCGCCGACGGAGCTCGAGACGCATCGCGAGCGCGGCGAGTTCCACCTGCGCGTTCGCGTGCGCGGCGGCTACCAGACCTACGTTCTCGACTACCACCCGTTCGACGTCGTCGGCTGGGACGGCTACGTCTATCCGTGGACGTTCTCGATCCACGACTTCGAGCCGATCACGGGTCGCATCCACATGCCGCCGCCGTCGCACCAGACGTTCCAGGGGCGCAACTTCGTGATCTGCTCGTTCTGTCCGCGCAAGCTCGATTTCGACCCGCTGGCGATCCCGATCCCGTACCACCACTCGAACCTGAACAGCGAGGAGATGATCTATTACGTCGACGGCAACTTCTCCTCGCGGAAGGCGGTCGAGATCGGCTCGGTGACGCTGCATCCGTCGGCGATCCCGCATGGGCCGGCGCCGGGGCTCGCGGAGCGCTCGATCGGCATGACGGAGACGCACGAGCTCGCGGTGATGTGCGACACGTTCCATCCGCTGCGGCTGACGAAGCTCGCGAAGGATCTCGACGACGGGACGTACTGGCGCTCGTGGTTCGAGGATCCGGCGCCGGCCGCGAACGCCGACGAGGATCCCGCCGGCGTCACGAGCCATTTCTGAGCTGGACGCGCGCCGCACGCT
>JBJMJE010000110.1:0-11262 GCA_045806505.1 Gaiellaceae bacterium
TGCCTCGCGCCTGCCGAAGTCGCGCGGGCGCACCTTCTCGCCGAGCTCCTCCCAGCGCAGCGGTGTGGATACCGGCGCGCCCGGCTTGGGCCGGACCGAGTAGGCGGAGGCGATCGTCTTGCCATGCCCGTTCTGGCGATGGTCGACGAGCACTCCGCGGCGTTTCTTCTTCAGCCACTCGGTGGTCACGAGGCCCGGATTATCGGCCTCGAGCCCGCGGGCCACGCGCTCTGCGAGCTCGTACGTGTCCTTGTACGACGAGCGCCGGGTGATCGGTACCAGCACGTGAATGCCGTCGGCGCCGCTCGTCTTCACGTACGACCGCAGCCCGAGCCGCTCCAGCGCCTCGCGGATGAGGTGCGCCACCTTGATCGCCTGCGCGAAGGCGTTCCGCGATTCGGGCGGGTCGAGGTCGAAGACGACGTAGTCCGGGCGCTCGGGCTTGTCGACCCGCGAGTACCACGCGTTCATGTCGACGCAGTTCATCTGCACCATCCACAGCAACGCGTCGCGCGAGTTGACGAGCACGAAGTCGACGAGCCGCGAGCCGCCGTCGCGCGGGTGGGTCACGAACTGCCTCGTCGGAATCCAGTCGGGGATCCCCTTCGGCGCCTGCTTCTGGAAGTACGCCTCCTGCGTGATCCCGTGCGGATAGCGCTTCAGAGTGAAGGGCCGCTCCTTCAGGTGCGGGACAATCGTGTCCGCGACAGCCTCGTAGTACTCGAAGACGTCGCCCTTGGTGATCCCGTCGTCCGGGAAGAGCACTCGGTCGGCGCTCGAGAGCTTGACCTCGCTCACAGGCGCCGTGCCTCGTAGAGGTGCGTGTCGATCTCCACCCGGTACTCGCCTTCGGCGATCGCGGCTCGCAGGTCGATCGCAAGCGCTTGCCGCTCGACGTCGGGAAGCGCGGCCGCCGAGCTCGTCGAGACGAGGTGGGCGACGACGCGCTCTCGGTCGGCGACGTCCTCGTGGTCGACGTGCCGTTCCTCGAGTGGGCTGAACGGCGTGCCGTCGAAGCCGCGCTTCCAGTCGCCGGCGGCGACCTTGCCGCCGCCTCCCGGCCCTGCCTTGGCGGTCAGACGTTCGAGCAACCGCCGTGCGTCGGGGCCGATCGACGGCCGGAGCGGTGCCTTCCAGACGTTGAACACGAGCCTCAGGATGCCGCCCGGGCGGAGGACCCGTGCAAGCTCCCGTGCGGCCGCTGCCGAATCGAACCAGTGGAACGCCTCCGCCACGAATGCCGCGTCGACGGAAGCGTCCGGGAGCGGGATCGCTTCCGCCGTGCCGCCGAGCGACTCCGCCTCGGGCACCACTCGCTCGAGCACGGCGCGCATCCCGGCCAGCGCCTCGACTGCGATGACGCGCGGAAACCGCTCTACGAGCTGCCGGGTGAGCTTGCCGGTGCCTGCGGCGAGATCGAGCACGACCTCGCCGTCGACGCCCTCGACGACCTCGGGCGGCCAGCCCGCGCGCCCGAGCTCATAGTCCTCGGCGACGCGGTCGAAACGCAGCCCCTGCGGGTCGCTCACGCGAGCAGCCCGACGAGCAGCTCGGGATCGAGCCGATGGGCGGTCGCGCCGCCCTTTCCCGTCGTCGTCTCTGCCGCGAGGAGCGCGTTCACGATCGTCTCCTCGGTCGCGTCGATCGCCGCGTAGAACACCTGGTCGATCCGCTCGTTGGCGAGCATCGTCACTGAGTGAGTCGCGCCGTCGCCGATCCCGTTCGCGGTCGACCAGGCGAGGATCAGGTCGCCGCTCGAGTTCTCGCCGGCGCCGCCCGTGCGGGCGATTCCGAGCGCCGCGCGCTGCGCGACACGGTCGCACTGGTGCGGAAGCAGCGGCGCGTCGGTGGCGACGAGCACGATGATCGAGCCCGCCGCCTGGTCCGGCCGGGGCGGCAACGGGACCTTTTCGGGGCCGAGCTCGCGCCCGACCGGGACACCCCCGATGGACAGGCGCGCCCGGCGTCCGTGGTTGGCCTGTACGAGCACGCCGACCGTGTAGCCGTCGTCGGTGACGCGTGAGGCCGTGCCGATCCCGCCCTTGAAGCCGTGCGCGATCATCCCCGTCCCCGAACCGACGGCCCCCTCCTCGACCGGGCCGTCCGTGGCCGACTCGAGCGCGGCGTGCACGTGCTCGGCGGTGACGTGCATGCCCGCGATGTCGTTCAACACGCCGTCGTAGGTCTCGCCGACGACCGGGAGGTGCCACTGACCCACACCGGCCCGGTGCTGGGAGGCCACGATCGCGTCGCGCACGACCCCGACCGAGAACGTGTTCGTCAGGCCGACGGGCGTGGTGAGGAAGCCGGACTCGCGCACCCATTCGAGCCCGGTGAGCTCGCCGTTCCCGTTCAGGCGATGGCAGCCCGCAAACAGCGGCAACCGGCCGGGAAGGACGACGGTGACGCCGGTGCGGACGTCGTCGTCCTCGACAATCGTCGTGTGGCCGACCCGCGTGCCGCCGACGTCTGTGATCGCGTCGAGTGGCGCGGGCTCGAGGTCTCCGATCCGGATCCCGAGGTCGCGCGCCCGTGGCACTACGAGACGGCTGTGAGCTGGGACGCTCTGTTCTCTTTGAGCATCTCGCGGGCGATCACGAGGCGCTGGATCTCGTTGGTGCCCTCGTAGATCTGCGTGATCTTCGCGTCGCGCATCATCCGCTCGACCGGGTACTCGCGGATGTAGCCGTAGCCGCCCAGGACCTGCACCGCCTCGGTGGTGACCCACATCGCCGTATCCGAGCAGAAGAGCTTTGCCTGTGCGGAAGCCTTGGTCAGCTCCGGCCCGTCCACCCCGGCGTCCGCCAGCTGGCCGAACGCGTACAGCAGGCCGCGTGCCGCCTCGCAGGCCGTCTCCATGTCGGCGAGCTTGGCCGCGATCAGCTGGTGCTCTGCGATCGGCTTGCCCATCGTCTCGCGGGTGCGGGCGTACTCGAGCGCATAGTCGGTCGCGCCCTGCGCGAGGCCGAGACCCTGCGCGCCGATCCCGGGACGCGAGCGGTCGAGAACCCGCATCGCGATCCTGAAGCCCTCGCCTTCCGCGCCGAGCCGGTTCGCCTCCGGGATGCGGCAGTCGTTGAAGAAGACCTCGCCGGTCGTCGAGCCCTTGATGCCCATCTTCGGTTCGATGCGTCCGACCTCGAAGCCGGGCGCATCCGACTCGACGACGAACGCCGAGATCCCGGAGTGCCCGGCGCTCGGGTCCGTCTTCGCGAAGACGACGTACACGTGCGCGACGCCCGCGTTCGTGATGAAGCGCTTGCCGCCGTTGAGGACGTACTCGCCGTTGTCGCGCCGCGCCGTCGTGCGCATCGCGGCCGAATCGGAGCCCGAGCCGGGCTCGGTGAGCGCATACGCGGCGAGCCACTCTCCCGATGCGAGCCTGGGCAGGAAGCGCTGCTTCTGCTCGTCGCTGCCGGCGAGCTTGAGCCCCAGCGAGCCGAGCTCCTGCACGGCGATGATCAGGCCGCTCGTCGCGCAGACCTTCGACACCTCCTCGATCGCCACGAGCGTCATCAGCGCCGACGCGCCGATGCCGCCGTACTCCTCGTCGAACAGGATCCCGAAGATCTCGTTCTCGCGAAAGAGCTCGACGACGTCCCACGGGAACTCGGCGCTCTTGTCGATCTCGGCGGCGCGCGGAGCGATGCGCTCGCGCGCGAGGTCGCGCACGAGGTCGCGGATCTCGCGCTGCTCGTCGGTCAGCGGGTCGACAGGCACGACCGAAACCTTAGTCCCTCGCGTTCCTGACGCCCCGCTGGCAAGCGTCGGAGGATGTGACAGTGCAAGTAGCACGGCGCGTCCGACAGAGCGCGGCCAGCGGGGCGAGCCGTCGGGCGGAGGCCGGAAGGCCGACGGCGATCAGGGACGCGAGGGCCTGTTGTGACAGACGGCCTCGACGTTGTTGCCGTCGGGGTCGAGCACGAACGCGCCGTAATAGCCGGCGTGGTAGACCGGTCGTTCTCCGGGCGCGCCGTTGTTTTCGTAGCCGGCGGCGACGGCGACGCGGTGGAACTCGTCGACGGCCGCGTTGTCGGGGGCACCGAACGCGAGATGCACGTTTTCCGTCGGTGGACGCCCGTCGTGCACGAGTGCGAACGAGCGACCGCCACCGACGACGTGGAAGCGCTCCGGCCGCGCGTGCGCGATTCGAACGCCGAGGACCGGTGCGATCGTCTCGTAGAACCGCTTCGTCGTTTCGATGTCGCGGACGCCGATCCACATATGGTCGATGTAGTTGTCGCCCGGACGCGGCTCCTCGGTGTGGATCGCCTCGGCGCTGTTGCCGTCGGGATCGAGCAGGAACGCGCCGTAGTAGCTCTCCGAGTACTGCGGCCGCTCACCGGGCTCGCCGTCGCTCTCGTAGCCGGAGTCGACGCCGGCGCGCCAGAACTCGTCGACGTGCTGACGCGAAGGCGCGACGAAGGCGACGTGCAGGTTCTGCGTGACCGGCTGCTGGTCGGTCGCCTGGGAGATGCCGAAGTGGGTCCACTCGTCGAAGTGATCGCCGGCGTGTGATCTCTCGTAGCCGAGCACGCCCAGCAGAAGCTCGTAGAAATGCTTGCTCGCGTCGCGATCGGAGACGCGGATCGTCACGTGGTCCCACATCCTCAGGATGAATAACGGAACTCGCTGCGGTACGCGCAGTTGCCGGTCAACTCGTAGTCGAACGGGTCGTCGTGCACCGCGAGCACGTCCGCGTACAACTCGACGCCCGTCTCCTCGTAGCCGGGGATGCCGCAGCGCACGTCGTCCTGTTCCTCGACCGGCCTCGTCGCGCGGACGCGCGTCCGCTCGCCCACGCGAACCTGCTCGCCGTCGAACTCGATCTCCGCCGGCCGCACGTCGAGGACGAAGCTCGGCTTGCGCACCCACGGTAACCGCAGGATCCCCTCCCCGCCTGCTCGACCGAGGTAGATCGCCTCGAGCGCAGCGCGCTGCTGACGATCTCCGTCCGCGTCGACGTAGAACACGATCGTCCACGGCGAGCCGGGCTCGTCGTCGTGGTAGCGGCAGGCGAGCACGACGTTCAATCCGCTCAGCTCGATCCCGGCGAAGGAGCCGTCGGCGATGTGCCAGTTCAAGAGGCCGAAGCACTCGCCGTAGGTCGAGCGCCCGCCGGGGAGCCCGGCGGACATCCGGCACGGGCAGATCGCCTCGCAGTTGCACGACTCGAGGTACTGCCCGGTGACGTGCCAATGCGAGGTCACCGTTAGATTCTTTCACCGTGATCCTCGAGAACGGCGTGATCCGGACGGTGGACCCCACGCTGCCGGTCGCGCGGTCGCTTGCGATTGCCGGCGACCGCATCGCCGGCGGAGTCGGCACGCACGAGACCGCGCTTGCCTCACCGGAGGTCGTCGATCTCGGCGGCCGCTGCGTGCTTCCCGGCTTCACCGACTCGCACGTCCACTTCGTCGCCTGGGCGCTGGCCCAGCACGAGGTTCGCTTCGAGGGGACGCAGACGCTGGAGGAAGCGATCGCGAGGGTCGCGGCAGCGGCGAAGTCGGTGCCGCCGGGCACGTGGCTGCGCGGCCGCGGCTGGCGGAGCGGCGACTGGTCGCCCTCGGTCGAGCCGACGCGGCAGGTCCTCGACGCCGTGACAGGCGACATCCCGACGGCGCTGACGGCGCGAGACGGCCATTCGATGTGGCTGAACTCGGCAGCGCTCGCGCACGCCGACGGCGACCTCCGCGCCGACGGCGGGGTCGTCGAGGTCGACGAGCACGGCGAGCCGACGGGCGTGCTGCGCGAGGAGTCTGCATGGCTGTTCCGGGAGAAGTTCGTCGAGACGTCGTACAGCGAGCGCGAGGCGCTCGCGGCGGTTCGGGAGGGGCTGAGGCTCGCCGCTTCGCGCGGCGTCACCGCGATCCACGCGGCGGTCACGAACGAGGACCGCTGGATCGGCGGCCTGCCGTTCTTCGAGCAGCTCGATGCGGACGACGCGTTGACGCTGCGTGTGTGGCAGTGGATTCCGCATCAGTACGCGCGCGAGGTGGCGCAGCTCGGACTGCGCGGCCGCTTCGGAAGTCCGTTCCTGCGCCGCGGCGCGCTGAAGGCGTTCATGGACGGGACGCTGGGCTCGCAGACGGCGCTCCTGCTGGACGGCACCGGCGTGCGCATCACGTCACGCGAGGAGCTCGAGGAGCTGATCCGGGTCGGCGCGGCGGCGCACTTCCCCGTCGCCGTCCACGCGATCGGCGACCGGGCCAACCGCGACGCGCTCGACGCGTTCGAGGCGACGCAGGACGTGTGGCGGCCGCTCGGCCTGCGCCACCGCATCGAGCATGCGCAGTGCCTGGCGCCGGAGGACGTAGCGCGCTTCGCGCAGCTCGGCGTTGCGGCGTCGGTGCAGTTCGTCCACGCCACGTCTGACCGCGCGCTCATCGAGCGCTTCTGGGGCGACCGCGCCGACCGCGCGTACCGGTTTCGGTCGCTGTGGGAGAGCGGCGCCGTCGTTGCTAACGGGTCGGACGCGCCGGTCGAAGAGCTCGATCCGCTCGCGGGCATGCGAAGCGGCCTCGAGTGGCGCGCCGAGGAAGCGATGACGCTCGAGCAGGCGCTGCAGGCGACGTGCGTGACGCCCGCGTGGCTGACGTACGACGAACGGCGCCGCGGCAGGCTGCTGCCCGGCTTCCTCGCGGACCTCGTCGTTCTGTCGACCGATCCGTACGAGGATCTAGCCGGTTGCGAGGTCGTCGCGACGATGACCGGCGGGCGCTGGGTTCATAACCCGCCGCCGTGGGAGTAGGATCGCTCCGCCGATGGCGGTCGCAACAGAGCACCGCGTCTCGCGTGAGGACGTGATCTGGGGCTTCGGGCCCGACCTCGAGCCCGTGCTCGAAGTAGAACCCGGCGCCGTCGTCACGTTCGAGACGAACGACTGCTTCACCGGTCAGATCGCGTCGGAGGAAGACCTCGTGACCGCGATCGACTTCGCACGCGTGAACAGCGCGACCGGGCCCGTCGCGGTAAAGGGCGCCGAGCCGGGCGATTCACTCGCCGTCGAGATACTCGACGTGCGTCCGGGGCCGCGGGGGTTCGCGACGATCATCCCGGAGTTCGGGCAGCTCATCGCGAACGTCGATTCGCCGGTGACGTTCGTCTTCGAGGTCGAGGGCGACACGGTTCGCATGAACGAGCGCATCTCGTTCCAGGCGCGGCCGATGGTCGGCGTCGTCGGCGTCGCGACCGGCGGCGAGGAGATCACGAACGGTTGGGCCGGGCGCCACGGCGGCAACCTCGACAACCATTTGCACGGCCGCGGCGCGCGCATCTACTTCCCGGTGCGGCAGCCGGGAGGAATGTTCGCGGTCGGCGACATGCACGCAGCGATGGGCGACGGTGAGATCTGCGGCACCGGCGTCGAGATCGCGGGTGAGGTGGACGTGCGTTTCGACGTGGTGAAAGGGAAGCAGGCGACGTGGCCCGTGACGGAGCTCGACGGCGCCTGGGTGACGCACGCGACGTCGGGCGGCGACGTGCGCGAGGCGCTCCAGCTGGCGAGCGAGGAGGCGGCACGGGCGCTCGTCGACGAGTGGGGCTTCAGCATGGAGGAGGCATTCGTCTTCCTGTCGGTGGCGTGCGACCTGAACATCTGCCAGGCGTGCCAGCCGTCGCCGTTCTCGGCGATCGCACGCGTCGCCATCCCGAAGACGACGGCGACGCCGCGGCCCTTCGCGTAACCGGACAGGGCCTACGCAGCCATGTCCGGGGTCTGACCCCAGCCATGTCTCGACGAGCCGTGTTGCCTGTGACAACTTCGTGACGATCGATCCACAGACGCCCGCCGCCCGAACGAGCCGAACGAGGAGCAGCGCCGCCGACGTGCCTCGCATGTCCGCTCCGGACAGGGCCGGGGTCTGACCCCGGTCGTGTCCGGTAGAGCCGCGGCTACTCGAGCGCTGCCAGGCGCGTGTAGAGCTCGCGCGCGATGTCCACGCCGAGCGGCAGGTATTCGAGCAGCACGCGCTCGTTCGGCGAGTGGATGTTCGACTCGGGCAGCGCGATGCCGGACAGGATCGTCGGGATGCCGTTGTCGACGAGGGCCGGGACGATCGGCAGCGTGCCCCCCGTCCGCGAGAGCAGCGGCCTCGTTCCCATCACGTGCTCGAATGCCTCGAGCGCGATCTGCACCGCCGGCTCGTCCGGGGAGACGAGGCCCGGAGGCGCCGCACCGCGAAGGTCGAGGTCCACCTCGGCGCCCGGCGGTGCCGCCTCGCGGATCAGCCGCTCGACGGCGGCCGCAATCGTCTGCACGTCCTGACCCGGGGCGAGCCGCACCGAGAAGTTCGCCTGCGCGGCGACCGGGATCGTCGTGTTCGGCAGCCCCGGCTTGCCGCCGAGGATGCCGTTCACGTCGACCGACGGCTCGGCGGTCGTGCGCAGGTGGAACTCGTCCGCCGCGCCGGCGTCGTACGGCACGGCGCCTGCGCCGAGCAGCGCATCGGCACCGGAAGTGAGCTCGTTCCAGCTGGCGCGCTCCTCGTCCGACGGCGGCTCGACGCCCTCGCGCAGCGCTTCGGGGAGGCGGCCGTCGCGCGGCATGATCCCGCCGAGCGCCTGCATCAACGCGTGCGTCGCGTTCAGCGCCGCGTTCCCGAACACGCCGGAGTGGAGGTCCCGCGCGCCGCTTCGAACCTGCAGCTCGAACGACATGACACCGCGCGTTCCCGTGCACAGCGCCGGCACGCCGCGCCGCTCCATTGCGGAGTCGAAGATGATGCACGCGTCGGCGCCGCGCTCGTCCTGCTCGAGGAACTCGACGATCGACTGACCGCCGATCTCCTCCTCACCGTCGCACGCGATCCGCAGGCGAACGGGCAGCGCACCTTCCGCAGCCAGCAGCGAGGCGCCCTTGAGCAGCGTCCAGAGCTGACCCTTGTCGTCTGCCACGCCGCGCGCGTAGATCCATTCGTCGCGGATCGTCGGCTCGAACGGCTCGCTCTCCCACAGCTCGAGCGGCGCAGGCGGCTGGACGTCGAAATGCCCGTAGACGAGGATCGTCGCCGCGTCGCCGTCGCCCGACGACGCAGGGATCTCCCCGATGACGAGCGGCTGCGAGTCGGTCTCCTGAAGCTCCGCCTGCCCACCCGACCGGCGGACGAAGTCCCGAACCCACTCCCCCGCCTGGCGCACGTCGCCGGCGTGCTGCGGATCCGCGCTGACACTCGGAATCCGCAGGAACTCGGAAAGCTCGTCGAGCCAGGCCTCGTCCACGACGCGCGAGTCTAAACGCCGCGGGCGGCGGCGGATCAGGCTACGTCGCGCAGGATCTGTGCGTCCGCGAGGGCGCGCAGCTTCTTCAGCGTCTGGTTCTCGATCTGCCGGATCCGCTCCCGCGTCACGTTGAACGTGCGGCCGACCTCGTCGAGCGTGCGCGGGTGCTTCCCGTCGAGCCCATAGCGGAGGATCAGCACCTGGCGCTCGCGCACGGAGAGCTTGTGCAGCAGCTTCTCGAGCGTCTCGCGCCGGAGCGTCGTCTCCGCCGCCTCGTCCGGAAGCGGTGCGCTCTCGTCGGTGATGAAGTGCCCGAACTCCGACTCCTCCTCGTCGCCGACCGGCTTCTCGAGCGAGACCGGCGTCTGGGAGCTCCGGCGGATCTGCTCCACCTCTTCCGACGACAGGTCGAGATCGAACGCGATCTCGGCGGCGGTCGGCTCGCGGCCGAGCTCGGCGCGGAGCTTGCGCTCCGAGCGCACGATCTTGTTGAGCTTCTCGACGACGTGGACGGGCATGCGGATCGTCCGCGCTTTGTCGGCGAGCGCGCGCGCGACCGCCTGGCGGATCCACCACGTCGCGTACGTCGAGAACTTGAAGCCCTTGCGGTAGTCGAACTTCTCTGCCGCTCGGACGAGGCCGATCGTGCCCTCCTGGATCAGATCGAGGAACGGCAGGCCCTGGTTGCGGTAGCGCTTCGCGATCGAGACGACCAGGCGCAGGTTCGCCTCGATCATCTCCTGCTTCGCGCGATGCTCGCCGCGCTCGATGCGCTTCGCGAGCTCGACCTCCTGCGCCGCCGTGAGCAGGTCGACGCGGCCGATGTCCTTTAGGAACAGCTGCAGCGAGTCCGTCGACATTTCCGTCGTCGCCTTGGACGGCTCCTCGTCGAGATCCACGGCAGCCGCCGACACGATCTCCACCTGCTGTTCCTCGAACGCCTGGTACAGCTCGTCGAGCTGGCCGGCCTCGAGGTCGTAGTCGTCGAACGCGAGCGCGATCTCTTCCGCGGTCACCGTGCCGTTGTCGCGACCCGCCTCCATGAGTGCGCGCGCCTCGTCCGTAGCGAGAACGTCGTCGACGCGCCTTGGCTCTGCCTGAACCTGGGTCAAACGCTCCCCCACCCCTCTCGTCTGCCGATTGACGAGCACTTTCGTGCGAGTCGGCAGTGTTGCAACGCTTGCGGACAACCGCCATAGGCCGGACGGCTCATCTTTCTTTCACTTGGTCCTAACATTCTCAAGACGCTTCAACAGTAGCCGTGCTTCCCTTCCATAGGTGGATTTCGGGTTTTCCGCAAGGGCGAGTCGCAGTTCCTTGCGGGCCTGGCCGAAGGTGCCGAGCCAGATCGAGAGCAACCCGAGGTGGAAGCGAACCGTCTGGGCGTGCGGAAACCGGCGCACCAGCGGGCCGAGTCGCGAGAACGCGCGGGACGGATCGTCCTTGTCGTAGACGCCGACAGCGGCGGCGACCTGCGCGTCGGGATCGTCCGGCGCCAGCCTGGCCGCACGCGCAAAGAGCCGTTCGGCCGACACGGGCCGCCCGCTCGCCTGGAGGCGAACGCCTCGGATGACCAACCGCCGCGCGGGCGTGTCGGCCTCGGCGGTGCTCGGCTCGAACTGCGGCAGGCCGCGCGGCGAGTCCGGGTGGAGGAGGTCCCCCGCCCGCACGGCGGACGGCGTGTCCGGCTGGAGCCGCTTCGCCTGCCGCCACGAGGTGACCGCCGCCGCGTTGTCGCGACGCCAGAAGAACGCCAGGCCGAGGTTGAGCCGAACGAACGACGACCGCGGGTTGGCACCAGCCAGGCTGCGGAGCCGCGGAACGGAGCCGACGGCGGCGCGGACGTCGCCGGTGAGCCGCGCCGGCGTGTCGGCCCGGGCGGTGCTCGGCTCGAACTGCGGCAGGCCGCGCGGCGAGTCCGGGTGGAGGAGGTCGCCGGCCCGGATGGCAGACGGCGTGTCCGGCTGGAACCGCTTCGCCTGCCTCCACGCCGTGAGCGCGGCCGCGTTCTCGCGCTGCCAGAAGAGCGCCAGCCCGAGGTTG
>JBJMJE010000111.1:0-5786 GCA_045806505.1 Gaiellaceae bacterium
GAGGACGTCGTTCAGGAGCGACGACGCGCCGAGGCGGTAGAGATCCGGCGTGAGCCAGTCGAGCCCGAGCGTCTCGTGCAGCTGCACGAGGTACTGCACTGCCTGCTTCGCCTGCCGGATGCCGCCGGCCGGCTTCATCCCGACCATGCGGCCGGTCTCTTCGTGCACGTCGCGAATCGCCTCGAGCATGCACAACGTCACGGGCAGCGTCGCCGCCCCGGGAAGCTTGCCCGTCGACGTCTTGATGAAGTCCCCGCCGGCGGCGATCGCGAGCAGCGAGGCGCGGCGGACGTTGTCGTACGTGCCGAGCTCCGCGACCTCGAGGATCACCTTCAGGTGGGCGGCGCCGCACGCCTCCTTGACGCGCACGATCTCGTCGTAGACCTTGGCGTAGCGGCCGGAGAGGAACGCGCCACGATCGATGACCATGTCGACCTCGTCGGCGCCCTGCTCCACGACCCAGCGCACCTCCTCGAGCTTCGTCTGCAGCGGCGCCTGCCCCGAAGGAAAAGCGGTCGCCACCGACGCGACCCTGACGCCGCTGCCGCGCAGGCGCTCGACGGCGACAGGCACGAGATTCGGGTAGACGCACACCGCGGCCACCGGCGGGATGTTCTTGTCGGTCGGGTCCGGGCGAACGGCCTTCGAGCACAGCGCCGCGACCTTCCCGGGCGTATCGGAGCCCTCGAGCGTCGTGAGATCCATGCAGCGGATCGCGAGGTCGAGAGCGAAGAGCTTCGCGTCGCGCTTGATCGAGCGCTTCGCCAGCTCGGCCGCGCGCCCCTCGACAGCGACCTGATCGACCGAGCCGATCCGGGGCAGCCGCGGCTCGAGCGGCAGCTCGAACCCGCGCGGAAGTGCGGGCGCCTGCGTCATGGGGGCCAGTGTACGCTCGGGGCGAGTGGCCGCGAAGAACGCGCTCCTCCGCTTCCTCGGGCGCACGCGCCTGCTCGCGCCGACGTATCGCACGTACGAGCGCGTGCGCGCCGCTCGGCTGCCGCACATGCCCGAGCCCGCGCCCGTGGACGGGCTGCCGGTGCCGCCGCCGCACCTGATCGTCCGTGTCGCGGGCACGCCTGACGTGGCGTGGTTCCTCGAGAGCGGGCGCCTAGCCGCCGAGTCGGTCGGCGAGGCGCTCGAGCGCGCCGGCACCGGCATCGAGGCGATGACGTCGATCCTCGACTTCGGCTGCGGCTGCGGCCGCGTCGTTCGCCACTGGGCGCGCTTCGACGTCCGCGTCTCGGGCAGCGACCTCTCCGGCGCCGCGATCGACTGGTGCCGCGAGAACCTGCCCTTCGCGCGCTTCGAGACGAACGGCCTCTCGCCGCCGCTCGCGTTCGCGCACGACTCGTTCGACCTCGCGTATGCCCTCTCGGTGCTGACGCACCTGCCCGAGGCGATCCAGCACGAGTGGATGGCGGAGCTCCGCCGCGTCGTCCGCCGTGACGGCTTCGTCCTGCTCACGACGCACGGCGAGCGGTACCTCGAGCGGCTCGATCCGGACGAGCAGCGGCGCTTTCGGGCAGGCGAGCTCGTGGTGCGGTGGGGCGAGGTGCCCGGGACGAACCTGTGCACGACGTTCCACCCGCCGTCATGGGTGCGTGAACGTTTACTGCCGCACGGTTTCGAGGAGGTGACGTTCGTGCCGGAGGGCGCTGCGGGGAACCCCTACCAGGACGTGTTCCTGCTCCGGCGCGCGGCGTGAACGATATTCGCGTCTCGTCGTGGGTCGAGCTGCAGGAGCGCCTGTTCGGGGAGACCTGGCACGAGGGTCTCGGGCGGCATCGCACGAGCTACGCGTTTCGCGGGCGCGGTGACGCGGACGAAGACCTGAGCACGAGCATCGCGCGCCTCGGCGGCGAACCGCGTCAGCTCGAGCGGCACATCCTGCGCGCGTTCCGCAAGTACGCCGCGAGCGATGCCGTGCCCATCGACTCCGTCTGGAACTGGTTGGCCCTCGGGCAGCACCACGGCCTGCCGACGCGGATGCTCGACTGGACGTTCTCTCCGTACGTCGCGCTGCATTTCGCAACCGCACACGCGGCGCGGTTCGACAGGGACGGCGCCGTCTGGTGCGTCGACTTCGCCCGCGTGCACGAGCTCCTGCCGGAGCGCCTCAGTGCCGTCCTCGAGCGCGAGGGTGCGGACGTCTTCACGACCGAGCTGCTGCAGGACGAGGTCGGGAGCGTCGAAGCGCTCGAGGAGCTCGGGGAGTTCGCGCTCTTCGTCGAGCCGCCGTCGTTCGACGCGCGGATCGTGAACCAGTACGCCCTGTTCTCGCTCCTCTCGAAGCCCGACCTCTCGCTCGACTCGTGGCTTGCGTCGCGCACCGAGCTGTGGCACCGCATCGTCGTTCCGGCGGAGCTGAAATGGGAGGTGCGCGACAAGCTCGACCTCGCGAACGTGACCGAGCGCGTCCTGTTCCCTGGCCTCGACGGCCTCTCGCGCTGGCTGAAGCGCTACTACCTGCCGCGCGATGGGTAGGCACGCGCTGCTCGGCGCGGCGGTGATCGTCTTCTGCGTCGCGGGGTTGATCGTCGGAATCGTGCGGCTCGCCCCGGGGCGCGAGGCATCGGATGTGGCGCTCGCGGCTGCCGCTGCGCTCGTCGGCGCGGCGGGTTTCGCGGTCGCCGCACGAGCGGGCCGCCGTGGCGCCGCACCGTGGGCGAAGTGGCTGATCGTGCCGGCGCTCATCGCCGCGTTCTTCCTCGACCGTCTGTCCGAGCGCCTGCAGCTCGCTCTGATCGCGCTTGCTTCCGGTTACGTGATCGCGTTCGTCGCGACGATCGTCGTCCGCGTCGTGCGGATCACGCGCTAGTCGCAACTAGATGCCGAGGCGCTCCAGCATCGAATCGTCGCGGCGCCAGCGCGGCTTCACCTTGACGTGCAGCTCGAGGAACACGTGCCGGCCGAGGAGCTGCTCGATCTCGGGGCGCGCGCGCGTTCCGATCTCTCTGACCATCGAACCGCCGCGGCCGATCAAGATCTGCTTCTGCGACTCCGTCTCCACCAGCACGTCCGCAATGACGGCCTTGTCGGTGATCTCGCCGACCTGGACGGTGAGCGCATGCGGGACTTCGTCGCGCGTCAGAGCGAGCGCCTTCTCGCGGATCAGCTCGCCGATTTGCGCTTCGACGGAGAGGTCCGTTCGCTGCTCCTCCGGGAAGTAGAGCGGCCCTTCGCCGAGGAGGCCGACGAGCTCGTCGCGTAGCTCGTCGACGCCGTCGCCGGTCTTCGCGCTGACCGGATGCAGGGCGTGGAAATCGCCGAGCCGCGCCGCCGTCGCCATCTGCGACGCGATGTGCCCCGGCTTCAACCGGTCGACCTTGTTGAGCGCGATCACGACGGGCGCACCGAGCGCGAACACCCGCTCGGCAATGAAGCGGTCGCCCGCCCCGATCCGCTCGCGCGCGCTGAGGACGAAGAGCACGCCGTCCATGTCGTCGAGCGCGCTGTCGACCGTGCGCTGCATGTGCTCCGTGAGCGCGTCGCGCGGGCGCTGGAAGCCGGGCAGGTCGGCGAGCACGAGCTGGTAGTCCTCCCGCGTCACGATGCCGTGGACACGGCGCCGCGTCGTTTGCGGCTTGTCGGAGACGATCGCCACCTTGCCGCCGCAGAGCGCGTTGACGAGCGTCGACTTCCCGACGTTCGGACGGCCCGCGACGGCGATGAAGCCGCTCCTCATGCCGGGGCGCCTGCGCGGCGCGACCGCGCGGAGTCGAGGGCGTCCCCCACCCGATAAAGGGCGGGGATGCCGTCCCGCCACCCACACCGTCGACGGTACCGCTCACGGGCGCACGCATCTGCACCAATTCCGTGCCGAATCGTCACGCGTCGAGCTCCCACGTCTCCGGCAGGAGCTCGGCCGCCGCGTACGTCACGATCTCGCCGGCGCGGTTCGGGAATGTCACGCGATCCAGCCGGAACTCCCACAGCCACTGCCGACAGCCGCCGCACGGCGACGCCGTGATGCCGATCGCCTCCAGGTCGCCCGGCCGGCACCCCTCGGCGACCGCACGCGAGATCGCCGACTTCTCCGCACAGATGCCCAGCGGGTACGCCGCGTTCTCCACGTTCACGCCCTCGAACGTGCGCCCGTCGCGTGCGAGGGCGACCGCACCGACGAGGTAGTCCGAGTACGGCGCGTACGCCCGCGCCGCGACCGCGCGCGCCCGCTCGACGAGCTCCTCGCCGCTCACGCGAACACCTGGAACAACGCGAGCGTGATCAGCGCGCCGAGCACGCCGCCGTATGCGACCTCGAGCGTCGAATGCACGCCGGCCTCCACACGGGTCTGCGCCACGAGCAGCGCCATGATGAACGTCAGGCTCGAGATCAGGAACCGGTGCTCGGCGTCGCTGAGCACGTAGGTCGCAGCCATCCACCCCGCGAAGGCGATCGCCGCATGGCCGGACGGCAGGCCGCCGCGCAACGGCGTGCCGCGCCCGCTGATCGCCTTCGTCGCGATGACGACGATGATCACGACCACGAGCGAGATGAGCGTCAGCTTCGCCGGCGCGTCGCGCAGCTTGTCGAGCAGCCGCTCGCTCCGATTCGCGACTTGCCCCGAGAACACGAGGTAGCCGATCGCGATCGCGTTGACCGTCGCGATCAGCACCGCGCCCGCTGCGATGTCCTTCGCGAGCTTCGCCATCGGATCGAACGACGTCGTCGCGACGTCGATCGCCGCCTCGAGCGCCGTGTTGATCATCTCCGCGATGAGCACGAACGCGATCGCGAGCAGCAGCGCGATCAACTCGAGCCGCGAAACATCCACTGCGAGGCCCGCGATCAGCACGGCGAGCGCGACCGCGAAGTGGATCCGCATGTTCCGCTGGGTGCGAAGCACGTGGATGATCCCTTCGAACGCGTAGTTGAAGCTCTCGATCAGCGAGGGCGCGCGGCGCGGCGTGCTCATCGCAGCGCCTCCTCGCGTGCCTCCATCTTGGCGCCGTGGTCGTATCCGAGCAGGTGGAGCAGCCCGTGGACGAGTGGCGCGCGCCACTCCTCGCCGACGACCTGAGGGCACAGGACGACGTCGCCGAGCGCTCGTGGCACGCCGGCGGGCACGGGATCCTTGCCGTCGAGCGGAAACGAGAGCACGTCGGTCGCCTCGTCGACGCCGAGATGCTCGCGCTTCAGCTCGCGCATCTCCTGCGGCGGGACGAACGCGAGCCCCAGCTCTCCGTCTTCGACGCTCTCCGCCGCCAGCACCACGCGCGCGAGAGCGACCGCCGCCTCTTCGTCGATCTCGACGCCGCTCCGGTTCGAGACCTCGATCGCGATCACGTCACCGGGAGCGCGTCGTCCCCGTCTGCTCGGCGTGCTCCTTGTACGCCTCCACGATCCGCTGCACGAGCTTGTGCCGCACGACGTCCTGGTTCGTGAAGCGGACGAACGCGATGCCGTCGACGCCCGCGAGGATGTCCTGCACCTGGATCAGGCCGGACGCCTGCTCGCGCGGGAGATCGATCTGCGTCACGTCGCCGGTGACGACGACCTTCGAGCCGAAGCCGAGCCGGGTCAAGAACATCTGCATCTGCTCTGGGCTCGTGTTCTGGGCTTCGTCGAGGATGACGAATGAGTCGTTGAGCGTGCGCCCGCGCATGAACGCGAGCGGGGCAACCTCGATCGTCCCCTTCTCCATGTACGCGGCGAGGCGATCCGGGTCGAGCATGTCGTAGAGCGCGTCGAAGAGCGGGCGCAGGTACGGATCGACCTTCTCGAGCAGCGTGCCGGGCAGGAAGCCGAGCCGCTCGCCGGCCTCGACCGCCGGGCGCGTGAGG
>JBJMJE010000112.1:0-4683 GCA_045806505.1 Gaiellaceae bacterium
CGGCGCGTTCGTCTCGCAGGGACAGGTGATCGGCTACGTCGGCTGCGCCGGATACTGCTTCGGCGCGCACCTGCACTTCGAGGTCCGCGTCAACGGGAGTCCGGTTGACCCACTTGCCTATCTCTGACCCGTAACCGTCCGCGCCGCCCGGCCGTTTATCAATTGCAAATAGTAAGCCGCCCTTCCCGGTTGGCGCGCTTACGACGCATGAGTCGTCTCCCGACGACGGCCGACCGGCTCCTCGTGGGCCGGTCGGCCGGTTTCTCAGAACAGGCTGAACGTCTGGGCGAGCAGGAAGACGTTCAGCGCCGAGATCGCCGTCGCGACGACGATGGCAAACGCGGTCGTCACCTTGTGGTTCACGAGGCCGCCCATCACGTCGCGGCGGCTCGTGAAGATCACGAGCGGGATGAGCGCGAACGGAATGCCGAATGAGAGCACGACCTGGCTGATGATGAGCGTCCGCGACGGGTCGACGCCGATCGCGATCACGACGAATGCAGGAAGCATGGTGACCGCGCGGCGGACCCAGATCGGGATCTGCCGCCGGATGAAGCCCTGCATGACCACCTGGCCCGCGAGCGTCCCGACCGTCGAGCTCGAGATGCCGGACGCGATCAGCGCGAGTGCGAAGAGCTCGCTCGACGCGTTGCCGAGGAGCGGCTCGAGCGTGCGATGCGCCGTCTCGAGCGATGCAACATCGAGTATGCCGCTGCCGAAGAAGACCGAGGCGGCGACGACGAGCATCGCCATGTTGACGAGCCCTGCGAGCGACATCGCGATCACGACGTCGATCCGCGTGTACTTGTAGAGCCGCCGTGCCTCGTTCTCGTTGCGCGGGACGATGCGGTTCTGGAGCAGCGCCGAGTGCAGGTAGATCACGTGCGGCATCACCGTCGCGCCGAGGATGCCGACTGCGAGCAGCAGCGACTCGCTGCCGCTGAACTGCGGCAGCACCGCATGCTTCGCGACCGTCCCGAGCGGTGGGTGGGCGTACCAGAGCTCGGCGACGTAGCACGCCGCGATCACGCCCACGAAGCCGATGATCACGGCCTCGAAAGGCCTGAAGCCGAAGCGTTGCAGGCCGAGGATCGCGAACGTCGTCGCGCCGGTGATCAGCGTCGCGGGGAAGAGTCCGATGCCGAAGAGCAGGTGGAATCCGATCGCGGCGCCGAGGAACTCGGCGAGGTCCGTCGCCATCGCGATCACCTCGGCCTGCACCCACAGCCCGAGCGACGTTCGCCGCGAGAAGCGCTCGCGGCAGACCTCGGGGAGATTCCGTCCGGTGGCGATGCCGAGCTTCGCCGACAGCGTCTGGATGAGCATCGCCATCAGGTTCGAGGCGACGATCACCCACACCAGCGTGTAGCCGAACTTCGAACCTCCCGCGATGTTCGTGGCGAAGTTGCCCGGATCGATGTAGGCGACGCACGCGACGAACGCAGGCCCGATGAACGGGAGCAGGCGGAACGGCCGGTCGCCGCGCAGGACCTTCTCGCCGTAACCGGCCACGCGGGGCAGTGGGTCTACGCGAGTGGCCATCATCAGAGTTAGCTTAGACTAACTCTACGTCTCCGCGCCAGGCGGTCACCACTCCCACACCCGGCGCAATTTGACAAGCCGCCTACCGGGCGGCTTAGATCGCGCCAAGCGACCAACCGGGAGGGGGTGGATCTCACCGTGGATCCCCGGAACACGTTGCTGCGGCGCGATACCGAGGTCTTCGTCCTCGTTGGTGTGCGTCTGTACCGGGACGGGATCGTCGACGCGCTGCGCCGCGACCCGCGCTTCCACGTCGTGGGCAGCGCCGCCTCACTCCGCACCGCCCGCGAGGAGCTCGAGGGCTTGCTGTCCGCACCGCACGTGGCGCTTCTCGACCTGGATCTGCCGGAGGGGTTCGGCGCGGCACGCGCGCTGCGCGAGGCGTGGCCGACGCTCTCCGTCGTCGCGCTCGCAGTCCGCGAGTCCGACGACGACGTCGTCTCCTGGGCGGAGGCCGGCGTTTCGGGTCTCGTCTCGCGCAGCGCGTCGATGGGCCAGCTGCTCGATGCGATGGCTGCGGCGGTCGACGACAAGGTGCTGTGCTCGCCGGCAGTCGCCGGCGCGCTCCTCCGCCGCGTCGCATCGATGTCGACCGCGGGCGGAGGTCACAAGGGCCCGCCGCTGACGCGCCGCGAGCTCGAGATCGTGCGCCTGATCGGCGACGGCCTGACGAACAAGCAGATCGCGAGGGCGCTGCACATCGAGCTCGCGACCGTGAAGAACCACGTGCACAACATCCTCGAGAAGCTGCGAGTCGGGAACCGCACCGAAGCGGTGACCGTCGCGAGGGCGCGCGGCGAGCTCGGGCAGATCTAAACCGCGCTAGATCTAGATCGCGCCTGGACCCAAGACAGATCCGCCGGTTCATGGCGGTTGCCGCCGTGCGCGACCACACTCGCGGGAAATGCCCCGAGGGGGAATCGCTTGGAGCGCACGAGGATCGTGCTCATAGACATGGCGCCGCTGCTGCGCGAGATCGTCCGGGAGGCGATCGTGCGCGAGCCCGATCTCGACATCGTCGCGGAGCACGACGAGATCGACATGCGCTCGGCGGTCGAGCTGGACGATCCCGACTTCATCATCGTCGGCGAGGACGTGGCCGCGCACCAGGACGTCCGACAGCTCGTCGGCGTGCACCGCGGCTTGCGCGCGCTCGAGGTGCAGTCGGACGGCAGGGAGAGCGTGCTGTACGAGCTCCGGCCGCACCGCATCGCGCTCGGCGAGGTGTCTTCGGACACGCTCGTCCGCGCGATCCGGGCGGTGCCGAAGTGGGACGCGAAGACGTGAGAGACGACACGAGCGAACGGAGGATGGGCTGATGCCACAAACACTCACCTTTCCCGGCGTCTACATCGAGGAGGTGCCGAGCGCCGTCAGGCCGATCACGGGTGTCGCGACGTCGATCACCGCGTTCATCGGGCGCGCCCTCCGCGGGCCGGTGGATCAGGCGGTGACGATCACGTCGTACGGCGACTTCGAGCGGATCTTCGGCGGGCTCTGGCTCGACAGCGACCTCGGGTACGCCGTGCAGGACTTCTACCGCAACGGCGGCTCGACGGCCGTCGTCGTCCGCGTCCACAAGACGAAGACGAACGACAGCGCGACGATGACGCTCGGGAGCGGGACGCGCGCCGTGGGGCTCGTCGCGGCGTCGCCGGGCGCATGGGGGTCCAAGCTGACGGCGAGCATCGACAACGACGTCAGCAACACGGCCGACGCGAGCCTCTTCAACCTGACTGTCACCGACACGGCGACGGGAAAGGCTGAGGTGTTCCGAAACGTCTCGTTCGGGACGGCGAGCGCGCGGCGCGTCGACCTCGTGCTCGCGGCGGAGTCGACTCTCGTCCGATTCTTGGGGAACCTGCCGACTCAGCCGCAAAGCTCTTTCCCAGTCACGGCGACCGCGGCGAACGGCAACGACGGCGACGCGGTGGATCAGAGCGTGATCACGACGGGCACGAACTTCCGCGCGGACAAGCGCGGGCTCTACGCGCTCGAGAACACGGACCTGTTCAACCTCGTCGTCATCCCGCCGTACACGACCGCCGGCGACATCGAGGCGCAGGTAGTCGCGGACACGATCGCGTATGCCGAGGAGAAGCGCGCCGTGCTGGTCATGGATCCGCCCGTCGCATGGTCGAGTGTCGCGAACGCCGTCACGGGCGCGAAGGCCGCCGCGTTCACGAGCAGCAAGAACGTCGCCGCGTACTTCCCGCGCATCAACGAGCCGGATGCGTTGCGCGACGGCCGGCTCACGACGCGCGCGCCGGCGGGTGCGATCGCGGGCGTGATCGCGCGAACGGACGCGACGCGCGGCGTCTGGAAGGCGCCGGCGGGCCTCGACGCGACGCTCGGCGGCGTCGCCTCCCTCAGCATCCCGCTTTCCGACCCGGAGATCGGCCAGCTGAACCCACTCGGTGTCAACTGCTTACGCGCGTCACCGGGCGCGGGCCACACCGTCTGGGGTGCGCGCACGCGCGCCGGGTCCGACCGGCTCGCGTCGGAGTGGAAGTACCTGCCGGTGCGTCGCACCGCCCTCTTCCTCGAGGAGTCGCTCTTCCGGGGCACCCAGTGGGTCGTCTTCGAGCCCAACGACGCGCCGCTCTGGGCGCAGATCCGGCTGAACGTCGGTGCGTTCATGAACAACCTCTTCCGCCAGGGCGCGTTCGCGGGCACGACGCCGCGCGAGGCGTTCTTCGTCAAGTGCGATGCCGAGACGACGACGCAGGACGACGTCAACCTCGGGATCGTCAACATCGTGGTCGGGTTCGCACCGCTGAAGCCGGCCGAGTTCGTCGTCATCCGCCTGCAGCAGCTGGCCGGCCAGACAGGGAGCGCATGATGGTTCAGTTCGCAGTCAATCCGCTGCGGTTCGACCCGTACAAGAACTTCAAGTTCCGCGTGAAGTGGGACGGCCGCTACGTCGCAGGCATCAGCAAGGTCGGCGCGCTCAAGCGGACGACCGAGCCCGTCAAGCACCGCGAGGGCGGTGATCCGTCGAGCAGCCGCAAGTCGCCGGGGCGAACCGAGTACGAGGCGATCACGCTGGAGCGCGGCGTCACCCACGACCTGGCGTTTGAGCAGTGGGCCAACAAGGTCTGGAACCAGCCCGGCCTGGGGGAGCAGGCCGTCAGCCTCAAG
>JBJMJE010000113.1:0-4593 GCA_045806505.1 Gaiellaceae bacterium
CCCGCGCCGCCCATCTCGATCCAGCCGGAGTGCTTGCACACGGCGCAGCCCTGTCCGTTGCACAGAAAACAGGTCACGTCGAACTCCACCGACGGCTCGGTGAACGGGAAGTAGCTCGTGCGCATGCGCACCTCCCGCGTCGGGCCGAACAGCGCGCGGAAAAAATGGAGCACCGTTCCCTTCAGGTCGGCGAGCGTGATCCCACGGTCGACGACAAGACTCTCGACCTGCAGGAACGTCGGCGAATGCGTCGCATCCGGCGTGTCGCGCCTGTAGACGCGGCCGGGCATGATCGCGTAGATCGGCGGCTGCCGAGACTCCATCAGCCGGATCTGGTCGGGCGAGGTGTGCGTTCGAAGCAGCACGTCGCCGCTGAGATAGAACGTGTCGCTCGGCGAACGGGACGGATGGCCGCGATCGGTCGTAAGAGCGTCGAAGTTGTGCCAGGGGTCCGTCACCTCGGCGCCTTCGTAGACCTCGAAGCCCATGCCGAGGAAGACGTCCTCGATCTCTCGCTTGACCTGCGTCAGGAGATGCAGCCGTCCGCGGCGGAACGGCTCGCCCGGCAGCGTGACGTCGAATGAGCTTTCCGCGTAGAGCCGCTCCACCGCCTCGGTCTCGATGGCGTCCTGGCGCTCCGCGACGGCGGCCTCGAGCCGGCCGCGGACGCCGTTCAGCAGCATGCCGCTCTCGCGGTTACGGACGCCGCGGAGCGCCTGGACGAGGTCGCTTCGCCTGCCCAGGAAGCGCACGCGGGCGGCGTCGAGCTCCGCCGCGCCGGCGGCCGCTTCGATCGCCTGCTGTGCCTCGCTTTCGTACTGCTGCCAATCCACGTTCGCTGATTCTCCCTGTTGGTCCACGGCCGGTAGAGCCATTACGCCCCGGCTCTGTTCGTCAGGATCGGCCGCGCTTAGCGTCCGTCCCCGGCGACGAGCCGGGGCGGTGTAAACACGAAGGCGCTGCGGATAGCGGCCACGCGCGAACGATAGCGTGAAAGCCTGAGCGTTTACGACCCCATTGCTCGGATCTACGACGCGTGGAGCCGAAGTGTCACGGAGGACGTTCCGTTCTACCTGGAGGAGGCGCGGCGGAGCGGAGGGCCTGTCGTCGAGCTGGGCGTCGGCACCGGGCGCATTGCGGTTCCGATCGCGTGCGACGGCATTCGCGTGATCGGCGTCGACTCGTCACCGGGGATGCTCGAGGTGTGCGCGGAGCACGCGAAGCTTGCGGGAGTCGAGCTCGACCTCCGCCTCGGCGACCTCCGCGACCCGCCGGTGGACGAGCGCGTGCCGCTCGTGATGATCCCGTTCCGGTCGCTGCTGCACCTGAATACGCACGACGAGAGACGGCGCGGGCTGCGCGCGGTCCGCCGTCTGCTCGCGCCCGGCGGCCGCTTCGTCTTCGACGTCTTCACGCCGTCGCGGGAGGACATCGAGGAGACGAACGGCCGCTGGCTCGAACGGGAGCCGGAGATCTTCGAACGCGCCGACTGGGACGAGGCCGCGCGGACGCTCACGCTTTCGGTTCGCCGCGGGGAGCTGGCGTCGACGATGGAACTGGCGTGGCTCGACGCAGCCGAGTGGCGGGCGTTGCTCCAGAGCGAGGGCTTCGTGATCGACGCGTGCTACGGCTGGTTCGACCGGCGCCCGTACACCGGCGGCGAGGACACGATTTGGGTCGCGCGCCTCTCGCCCTAGCCGCCGCGGTTGTCGCTCTCGGGTTGGCCTCGCCGGCGGCGGCGGAGATCACTGGGACGCCCGCCGTGCGGGCGGTCTTCACGCTCGAGCGAAACGGCGTCCTCGGCGTGCTCGAGCGCGTGAGCGCCACTGCCGATGAGCCGACCGCCGCGACCTGGCAGGTGACGATGCAGCGCGGCGAGCTCTTCGCGCAGCCGTCGCTCTACATGGACGGCCGGCGCTACCGGCCCGGCGACGGCAAGCGCCCGCGGACGTTCCGGATCTCGCGCGGCTCGCGCGGCGTCCGCTTCGACTGGCTCCAGCCGGCGGGCGCACACGTGGCTCGGCTCGGCTATCGGCTCGCGCTCTTCGGCACCGCGTACACCGACGCCGTCGATCTGCACGTTCCGCTGTGGGAGAGCGGCTGGCCGGTCCAGGTTGGAACGCTCGGCGCAGCGTTGAAGCTCCCGCGCGTGCCGCGCCGGCACGCGATCGTGTGGCTCGAGCCGCGCGCCGAGAACGCCGCTGTCTCGACCGCGGGCCGCGCGATCCGCGTGCAGACGCGCGGCATCGGCGCAGGGGACGCGCTCACGCTGCGCGCGGTTCTGCCGCGAAGCGTCCTCAGCGCCGTCGACGGACTGAACGTCGAGAAGAAGCCAGGCCTCGACAAGGTCCTCGCCGAGCGCACGTCGAACGGCCGCACGTGGTGGCCGTGGATCCTCGGCGCGGCCGCGGTCGCCGTCCTCAGTGCGGCCGTCGTGCTTCGTACAGCGCGATCGCGCCGGCCGTCGCCACGTTGAGCGACTCCGCGCCGGGCTCGAGCGGAATCGTCACCCGTGCGTCACACCGTGCGACCACATCGTCAGGCAGCCCCTCGCGTTCGGCGCCGAGGACGAACGAGCCCTCTCCCTGGACCTGGTCCGGGGGCATGGCTCCGTGGGCCACCAGCGCCGTCCACGGACGAGGCGCCTCGTCGAAGGGCGCGAGCGGCACGCGGAAGATCGCGCCGGCGGAAGCGCGGAGCGCTTTCGGCCCCGTCGGGTCGGCGCAGCCCGCTGACAGAGCCACGCCGGCGCCGAACGCGTCGGCCGTTCGGAGCAGCGTGCCGACGTTGCCCGGGTCGCCCACGTGCCAGAGCGCGAGTGTGAGCGGCCGCGCTCCGCGCGGAAGGTCCGGGCGGCGGTAGACGCCGATCACGCGCGGCGGGTGAGCAAGTGTCGACAGCTCCGCGACGAGCGCGGGATCGACGTCCTCGCCGGCCACGAGCACCTCGACGGGCTCGATGCCGGCAGCGCGCGCGGCCTCGACCAGGTCGTCTCCCTCGCAAACGAAGAGGCCCTGGCTCTCGCGCTGCCGGCGCGACCCGAGCAGGCGCCGGATCAGCCTCAGCTTCGTGTTGTGCGCCGACGTGATCAGAACGAGTAGTCCAGCCACGCGCCGTGGAAATCTGCGTGCCCGACGAACTCGCGCATCGCCCCGGGAGAGAGCTCGATCCGCATCCCCCAGCCGTGATCGCGGCCGCGCGGCCTGCCTGCGGTGACGAACGCGACCGGCGCCGGTGCGGCTTCGAACGTCGCGCGCACGGCAGAGCGCGTCTCGTCGGACAGGTACGGGAAGACCGCCGTCTGGAAAACGAGCGTCGGCCGGTCCTCGAGCACCGACGGCAGCTCGTCCGCGAGATCGCCGCGCACGAGCAGCGGCGGGTTCGCGCGCACGACGTCGATCGCGCGCGCCAGCCGCTCCCTGCGCTCCTCCTGGCCGGCCCACAGGAAGCACTCGAGCAGGCGAGCGCCCTCGTCCGTCGTGACGTCGACAGGAGCGCGGTCGATCCCGACGCGACGAGACACGCGCGGCGACAGCGCGAGCAGCCTGGCCGGCACCCGCGACTCCTCGCGGCCGCTCAGCCGCAACGGCGACGCGTCCGGCCCCCACTCGCCCTCGACATACGCGTAGCGGTAGCGGTCCCAGACGAGGTTCAGGCCGGCGCTCGGCCCCAGCTCGACGACGTCCAGCTCGTCGACGCCGAGCAGCTCGGCAGCGCGAAGGAAGCAGGGGAGCAGCACCCACGAACGCTGCACCTCGTTCGTCTGGACGCTCTGCGTGCGCACGAAATCGCGCAGGAAGTCGGCGTGCGCGTCGACCGGGTCGTCCCACGACGCCTCGGCGCCGAGCACGAGGAAGTGCAGTCCCCCGAGCAGTCGCAGCGGCGCGTCCCACGCCGGCTCGCGTCCGACGATCTCGGCGACAGCCGGATCGCGCGCGAAGCGGCGGCAGAGGTCGACGTAAAGAGGAGAGCGGCCCTCACACTGCCGGGCCTGCTCCTCGAAGACCTCCTGCTGGCTCAGACCGTTTCGAGCGCGGACTTCGCCTGCTGGGCGATCGCGCCGAACGCCTGCGGATCGCTCACCGCGAGCTCCGCGAGCACCTTGCGGTCGAGCGGGATCTCGGCCTTGCGCAGGCCGGCCATGAACTGGTTGTACGAGAGCCCGTTCTCCCGCGCGGCCGCGTTGATGCGGATGATCCAGAGCCGCCGGAACGTCCGCTTCTTGTTCTTGCGGTCGCGGTACGCGTAATGAAGCGAATGCTCGACCTGCTCCTTCGCGTAGCGGTACGAGGACTTCTTGAGCCCCCAGTAGCCCTTCGCCTGGGAGAGAACCTTGCGGCGCTTCTTGCGCGCGTGGACGGAACGCTTGACGCGTGGCATCCCTACCCTCTCCCCAGCATCTTCTTAATGGTCTTCTGGTCGCTAGCCGCGACCGGCTCGCCCTGCCGCCCGCGCTTCCGCTTCCCTGGGCTGCTCTTCACCAGGTGGCCCGGGGGCGTAGTCCGGTGGCGCCGGCGGCGCATCAGCTTGCCCGTCGAGCTCAGCTTGAACCGCTTCTTCGCCCCGCTGTGTGTCTTCGTCTTTGGCATCGTC
>JBJMJE010000114.1:0-5475 GCA_045806505.1 Gaiellaceae bacterium
GTCCTCCCGCATGACGCGGATGTCAGCCATCGTGGCTCCCCTCCTCTGAGGCCGGAATGAGCAGGATGCGATCGATCTCGTCGACCTCGACGAGCTGCACCTGGATGCGCTCGTCGCGCGACGTAGGCAGGTTCTTGCCGACGTAGTCCGGACGGATGGGCAATTCGCGATGGCCGCGGTCGGCGAGCACGGCGAGCTGCACGCGTGCCGGCCGGCCGTAGTCGAAGAGCGCCTCGACGGCCGCGCGAATCGTGCGTCCGGTGTACAGGACGTCGTCGACGAGGATGCACGTCATTCCCTCGAGCGGGAACTCGAGTGTCGTCGAGCGGACGACCGGCTGTGCGTGGAGCGGCGCCTCGCCCGCGCGCACCTGGACGTCGTCTCGGTAGAACGTGATGTCGAGCTGTCCGAGCGGGAGATCGACGCCCGCGCGCTCGGCGATCAGCCGGCGGAGGCGCTGCGCGAGCGGGACGCCGCGTCGGTGGATGCCGACGAGCGCCACCTCGTAGAGGTCGTCGTTCCGCTCGATGATCTCGTGTGCGATGCGGGAGAGCGTCCGGTCGATCGCCTCCGCGTCGAGAACGATCTTCCCCACTGACACGCTCGCCTGGCTCAAGGCACAGGCAGGGTCGCAGGCGTTGGGACGTGCAGAGTCATTCGAGCTCCTTTCCGGCCTCACTGGACCGGCTTAAAGGAAGTTGCCGTCCGGCACTGTAGCGCCGCTGCCGGACGTGGAGACCATGAGCCAGTGCAGGCGCGACTCGACGGACTCCGGAAGCTCGCGCTCGAGGCGTGTGAGGCCGGCCGCGTACTCGTCCTCCGGGATGAGCTGGAACGTCGAGATGTGCTTCGCGCGGACGCGGGCGAGAACGGTCTCGCGGGACAGCTTCACGCGTTGCTCGAGCCGGTGCTCCTCGACGCCGTCGAAGCCCGCAGCGCGAAGCTCGCGCACGAGTTGCTCCGGGGTTCCGAAGCGTGCATGGTCGACGGCGGCGATCGACGGGAAATATGCGCCGAGGTAGTAGTCGTCGAACTGCGCCGGCGCGAACGTTCCGATGACGAGCCGTCCCTGCTCGTCGAGCACGCGGTGGATCTCGGCCAGCGCGGCGGCGCGGTCGACGTGATGGAGGACGAGCATCATCACGGCGCGCTCGAACCAGCCGTCCTTGAACGGCAGTGCCTCCGCGCGGCCCACCTTCAGGCCGACGCCGGCCGGAACCTTCTCCCGCGCGACGGCGAGCATCTCGGGGGACGGGTCCACTCCCCAGACGCGGGCAGCGGCATGTTCGGCGAGCCACGTCGCGAGCGTGCCGGTGCCGCAGCCGACGTCGAGCACGCGGCGTCCGCGCAAGTCTCCGGCGCGAACGAGGAGCTCGAACACCTCGGCACGCAATCCGGGCTCCGCATGACGAAGCTCGTCGTACCGCGGCGCGAGTGCGCTGAAGTCGGAGCTACGCCTCGCCGATGATGTCGTCCGGCTCGGTGAGCGCTTCGATCGCATCCTTCGCGTCGTCGAGCGACGCCTCCGGAACGACGACGGTCAGCGGCTCGTCCAGCGCGCTCTGCAGCTCGGACGGAATGCCGGCCGACGTGAGGATCTCCTGGATCTCCTCCGCCTCGGTGATGTCGCCGGCGACGGCGAGCTGAACCATCCGCGTCATCGAGGGTCGGACGATACCGCTTCCGGATCGGATTGCAGGGCGCCGCCCTTGACGAGCGACGGGCCTCCCCGCTCCGGGAACGGGATCTCGATCACGTCGAAGTCGCGCGGGACGACCATCTCCGAGAACGTCTCGCGCGCCTCGCTCAGCACCTCGCGGCCGAAATACCGCGACGACAGGTGCGTCAGCGCGAGCATCCGGACGTCCGCGGCTGCGGCCACCTGCGCGGCCTCGCGGGCCGTCGAGTGCGACGTCTCCCGCGCGCGCTCGCGCTCGTCGTCGCAGAAGGTCGCCTCGTGGACGAGCAACTCGGCGTTGTGCGCGAGATCGATGTAGTCGAGCGTCGGCGCGGTGTCGCCCGTGATCAGCACCTTGCGGCCCGCGCGCGGCGCGCCGAGCACCTGATCCGGTGTCACGACACTGCCGTCGTCCAGTGCGATCGCCTCGCCCGACTGCAGGCGCCCGCGCTCGGGGCCCGGTGGGACGCCGAGCGCGTCGGCGCTGGCGACGTCGAAGCGCCCCGGTCGCGGCTCCTCGACGAGCGCGTAGCCGAGCGCCGGCACGCGATGCGTCACCTTGAACGTGACGATGCGGTACTCGCCGCGGTCGAGCACGTCGCCCGGCTGCAGCTCGACGAGCTCGAACGGATACGTGAGCTTGCCGAAGATGCGACGCAGCGCGGAGAAGAGATCGGTGAGCCCGCGCGGGCCGTAGATCGTGATCGGAAGGTCGCGCCCGCGGAGCGCGAACGTCTTCAGCATCCCCGGAAGGCCGAGGTAATGGTCGGCGTGGTAGTGCGTGAGGAAGACCTCGCGGAAGTCGAGCAGCCCGACGTTCGACTTCATCAGCTGCCGCTGCGTTCCCTCGGCGCAGTCGATCAGCAACCGGTCGCCGCCGCGGCGAAGCAGGAGCGCCGTCGGCGAGCGGCGCCCCGTCGGCATCGAGCCGGCCGTGCCGAGGAACACGACGTCGAGGTCCATCGAGCAAGTGTAAGGAGGGTCGCCGCACGGTTAAGCCAGCCGCAGGTCGACCAGAGGGGCCGCGCTCTCGGGCGGCCCCTCCAGTTCGTCAGCCGGGCACGCGCAGCCGCTCGCCGGGCACGATCGTGGCGCCGACGAGATCGTTCGCCTGCTCGAGCTTCCAGATCCCCTGGCGCGGATCGCCGCCGTAGGTCTTGACCGCGATCGACCAGAGCGTGTCGTGCGGCTTCACGACGTAGACGCGCTCAGGCCCGGCGCCGCTCGACGCCCGCGCCACGACGCCCCAGATGACGAGCGCGGAGACGGCGATCAAGAGCACCTTGCCGAACATGTGTTCGCACGATACACACGAACACGCGTTCGTGTCAAATCAGATCGACCGCCTCCGGCTCGATCGCATTGCCGACGCTGTGGAGCAGCAGCATCGCGCGCGCCGGAGCACGCCGCCGCTCGGTGGGCGAGCCGGGATTCAAGATCCACACACCCTCGTCCCGCGACACCTCCGGCACGTGCGTATGGCCGTAGACGATCGCGTCGCAGCCGGGGAAACGCGTCCGCAGGCGCGCCGCGCGCCCGGCAGCCGGCCCGGGGATGTGCACCATTCCGACCCGCGCGCCGGCCACCTCGACGACGTGCTCGAGCGGCAGCGTCTGCTTGAGCGCCGGTTCGTCCATGTTCCCGTACACCGCCTCGACCGGCGGCCCCCACGTCCGTAGCTCCTCGAGGAGCGCCGCCGAGACGAAGTCGCCCGCGTGGAGGATCAGATCGGCGGCGCGACACAACTCGACGCACCGCTCGGGGAGCCGCCGCGACCCGCGCGGCAGGTGCGTGTCGGAGATGACGGCGACGGTCGCCGTGCGCCTAGAGCTCTGTGTCGGGCTTCTTGATCTTCTTCGTCTTCAGCGTCACGGATCGCTTCGCGTTCAGCGAGGACGTGATCTTGACGCTGTAGGTGTACGTCCGCGAATTGGCGTACTTGATGCCCTTGAACTTCACGCCCGTCTGCGTGTACGCCTTGATCTTTCCCTTCACCTTCACGGCGCGGAGCTTCTGATGGAGCCGCTTCGCCCGAAGGGCCGCCGCCTTCGTCGGCGTTGCTGTTGCGACGAACGTCGCGTCCTCGAACGCCTTGACCGCGAAGAGGTTGCCGTTCTTCGGCTTCCACGTCGAGCTTGCGCCGTCCACCTTCGCCGAGTGCTTCCAGAGGACGGGGCCGGCCGGGCAGCCGGTTGCGATTGCGTCGCGCACGGCGTTGGCCGCGGGCTTCAGCGCCCGGTTCGCGCGCGTGAGCCCGCTCTGCAGCCGGTCGCGGTCAGCCTCGTCGATCCAGTGGAAGAACAGGAGCGCCGCGACGTGGTTGTCGCAGGCGTAGCGCTGGATGACCTGCTTGTAGTACTGGGCCTGAGTCGCCTCGTCGATCGTCGGGGTGTTCTCGCTCCCGAAGTACCCCGCCATGCCGCGCGTGTCCGTCTGCCAACCCGCCTCGTCGAGCAGCCACTTGACGGGAGCCCCCGACTGCGCGCGCTGCACGCCGGCTTCCTCGAACGTGGGCTGAGCGGTGCCGTTGAAGCCGTCCCAGAACGCCTGCTCCGCGCGGTCGAGGTTGGCGACGCTGACCTGCGGCCACGGCGCGCCCTTGTCCGGGGGGTCGGTGTTCACGAAGGGGTAGGGATGCAGAGCGACGTTGTCCATGATCGGCTTCTTACGGCCGCTCTTGCGGTACGCGTCGCCGACCGCCTTGATGAAGCGAACCGGCGAGATCGTGTTCCGCGCCGAGCCCGGGCGGTCGTCCCCCTTCGGCGACACCGCGATGCCGATCACGTCGATCTCCGGGCGAACAGCCTTCAGCGCGTCGTAGCTCGCCGCGAGCGCCGCCTCGTATGTCCCGGCCGACGCGATCGTTCCGTTGGCGTTGAACGTGGGGAACCAGAAGCGGCCGAGATTCGGCTCGTTGCCGACCACGATGTCGTTCACCGACGGAAATGCCTTCGCGACGAGGGCCGTGTACGCGGCGAACTTCTTGACACCGTTCGGGTCGCCGGTCACGTCGGTGCTGTGGCCGGGCTGGATCCCGAGGATGACGCGCATGTTCTTGTCCTTCGCGGTGTCGATCGCGCGCGAGAGCTGCTCCTTCTGCTGGACGGTCGTCGGCTCGGACGGCTCGTAGTCGACCGACACGCGGATCGCCCCGAGGAGGTGCGAGGTCATCTGGGTGTAGATGGCGGCGCCGCCGTCGTCGAAGCCGAGCACCTGATCCTCGGTCGCGCCGACGACGAAGGGCAGCGGAGAGATCGGCTTCGCCGGTGCGCCCGACGAGGCGCCGGCAACGACTAGAGCCGCGAGCGCGGAGATGATCAGCAGAGATTTACGCACGGCAAGTCTTTCGTCCCTCGGAACAACCAGTCCTTTATCGCAGCCCGACCCCCTCTTCGATATGGGCCGCGTGGGTCATTTGTAGCGCAGGTTGGTCCTATTCGGCAAGCAGGGCGGCCACGAGCCGCTCGGCGCCGAAGCGCACCGGGTCGCCCGCCGGAAGCCCCGTCTCGTCCTCGGCGGCTGCGATCGCCCTCTGCGCCTCGTCCTCCTCGAGCCTGCGCGTGTTCAGCGCGATGCATGCCACGCGGGCCGGCCGCGCAATGAGCGACGTCCGCTCGTGCAGCTCGGCGAGCTCGCGCAGCGGCGGGATGGGGTAACGCTCGTCGTCGTTCACGTAGCGCTGCCCGGCTTGGTGGCAGAGCACGAGCAGGTGCGGCGCCGAGCCGTGGAAGAGACCGAGGGTGACGCCCGAGTACTGCGGATGAAGCAGCGATCCCTGCCCCTCGACGATGAGGAGC
>JBJMJE010000115.1:0-3471 GCA_045806505.1 Gaiellaceae bacterium
GTCGCTTCGACGGCGCGCTGCTCGTTCTCGGCGGCGTGCTGACCGTGTTGCTCGCGTATTCCCGCGGTGGGATCGTCGTCGGCGTCGTCGCGGTCGCCGCGTGGCTGTGGCTCGACACACGGCGGCTCGAGGCGCTCGCCGCGCTCGTCGTCGGCGGAGGTGCGGCGGTCGCGGTGTTCGGCATCTCGCTCGCGTTGCACGGGGTGAGCGACGACGGCCAGTCGCACTCGGCGCGCGCGCACGACGGCCGGCTCTTTCTGCTCGCCGTCGTCCTCGCGGCGGTCGTCGTTGCCGTTGTCGCACGTCGCATCGCGCGCATCCGGGTCGAGCCGGACGAGCGCCGTCGCACGACGCTTGCGCTCTTTGCCGTCGTCGGCGTTGCGTGTCTCGCAGGTGTGGTCGTCGCGGCGCTCAACACCAGCGGCGCGACGAGCGCGAGCGCGGGCGGCGCACACTGCGCGCAGGGCGCGGCTCGCTTCGGGTGCGGAAGCTCCGACGAACGGCTCGACTGGTGGGGCCAGGCGTGGGCGATGTTCGAGCGGCGGCCGGTCGGCGGCACGGGCGCTGCGTCGTTCGAGCTCGCCCACCGGCTTCGACGCGCGGAGTTCGTCAGGCCGACGACGGAGCCGCACAACTTTGCACTGCAGTCGCTCGGCGAGACCGGCATCGTCGGGTTCGTCCTCTTCGCAGCGGCGGTGATCCTCGCGGCGATCGCCGTACGCCGCCGGCTCGGAGACGCCGCCGCGGTCGCGCTCGCGGTCTGCCTGCTCGCGTACCTCGGGAACATCCTGATCGACATCGGCTGGGACTACGTCGCCGTGAGCGCGCCTGCCTTCCTCGCGCTCGGCGTCCTGCTGGCGGAGCCGGGGACGACGGCGGCTCGACGCGAGCCGATCTGGGCGCTCGGCGCGCTCGCGCTCGGCGCGACCGCGTGCCTGTCGCTCGCCGCCCCGAGCATCGCGCGCCACAAGGTGGACGAGGCGATCGCGACGGCGAGCCCGGCGCTTGCGGCGCAGGCGCATTCGTGGAATCCGCTGGCGATCGATCCGCTCCTCACGGAGGCGGCGCTCGAAGGGTACGACGGACGCCCGCTGAAGGCGCTGCGCCTGTACCGCCAGGCGACGGACGCGCAGCCGGAGAACCCGCAGGCGTGGGTCGAGCGAGGCCTGTTCGAGCTGGACTCGCTCCGTGATCCCTGCGGCGCGTACCGCTCGCTCGGCCGCGCCTACGCGCTCGACCGCTACAACCGCGCCGTCGCGCTGGACGGCGGGCCGCTCGACACCGCACGCTCGCGCGCCAAGAAGCGCGGCTGCGCTTAGGATCCGCCGCATCGAGGTCGAGAAGCTGATCAGCCGCGAGCAGCTCCAGATGGCGGCGCGGAATCACGGCATGCCCCTGGAGGCGCTCGCCTACCCGATCACCCCGCTCGGCCTGCACTACCTGCTGATCCACTACGACATTCCCGTCGTCGACGCGGCGTCGTGGCACCTCGCGGTGGAGGGCGACGTCGATCGCCCGTTGACGCTGTCGCTCGACGAGTTGCGCGCGCGTCCGCCGGTCGAGGTCGTGGCGACGATGGAATGCGCCGGCAACGGCCGGGCGAGCCTCGCGCCGCACGTCGACAGCCAGCCGTGGCTGCACGAGGCCGTCGGTACCGGTGCGTGGAGGGGCGTTCGCCTGCGTGACCTGCTCGACGAGGCCGGGGTTCGCGAGGGCGCCGTGGACGTCGTGTTCACCGGCCTCGACCGCGGGCTCGAGGAGGAGGTCGAGCAGAACTACCAGCGCAGCCTGCCGCTCTCGGAGGCGTCGCGGGACGAGGTGATTCTCGCGTACGAGCTGAACGGCGTCCCCCTGCCGCCGCAGCACGGGTTCCCGCTGCGGCTGCTCGTACCCGGCTGGTACGGGATGACGAGCGTCAAGTGGCTCGCGCGCATCGACGTCGTCGACCGGCCGTTCGAGGGCTTCCAGATGGCGAAGCGCTACCGGCTGCAGCGCGACGAGGACGACGAGGGCGAGCCGCTGACGCGGATGGCGCCGCACGCGCTCGCCGTGCCGCCCGGGGTGCCGGACTTTCATTCGCGCGAGCGGTACCTCGAGCCCGGGCCGTGCGTGCTGCGAGGTCGCGCCTGGTCGGGATGGGCGCCGGTGGCGGCGGTCGACGTGAGCGTCGACGGCGGCGAGACGTGGGAGCCGGCGCGCGTCGAGCAGGACATCGACTCGCCGTGGGCATGGTCAGCGTGGACGTACGAGTGGGACGCGCCGCTCGGCCGCCACGAGCTCTGGTTCCGGGCGCGCGACGAAGCCGGCAACGAGCAGCCGCTCGAGGGCGAGTGGAACGTCGGCGGCTACAACAACAACGCAGTCCAGCGCGTCGTCGTCAACGTGTCCTGACGGGCCACGGCCGGGGTCTGACCCCGGACATGGCTCGAGCGTACGTTGCGGATGTGCCGAGAGTGTGACGATCGTTCCACCGCTGACGGCGTTGGCGCGCCGCGACGCCGGAGCGAAGCGGCACGACTTTCCACATCGTCTGCTTCGGACACGGCCGGGGTCTGACCCCGGACATGGCTCGACCAGCTAGTGCCCGACGACGAGCACGATCTGCGCGCCCATGAGCGCGGCCGGTCGCATGCCGTCGAGCGGCGCCACGATCCTCGTGTGCACGTCCTTGGCGAGCCGCGCGGCCTCGGCCCGGTAGCCGGGGCGGTACATGACGAGCGTCCGCGTCGCGCTCGACTGCGTCTTCGCGTTGCCGACCGTCGTGATCCTGTAGCCGCGGGCGCGCAGGCTGTCCGCCGCGATGCCGGCCGCACCCGTGACGCCGCCGCCGTTCAGCACCATGACGTCCGTGTCGCCGCGCGTGAGCCTCGGCTTCCCCGCCGGACCCGGCTTCGTCACCGGCTGCACGCCCGCCGCCTTGGCGAGCGCCGCGCCCTGCACGCGATGGGCGACGGACTTGCCGAGCACCGTGACGCCGATCGCGACGAGCACCGCGAGCTCGAGGGCTGCCAGGGCGGAAACGACGATGGTCGCCGTGCGCCAGCGGGCGGCGTCGAAGGTCGGGGCGTACGACGATTCCACGGACCGAGTTCGTTCGCCGGACGGCGTCCATATCCTCCCGCGGAGTGTTCGTGACGTTCGAGGGAATCGACGGCAGCGGCAAGACGACGCAGGCGGAGCTGCTCGTCGAAGCGCTGCGCGCCGACGGCCGCAACGTCGTCGCGACGCGCGAGCCGGGAGGGACGGAGCTGGGCGAGCGCGTCCGCGCGCTGCTCCTCGAGCATGACGTCGAGATCGCGCCGTGGGCCGAGGCGGCGCTCTTCGCCGCCGCCCGCGCGCAGCTCGTCGGCGAGGTCGTCCGCCCGGCGCTCGCCGAGCGCGCCGACGTCGTGTGCGACCGCTACGTTGATTCGTCGCTCGCATATCAGGGGATCGCCAGAGGGCTCGGCGTCGAGCACGTGCTCGAGCTCA
>JBJMJE010000116.1:0-12273 GCA_045806505.1 Gaiellaceae bacterium
GCCGTACGCGGACGTCCTCTGGTTCGAAACGTCGACGCCCGACATGGGCGACGCGCGCGCGTTCGCCGAGGCGATCCACGCCGAGTTCCCCGGCAAATTGCTCGCGTACAACTGCTCGCCGTCGTTCAACTGGCGCAAGCACCTGGACGACGACGAGATCGCGCGCTTCCAGAAGGACCTCGGCGCGCTCGGATACAAGTTCCTCTTCGTCACGCTCGCCGGCTTCCACGCGCTCAACGAGTCGATGTTCGAGCTCGCGCGCGGCTACGTGCAGAACGGCATGAGCGCGTACGTCGAGCTGCAGGAGCGCGAGCTCTCACTCGAGGACGCCGGCTATACGGCGACGCGTCACCAGCGGGAGGTCGGCGCGGGCTATTTCGACGAGGTAGCGCAGGTGATCTCGGGCGGGCTGTCGTCGACGCTCGCGTTGAAGGGTTCGACGGAGGAGGCGCAGTTCGAGCGCGTGTTACGCGAGTCCGAGCCGGCGTAGCTCCTGCTTGATCGTCGCGGCGGCGTCGGCGACGCGCGCGCGGTTCGCCGGGTCGTTGAGCCAGCCCGACGCGCCGGACGGGTGCGGAAGTGGAATTGCGACGGCGTGTTCCAGCTCGTACCGGACGCCGACGCACTCCGTGATGCTCTTGACACCGAGCAGCCGACGCGCTGCGAGACCGCCGACGCTGACGACCAGCTTCGGCCGCGTCAGCTCGAATTCCCAGTCGCGCCAGAACGCGCACAGCTCCTGCTCGCGAGGCGTCGGCGTACGGTCGCCGCGGCCGCTCGCCGCGGGTCCGGGATAGCACCGCGTCACGGACGCGCAGTAGAACGTCGCGTAGAAGGTTTCCTCGTCCAGGTCGAGCCAGCGGCGCAGCGTGCGGCCGGCGCGGCCGCGCCACGGCAGCCGCTCGAGCCCTTCCTGCTTGCCGGGCGCCTGGCCGAACATGTAGGCGCGCTGGCCGCGGTAGGGCTGCACGATCGACAGCGACTCGAGCGGGTAGCCGGCCTCGACGCACGCGCGGCAGACGCGGTTGTCGCGCTGCAGCGACGCGATCGAGCGATACGACGAGCGGCGGCGGGTCAGCGCGCGCGGACCATGACGAACGACTGCCCCGCGTGGAGGATCTCGCCGCCGCCGAGCTCTTGCGCGAGCACCTCGGGCCGGAAGTAGCGCTTGTAGACGCTCCAGGCCGTGCCGTCGTTGAGGACGCGCTCCTGGTGCTCGTCGTCGACGTCCGCACGCTCGCGCGAAGCGTCGACGAAGACGAGCTCGCGCGCGACGCGGCGGCATTCGTCGACGAACCGCGCACGGTCGGCGCCTTCGAGATGTCCGTAGAAGAAGCTCGTGAAGAGGCGGTCGAAGCTTCCGTCGCGGAACGGCAGGTCGAACGCGTCTCCTTGCACGAAGCGCGCGTCCGGTGCCTTGCGCTTCGCCTCGTCGAGCATCTGCGCCGACTGGTCGAGGCCCGTGACCTCGCCGTGCAGGTGGCGCGTGAGGAAGCCGGTGCCGCACGCGACGTCGAGCGTCCTGGCGGCGGGGAGGGACGCGATTTCGCCGAGCAGCACGGTGACCTCCTCGAACCAGCCGCTGCGGTGACGGTTGACGAAGCGGCCGCGGCGGAGCCACACGTCGTCGTACTCGCGTGCGCGCGCGTCGTAGTACGCCTTCACGGCTCGTAGGGTATTCGCGTGCGCGTTCTCGAATCGGTGCCGAACTTCTCGGAAGGGCGCGACCGAGGGACGATCGACGCCATCGGTGCCGCGATCGAGCGGCACGCGCGGCTGCTCGACGTACACAGCGACGCGGACCACAACCGCTCGGTGTTCACGCTCGTCGGAGTCGAGAAGGAGCTCGTTGCCGCGCTCGTCGACGCGGTGCGCGTCGCGTGCGAGCGGATCGACCTCGCCGGTCACGACGGCGCCCATCCGCGCATCGGCGCCGCGGACGTCGTTCCCGTCGTGCCTGTCGTGCCGGAGGATCTGGAGCGCGCGCAGGCCTGCGCGCTCGAGCTCGCGCGGCGGCTCGGCGACGAGCTGGCGCTGCCGGTGTTCCTGTACGCGGAGTCGGCGCCAGGCCGCGGCCCGGCGTTCTTTCGGCGCGGCGGGCTCGACGAGCTGCGGCGGAGACTCGATTCGGAGAGCCTGGCGCCGGACTTCGGACCCGCTCGCTTGCACGAGCGCGCGGGCGCCGCGATCGTCGGTGCGCGGCGGCCGCTGATCGCGTTCAACGTCAATCTCCGTGGCGCCTCGGTGGAGAGCGCGCGCGAGATTGCGGCCATCGTGCGCGAGAGCAGCGGCGGGTTCCCGGGCGTTCGCGCGCTCGGCCTGGAGCTGTCGCGCGCGGGCCTGGTGCAGGTGAGCATGAACGTCGAGAACTGGGAGGCGGCGGCGCTGCACGAGATCGTCGCGCGCGTGGAGGCGGAGGCCTTCCTGCGCGGCGCCGAAGTGAGCGGCGCAGAGCTCATCGGCCTGATGCCCGCCGGCGCTGCCGTCGCGGCGGCAGGAGCGTTGCTGCGGATCGACGGTTTCGACCCGTCTCGCGTGCTCGAGCTGCGGCTGCTCGACGACGCGTGCTCCTAGGCACACGAGCTGCAGGGAACTTGGCACCGCTTCGACACGTCGGCGTCACCCCTGACCGGGGCGCGTGCCGTTACGCTCGCTGCGGGGAGAAGGTCACGGGTACCTGGAGGTGGCCGCACCAAGGGGCGATGTCCCGAAGAGGCGCGTCAGCTCATCTGGAATTGCTGTCACGGGATCAGACACGGCCTGATCCTGCCGCGCCCGCCGGGGTTACACTCGCCGAAGTGACGGCGATCGCGATGCGCGACGGCTCCCTCGTCGCCGCCGTCTCGGCGGACGCAGGGGCGCTCGCATGAGACGCCTGCGCTGGGACGTTCCCGATCCGCCGCGCAAGATGCCGAAGCACCCGTACCGCGACAGCGCGCTGATCTACGGCGCGCTCGCGCTCGTGGTGGTCGTGCTCGCGTTGCTCACGGGCGGGAGCGTCCTCCGCGCCGCCGTCTACGCCGCCCTCGTGTTCGTCGCGGCGACCGCCTGGAGCTGGCGTTCGTGGCGAAACCGCGAGCGGGAGGAGCGGCTCAGCAAGGCCGAGCGCGGTGAGCGATGAAGGCTGCGCGGCTACCGTAGAGCGATGTCCTCGAGGAAGCAGCGTCGCCGCCGCCAGAAGTCGCAGCGCCACGAGTGGGAGTACGTCGAGGTCGACGAGGAAGGGAACGAGTCGCCCGTCGAGCCGGTCAAGCCGAAAAAGGCCGTCGCGACCGAGAAGGCGAAGGCGAAGGGCGAGCAGCGCACGAGCCGCCCGGCGAGACCGCGGCGGGAGGTCAAGCCGCCTTCATGGAACCGGGCGCTCAAGCGAGGCGCGCTGTTCGTCCCGTTCCTCTACCTCTTCCTGACGGCGCTCGAGCACGTCGACCCGTTGCCGGCCGTCGGGGTCGCGTTCCTCTACTCGGCCGTGTTCATCCCGATGTTCTTCTTCGTCGATCGCATGGCGTACCGCGCGTACCAGCGCAAGCTCGGGGAGGGCTAGTCGCGCGGCTGGAAGTGGCCCTTGCCGGGCCACGGCGCGAGCAGCAGTAGAAGCCGCGCACCGCCGTCCGTGGCGATCGACTTGCGCTCGTCCGCGTCGAACCGCGCGAGGAACCCCGGCCCGGCATCGAGCGTCTCGCCGCCGCTCTCGATCCGCACACGACCGTCGACGACGACGACCCATGAGCTCTCGTGTACCTGGTGATCGCCGAGCGCCTGGCCGGGCTCGAGGCCGATCAGCACCGCGCGCGCCTCGTCCTGCGAGTGAACCACGACCGGCGAGCGGCTACCGCCCGGCGTCTCGATCTCGTTCAGGTTCCAGCTGTGCAAGAGCGGCAGTATGACGCGTGTCCGAGCGGCCGCAGCCGCGACCACTACACTCACGCGTCGTGTCGCTCGTCGTCGACCGCTACGAGATGGGTCCGGTCGGCACGAACTGCTACGCCCTTCGCGCAGAGCGCGGTGCGGCGGAAGCCGTCGTCGTCGATCCCGGCGGCGACAGCACCGATCTGAGGCTCGACCTCGCGCGCTCCGGCGCTCGCTGCAGCGCGATCTTCGTCACGCACGCGGACGCCGATCACGTCGCCGGCGTTGCCGATCTTGCAGAGGGCACGGGCGCGCCCATCTACGGGCCGCCGCGCGATGCGATGCCGTCCGAACGCGCGTCCGGCTGGCTCGCCGTGCGCGACTACACCGTCGGGACCGAGCTCACGGGCGGGGAGACGCTCGACGTCGCAGGCATCGCGTTCGACGTCCTCGCGATCCCGGGCCATTCGCCGGATCACGTCGCGTTCTTCGCGGACGGGTGCCTCTTCTCGGGCGATCTCGTCTTCGCCAACTCCGTCGGCCGCGTCGATCTCGCCGGCGGCGACTGGGACACGCTGCTCGAGTCGGCGCGCATGCTGATCGAGCGATTTCCGGCGGAGACGACGGTGTATCCGGGGCACGGCCCCTCGACGACGCTCGGCGCCGAACGTGAGCGAAATCCCTACCTCGCGGAGCTGCGGGCGTGAGCCCCAGGTTCGAGGCGCCGCGCGGGATGTCCGACATCCTTCCGGCGGCGCAACCCTTGCGTCGCCGCGTCGTCGGGACGATGGAAGAGGTCTGTCGACTGTACGGCTACCGCAGGATCGACACGCCCGCGGTCGAGGACACCGGCTTGATCGTGCGTACGTCCGGCGAGGGCTCGGACGTCGTGCAGAAGGAGACGTACACGTTCGACGACCGCGGCGGGCGGTCGTTGACCCTGCGCCCCGAGGGTACGGCGCCGATCGCACGTGCGTACGTCGAGCACGGCCTGCACCGCGAGCCGCAGCCGCAGAAGCTCTATACGACCGCGCCGATGTGGCGGTACGACCGTCCGCAGAAGGGTCGCTACCGCGAGCACTGGCAGCTGTCCGTCGAGGCGATCGGAAGCGCGGATCCCGCGATCGACGCGGAGGTGATCCGCCTGTACGCCGAGATTCTGCACCGGCTCCACCTCGAGAACTGGATCGTCGAGATCAACTCGATCGGCGACGCGACGTGCCGCCCCGCCTACGTCCAGCAGTTGTCGGCGTGGCTCGACGAGCACGATGCAGAGCTCGGTGAAGAGGCGCGGCAGAAGCGGGCGACGTCGCCGCTGCGGGTCTTCGACGTCAAGGACGAGCGGACGCGGCGGCTGCTCGAAGACGCGCCGAAGGTCGGCGAGTCGCTGTGCGACGACTGCCGCGAGAACTTCGCACAGGTCCTGTCGCTCCTCGACGTTTTCGGCGTGCCGTACACCGTCGTGCCGACGCTCGTCCGCGGGCTCGACTACTACACGCGGACGACCTTCGAGTTCAAGGACGCCGAGGGCGTGGTGATCTGCGGCGGTGGCCGCTACGACGGACTGGTCGAGGCCATCGGCGGTCGAGCGACGCCGGGGATCGGCTTCGGCGCCGGCGTCGAGCGCCTCGAGCTCGCGCTGAGCGAGCAGCCGCCGCCGGAGCCGATCGACGTCTTCTTCGTGGTCGACGCGGGCGCCGAGCGGGCACGCGTCCTGGCGTCGATTGCGGAGCTGCGCGCTCGGGGCATCTCTGCAGACACCGACTACGCGGGCCGCTCGACCAAGGGTCAGTTCACACAGGCGGGCCGTCTCGCCGCCCGCACGATCGTCGTCGTCGACGCCGACGGCCCCGCGATCGACAAGCAGCGCGTTCGCTTCGAGGACCTCGTCGCTAACCTCGCCTCATGAGCTGGCGCGACCTCCGTTGCGGCGAGCCGCGGCCCGAGCACGAGGGCCGCGAGGTGACGCTTGCCGGGTGGGCGGCGCGCCGCCGAGATCACGGCGGCCTCGTCTTCATCGATCTGCGCGACGAGAGCGGCGTGACGCAGCTCGTGCTCAACCCCGAGCACGCGCCCCAGGCGACCGAGGTCGCGCACGGCGTTCGCAACGAGTTCGTGCTGCAGGCGCGCGGCACCGTCGTCAGGCGCTCGGCCGAGACCGTGAATCCGAAGATGGCGACGGGCGAGGTCGAGGTGCAGGTCGAAGAGCTCACGGTGCTGTCGGCGTCGACGCCGCTGCCGTTCCAGCTCGACGAGGAGAACGTCGACGAAGCATTGCGAATGAAGTACCGCTGGCTCGACCTGCGCCGCGAGCACATGCAGCGGAACATCCGCGTGCGCGCGCAGCTCGTGCGGATCGTCCGCGAGGAGATGGAAGGCGACGGCTTCGTCGACATCGAGACGCCGATGCTCTGGAAGCCGACACCCGAAGGCGCGCGCGACTTCGTCGTTCCGTCGCGGCTGCAGCCCGGCAAGTTCTATGCATTGCCGCAGTCGCCGCAGATCGCGAAGCAGCTGCTCGTCATCTCCGGGTTCGAGCGCTACTACCAGATCGCGCGCTGTATGCGCGATGAGGATCCGCGCGCCGACCGTCTGCAGGAGCTGACGCAGCTCGACGTCGAGCTGGCGTTCCCCGACCGCGAGTTCATCTTTGCCCTGATGGAACGCATCGTCACGCGTATCTGGCGCGAGTGCATCGGCGTCGAGCTCGAGGCGCCGTTCCAGCGGATGACGTACGACGAGGCGATGCTCCGGTTCGGCATCGATCGGCCCGACCTGCGCTTCGGCATGGAGATCCACGACGTCACGGCCGACACGCGCGGTTCGGAGTTCGGAGTGTTCGCCAATGCGGAGACCGTGCGCTATATCGCCGTGCCGAAGGAGCTCTCGCGCACCGAGGTGCAGGCGCTCGAGAACCAGGCGAAGTCGTGGGGCGCGAAGGGTCTTGCATACGTCGTCTTCCGCGCCGACGGCGACGTGTCTTCTCCGATCTCGAAGTTCCTCGCGCCCGAGTTGCTCGAGCGCTGGCGCGAGCCGGGGCACACGCTGCTCTTCGGCGCCGGCGACCCGCGCCTCGTCCCGAAGGTGCTCGGCCTGCTGCGGTTGCAGCTCGGCCGCGAGCTCGGCCTGGTCGACGAGTCGCTCTGGAAGTTCCTGTGGGTCGTCGACATGCCGGCGGCCGAGTGGGACGAGCAGGCTGAGCGCTGGATCGCAGCGCACCATCCGTTCACGCGGCCGACGGACGACAGCATCGAGGTCTTCAAGACGGATCCGGGCGCCGCGCGTGCGGTCGCGTACGACCTCGTCGGCAACGGCATCGAGCTTGCCGGCGGCTCGTTCAGGATCCATGAGCCGTGGCTGCAGCAGCAGGTGTTCGAGAACCTCGGCATCGGCGAGGAGGAGCAGCGCGAGAAGTTCGGGTTCCTGCTCGATGCGCTCGCGATGGGCGCGCCGCCGCACGGCGGCATCGCGTCCGGCATCGACCGGCTGACGATGGCGCTGCTCGGCGAGCAGTTCATTCGCGACACGCAGGCGTTCCCGAAGAACCAGGCCGGCTACGACTACATGACAGACGCGCCGATCGAGCTGTCCGAGGAGCAGCTCGAAGAGCTCGGCCTCGGCGTGGTCGTCGAAGCCGACGTCACGTGAGCCCGCGCTTGGTGCAGCGGCTGCTCGGCCTCTGTGCGGTCGCGCTCGTCGCGGCGGTCGTCGCGGTGGCGGTGACTCGCGACCGGTCGAATGCGAGCGGGCCCGCGCTACCCGTCGCCGCTCCGGCGCCCGGCGGCGGCTGGTACAAGGCGATCGCCGTGCCGGCGCACCCACCCGCGAAGCCGCGGGCGACGGCGTGCGGCTTCCGGCTGACGTCGAAGACGCTCGGAGTGGCGCATCCGGTGCTCCCGTGCGGTGCGCAGGTGTACCTCGAGTTCGGCAACAAGCGCGCGCTGACGCGAGTGATCGGGCGCGGGTCCGGAACGGCAGCCGAGTTCGCGCTCACGCAGGCGCTGGCGGACGAGATCGGCCTGCACAGCAGGCAGTCGATCAAGTGGCGTTTCGCAGTCGCGCCGTCTTCCTGACGCTTCAGGCGCTTCGATGATCGACGTTCCGAAGGTGGTGCGCGAAAAGGCGCTGGCCGTCGGCGCGGCAGCCTGGATCGAGGAATTGCCGCTGCTCCTCCGCTGCATCGAGGACGAGTGGCGCATCACCGTTGGGCAGGCGTATCGCGATTCGACGGAGGCTTTCGTCGCCGAGGCAACGTGCGAAGACGGCACGCCGGCGGTGTTGAAGCTCATCGTCCCGAGAGACGGCGACGCCGCCGCGCACGAGGCGACGGTCCTGCGGCTCGCGGCCGGCGAAGGCTGCCCGCGGCTGTTGCGGGACGACGTCGGTCGCGGCGCACTCCTGCTCGAGCGGCTGGGCCTTTCGCTGCACGAGCTCCGGTTGCCGATCGAGCAACGGCACGAGATCCTCGTCGCCGCCGCGACGCGCATCTGGCGTCCTGCGCGCGACTCCGGTCTCCCGACCGGCGCCGCCAAGGCGCGCTGGCTCGCCGGGTTCATCACGTCGATGTGGGAGGAGCTCGACCGTCCTTGCAGCGAGCGAGCCGTCGAGCATGCGCTCGAGTGCGCGGCCCGGCGCGGCGACGCACATCGCGACGAGACCGCGGCGCTCGTCCACGGTGACCTGCACGAGTGGAACGCGCTCGAAGCCGACGGTGGCTTCAAGCTCGTGGACCCCGACGGCCTCCTCGCAGAGCCCGAGTACGACCTCGGGATCATCATGCGCGAAGACCCGCTCGAAGGACACCTCCACGAACGCGCCCGCTGGCTCGCGCACCGCACCGGCCTCGACGAGACAGCGATCTGGGAGTGGGGCGTGGTCGAGCGCGTTTCCACCGGCCTGCTCGGCACACGCGTCGGCCTGCAGCCGATCGCCCGGCAGATGCTCGCTGCGGCAGACGTGCTGGCCGCGTAACCGGCGTCAGGGATCGAAGGAACGGGCGTTGGCGGCCTGAGCGAGGATGTGGCGCGCCGATGGAGTCATCCCGAGCGTCACCGCTTCCGCAGGCGTCACCCACCGCACCTCCGACGTCTCGTCGTCGCCGGGCGCCGGCGTCCCGGCCGTGATCTGCGCCTCGAACACGGTTGTGACCCACGCGACCTCGTCGCCGTTCGCATAGAAGCCGTGAAAGTCGGGATACCCGCCGAATACGCCCGCGATGCCGAGAAGCTCGACCTCCACCGAAGCCTCCTCGAGCGCTTCGCGCCGGGCCGCCTCAGCGGGGCGTTCACCGGGATCGATCGCGCCGCCCGGAAGCGTCCACCATCCCTCCTCGGCATGGCGGACGAGCAACACGCGCCCGTCCTCGTCGCGCACGAGACACACGACCGCGGGCCAGAAGAGCAGATCGTGGCCGACCTTCTCGCGCAGCCGGCGCACGTAATCCGACATCCCCACGAAATGAGCTTAGAGGCACGAACCCGCTCATAAGAGGGGCCCCGAGGGGCCCCTCTTATCTCCACCGCGCCGATGCGTCACGTGGGTGCGAACCTGGCGAGCCAGGTGGGTGTCCTGCCGACCTCCGGCAACGCCTTGGCCGGACACAGACTCCCTTTAACGTGGTGTTGGTTCACGTTTACACGCAACGCACGCACGCGGTAGAGCGCGCCCAGGTTAGCGCATCACCCTGCGCCGGCGGAAGTGCGCGGGAGGCGCCACGCTAGGCTGGCCGCCATGGCCGAGGTGACCGGCGACTCCTCCCGCGGGGCCGACTTCGCGCTCGTGCGGCTCACCGTGGACGGCGATCGCATCGTCGCCGCGGACGCTCCGGGGCTCGAGCGCGACCTCGTCGGACTGACGCTCCTCGACGCCGCGGCAGTGGGCGGCGAGACCCTCGCCGTGGACGCGCTCGCGAACGCGCTCGCTCAGATCTTCCGCGCCGCGCCGCACCCGGAGCGCGTCGCGGTGGCAATGAGCGGCGGCGTCGACAGCGCCGTCGCGCTCCTGCGGGCCCGGCCGAACGCGATCGGCGTGACGCTTCGCCTCTGGACGGACCCCGCCGGCCGGGACGGCGAGCGCGCGTGCTGCTCGCCGAGCGCCGTCATCGCCGCACGCGAGGCCTGCCACCGCCTCGGCCTTCCCCACGTGACGCTCGATCTCCGCGAAGAGTTCCGCCGCGCGATCGTCGGTCCCTTCATCCGCGGCTACGCGAAGGGCGAGACGCCCAACCCGTGCATCGCGTGCAACGGGAGCTTCCGTTTCGCCGAGCTGCTCGCGTTCGCCGAGCGCGCGGGAGCGGCGCGCCTCGCGACCGGCCACTACGCGCGCATCGTCCGCCACCGCGGCCGGCTCCTGCTCGCGCGGGCGGTCGACCCCCGCAAGGATCAGAGCTACATGCTCGCGCGGGTCGAACCGCGCTTCCTCGACCGGCTCTGGTTCCCGCTCGGGACGCAGACGAAGGAGGAAACGCGCGAAGAGGCCGAGCGCGCAGGGCTCGCGGCGGCGCGCCGGCCGGAGAGCCAGGAGGCCTGTTTTCTCGCCGGCGACGACTACCGCGAGTTCCTCGGACGGCACGGCCTGGCGACGGAAGCCGGCGCAATCGTCGACGAGAGCGGACGCGAGCTAGGGTCGCACGACGGCTTCTGGCGCTTCACGCCGGGCCAGCGCCGCGGCCTCGGCATCGCAGCGGCCGAGCCGCTCTACGCGCTGCGGACCGATGCGCGCGCCAACACGGTCACGGTCGGGCCGCACGCGTCGCTCGCGACGACGGAGGTCAGTGCGCGCGGGCGCCTCTACGTCGACGTCGAGCGTGTGCACGCCAAGCTGCGCTACCGCTCCGAGCCGGTCGCAGCGACGGTCGAGACCGACGACACCGGCTTCAGGCTGCACCTCGAACAACCTGTGCACGGCGTCGCGCGCGGCCAGGCGGCAGTTCTCTACGAAGGCGACGTCGTCGTCGGCGCCGGCCTCGTCACGAACTAGTATCCGCCGATGCTCGCGTACAGCTCCGGAGAGGTCGTCGACGTCGCACTCGCGATCTTTCTGATCCTGGTCGGGGCGGGAATCGCATGGGTCTGCCTCGAGCTCGGCGCAACTCTGCAGCGCCTCTCCGCGTTCATCAAGGGGACGCAGGAAGAGGTGCTCCCCGTCATCAACAAGGTCGGGACGACGGTGGATCACGTCAACGCGCAGATGGAAAAGGTCGATCAGATCACCGACAGCGCCGTAGACGCGGCCGATAGTGCGGACACTGCGGTCCGCGCCGTCAGCTTTGCCATCACGCGTCCCGTCCAGAAGATCACGGGCTTCGCCGCCGGCGTCACTCACGGCGTCGCCGAGTTCAAGACCAGGCGGAACTGGCGTGGCGCCGTCGACGTGGGCAAGACCGCGGCGACGGAGCGTGAGCAGGAGCTCGCGGAGGAACTCCGCGAAGCTGATCGCACGTGAACGACGTCGTCACGCTTCAGCTTCCGCGCGACCACGACTTCTTCGGAGTCGCGCACCTCGTGCTCGGCGGCCTCGGGGCGCGCTTCGACCTGACGTACGACGTCCTCGAGGACATGACGACAGCGCTGGACGAGCTTCTCGAACGTCGCGAGGCCATCGACGACGTCACGCTCGAGGTTCGGGTCGGCGACGGTGAGATCACGACGACCGTCGGCCCCTTCGGCGGGCGAGTCGTCGACGAGCTGCACGCCTCGGATGCGGGCCTCGGCCTGCGCCGGGTGCTCGAGACGGTCGTCGACACCGTGTCGATCAGCGAGCGCGACAGCGGCCACTGGGTCGAGCTGCGGAAGCACGTGGAGGCGGTGCCGCATGCCGGGTAACGACCGCGAGCTCCTCCGGCGCTACCACGAGCAGGGCGACGTCGCCGCGCGCGAGCAGCTGATCGAGCAGTACATGTCGCTCGTACGCTCGCTCGCGCGGCGGTACTCGTACCGCGGCGAGCAGCTCGAGGATCTCGTCCAGATCGGCGCAATCGGGCTCATCAAGGCGATCGACCGCTTCGATCTCGACCGCGGCGTCGAGCTGACGACGTACGCAACGCCGAACATCATCGGCGAGATCAAGCGGCACTTCCGCGACAAGGGCTGGTCGGTGCGCGTGCCGCGCGGCCTGCAGGAACTGAACGTGCAGCTCTCGCGACTGATCGAGCAGCTGACCGTGCAACTCGGCCGCTCGCCGACGATCCCGGAGCTCGCGAAGGCAGCGGGCGTCGAGGAGGAATCGGTGCTCGAGGCGCTCGAGTCCGGCCGCGCCTACTCGTCGCTGTCGCTCTCGAGCGGGGGCACGCAGGAGGACGGGGAGGAGCTCGATCCGCTCGAGTCGATCGGCAGCGACGAGCACCAGTACGAGGTCTCGGAGGACCGTGCGGTGCTCGCGCCGGGCTTCCGCGTGCTCGACGAGCGCGAGCGGAGGATCCTCCACCTG
>JBJMJE010000117.1:0-3594 GCA_045806505.1 Gaiellaceae bacterium
ATCAATTGCAAACAGTAAGCCGTCCCTCTCCCGGTTGACGCGCTTACGACGCATGAGTCGTCTCCCGACGACGGCCGACCGGCTCCTCGCGGGCCGGTCGGCTGGTTTCTCAGAGGTAAGCGAGCGGATCGACGGGCCTGCCGTTGACGCGCACCTCGAAGTGCCGGTGCGCGCCGAAGCAGTATCCGGTGCAGCCGACGTAGCCGATCACCTGTCCCTGCGAGACGAACGCGCCGCTCGCGACCGCGATCGACGACTGGTGGCCGTAGCCCGTGGCGAGGCCGCGGCCGTGGTCGATGAGCGTCAGGTTGCCGTAGCCGCCCGCCCAGCCGGTGTAGATGACCGTGCCGCCCGCGGCGGCGTGGATCGGGGTTCCGGCGGGCACGCCGATGTCGAGCCCGGGATGCGACGAGCAGTCGCCGTTGCCGAGGCACCGCGAGCCGAACGGGCTCGTGATCGGGCCGTTCACGGGCCAGATGAATCCCGATGCGGACGGCTGGCCGTTGCCGCTCGAACCGGAAGGCGGGGCGGCCGCACGTTGAGCCGCCTGGATCCTCGCCGAGAGCGCGGCACTCTCCTCCTGCAACGACCTCGACTCGGCGACGAATTCGCTCTCGTCGACCTTGATCGACGAGAGCGTGTCCCGCTTCGACGTACGAGCAACGGCGAGCTGCTGCTGCGACGCGATCAGCTCGGCCGCGACCGCGTGCTGCTGATCGGTCCGGACGCGAATCGCCTCCGTCTCCGCAGCGATCTGCGCCTGCAGCTTCCGCGTTCGCTGTCGCGCGGCGAACATCGCGTTCCTCGCGTCGTACAGCGCGTTCGAGATGCGCTTGTCCTGGCGGCCGATCTGCGCGAAGTACTCGACGTCGTTGAGCATCGCGCTCATGCTCGTCGCGGCGAAGACGACATCGAGCGCGCCGACGCTGGGGGACTCGTACACGTCGATCAGCCGGCGCTGTAGACGTCGGAGCGCTTCGCCGTAGTCGCGGCGCAGCTGCACGAGCCGCGTCGTCTGCAGCTTCACGAGCTCGGTGACCCGGTCGAGCCGGCGCTGTGACGCCGCGAGCTGCACCTCGAGGGCGTTGAGCTGCGCCTGCGCGCGCCTCACGTCGTCCTCGAGCGCATTGATCTTGCCGTTGGCGATCGTGATCTCCTGCGTCAGCACGGCTTCGCGCGAGCGCGCGTGCTCGATCCGCGACTGCAGGGACGAGATGCGCTGGTCGACCTCCTGCTTTCGCCGGTGGATGTCCGCGCCGGGGGCCGGCGTCGCAAGGATCAGCAGGCCGGCAAGGCAGAGCAGCACGCGGCTTTTCATCGCCGCGGAACGTTCGTCAGGGGCCCGAGGGAGTCCTGCTCTCGTCCTCGGCGGGAGGCTTGACGACCGTCGGCTGGATGTGCAGGCGACCACGTTCGAGGTGCTCGCGCGTCGCTTCGTCGATCGCCTTCATCTCGTCCTCCCTCGCGCGCTGGTCGTCATCGATGGCCGCAAGCTCGCTCTTGACTCGCTCGGCCGCGTCGTCGTCGCCCGCGTACACGGCCGCGCCGAGCTCTCGCAGCTCGCGCTCGCGCCGCGTATCGAGCTCGAGCAGCTCATGCCGAAGCCGCGTCATCCTCCGTCCGGCCTCCGTACGGACGGTCGTCGCGCGCACGAGGTAGGCGGCGCGATCCCGCGCGCGGTCGATCGCGCGAACGGACACTTTGGCGACGGCGGTGTCGGGCTTGCGCCGCGCGAGCCCGAGGAAGAGCCCGAGCTCGACGAGCACGAGGCCGGCCAGCAGGAGCGCCGCGACCCAGTGCGCGAGGATCGCGAGCGTGATCGCGATGGCGAGCGTCGCGGTCGCGATTCCGAAGAGCAAGGTCGGCGGTGTGATGCCGAAGTAGCGCGGCAGCGCGACCGATACCTCCACCGGCGACGCCGTCGTCTCGTGCGGCGGCAGCGGCTGCGACTGCGTGACGTCGTCGTCTTGCGTCATCGAGCGGATCCGAGTGCCTGCAGCGCCGCGGCCGCACGGCGGCGATAGGTGCCCACGAGCTCGCGGTAGTCGGTGTCGGAGAGCTTGCCCGTGCGGTGGTCGAACTCGAGCTCCTTCAGCGCCGCCAGTGCACGATCGCGCTCCTCGGCGAGCTCGAGCTGTCGCTTTCCCGCCTGGCGCGGCTCGCGGAGCCGGTCCTCGCGCGGAGTCGGCTCGCGCAGGAACGGCACGGCGACGAGCAGCACGGCCGCGACGGCGACGGCCGCCGCCAGGACGAGCGAGGCCGTCATCCCTGGGCGAGCGCGTAGCGCGCGGCAAGCCGCCGCTCCTCGCGCGAGTCCGGCCAGAGGGTGATCAGCGAGCCGAGCAGGAACACGAGCCCCGCGACCCAGATCAGGTTCACGAGCGGCTTGACGAACGCCTTGAAGTAGATCGCGCCTCCGGGTGTGATCTGGTCCGCGATCACGTCGACGTCCTCGGCGCGCAGCCAGTTCGTGTGGATCGCCATCTCGTTCGAGACCTGCTTCTCGGCGAAGTAGGTGTTCTTGCCGGGCTCGACGCGCGCGACGAGGTCGCCGCCGCGATAGACGTCGACCGCGGCGCGGACCGCGAGGTGGTTCGGCTCGCGCTCCTGCGCCAGCGACCGGTACGCGAGCGTGTAGCCGCCGACGTTCATCGACTGTCCGGGCGACAGCTTCCGCTCCGTCGTGGAGCCGTACCCGCTGGAGCCGGCGATCCCGAGCGCGAGCAGCACGATGGCCGCGTGCACGATGTAGCCGCCGTAGCGCCGCCGGTTGCGCGAGACGAGCCGCGTGAACGATCCCGTCGCGCGCGTGCCACGAACGAACTCGAGGCCGATCGTGGCGAGCACGAACGCGCTGAACGTGTATGCGACGAGGCCGGGCGTCGACGACCCGGCGCCGAGCGCGACGAGCACGAGCCCGAGGGCGACGGCGATCGCGGCGGGCCAGAGGAACGTCCGCCCGAGCGAGCGAAGCGACGCGCGGCGCCACGCGATCAGCGGCCCGATCCCCATCAGCAGCAGGAGCGGCAGGCCGAACGTCCGCAGGAAGAAGTCGTAGTACGGCCGCCCGATCGTGCGGGCCTCGCCCTGCACGAGCTCCGAGATCATCGGGAACGCTACGCCCCAGAGAATCGTCAGGCAGAGCGCAACGAGGAGCAGGTTGTTGTAGAGGAACGCGGCCTCGCGCGACACGAGCGACTCGAGCCGCGTCTTCGACCGCAGCAGCGGCAACCGCCAGAACACAAGCGCGAGCGACGCGGCCGTCACGAGGCAGATGAAGCCGAGGAACCACGGGCCGAGCGGGCTCTCCGTGAACGAGTGGATCGAGTTGACGACGCCCGAGCGCGTGAGGAACGTTCCGAAGAGCGAGAGGCAGAACGCGAGGATCACGAGCAGCAGGTTCCAGACCTTCAGCATCCCGCGCTTCTCCTGGATCATCACCGAGTGCAGGAACGCCGTCGCCGCGAGCCACGGCATGAGCGCGGCGTTCTCGACCGGATCCCAGGCGTAGTAGCCGCCCCAGCCGATCTCGACGTACGCCCAGTGGGCGCCGACCAGCTGACCGATGCCGAGGAACGTCCACGCCAGGAGCGT
>JBJMJE010000118.1:0-3248 GCA_045806505.1 Gaiellaceae bacterium
CTTCTTCGTCGACGACACCGGCGAGTTCGTCCCGGGCGACTTCGTCACGGCGCTGCTCGCGGAATCGATCCTCGAGAAGGAGCCCGGCGGCAAGGTGATCTACGACGTGCGCGCGTCGTGGGCCGTGCCGGAGACGATCGAGCGTGCCGGCGGGGTGCCGCTCGTGAACCGCGTGGGGCACGCGTACATCAAGCACCGCATGCGCGAGGAGGGTGCGGTCTTCGGCGGCGAGGTGTCGGCGCACTACTACTTCCGCGACTTCTCGCAGGCCGACTCGGGCGTCGTCCCGTTCCTGCTGATGCTCGAGCTGATCTCGAAGCGTGGGCGCAGGCTCTCGGAGATCCTGGAGCCGTACCGCTCCCGCTACTTCATCACCGGCGAGATCAATACGACGGTGAGCGACGTGGACGCGAAGCTCGCCGAGCTCGAGGAGACGCTCGGCCGGCAGGGCGAGATCTCACACCTCGACGGCGTCTCCGTGACGGCGGACGACTGGCACTTCAACGTGCGCCCGTCGAACACCGAGCCGCTGCTCCGTCTCAACCTCGAAGCGCGGTCGCAGGAGCTCATGGAGCGCAAGCGCGACGAGGTGCTCGACGTGATTCGTTCGTGATCGCCGTCGGTGAGCTCGAAAGCGGGCGCCTGAACGCGATCACGGACGTCGCAGGCGTCCGCGTCGGCCACACGACGCTCATCGAGGGCGACGACGTCCGCACCGGCGTCACCGTCGTCCTCCCCACGCCGGGCGGCTCGCCGTGCTTCGCCGCGCCGCACCGCCTGAACGGCAACGGCGAACTGACAGGACTGGAGTGGGTGCGCGAGTCGGGGTTGCTCACGACACCGATCGGGATCACGAACACGTTCTCGGTCGGCGTGGTGCGCGACGCGCTCGTCGCATCGCAGCACCGCGCGAGCCGCGGGCGCTGGCATCTGCCTGTGGTCGGCGAGACGTACGACGGAACACTCAACGACATCGAGGGGATGCACGTGCGCGCCGAGCACGTATTCGCGGCGCTGGAGTCGGCGACCGACGGCGCGGTGCAGGAGGGCTGCGTCGGCGGCGGCACGGGGATGATCTGCCACGGCTTCAAGGGCGGCATCGGGACAGCATCTCGGCGCAGCGGCGACCACGTCGTGGGCGTGCTCGTGCAGGCGAACCACGGCGCGCGCAGGCGGCTTGCGATCGATGGTGTCCCGGTAGGTCGCGAGCTCGACGGAGAGCGCGTGCCGCTGCCCGCCGACGGCCCTGCAGGATCGATCATCGTCGTCGTCGCAACGGACGCGCCGCTCCTGCCGCACCAGTGCGCGCGACTCGCGCAGCGGGCGGCGCTCGGCGTTGCACGCACCGGCGGGGCCGGTGAGGACTCGAGTGGCGACCTCCTGCTCGCGTTCGCGACCGGCAACCGCGATCCCGAGGCAAACGGCACGGCGACCGTCGTGCCGAACGAGCGGCTGAACGGGCTCTTCTACGCGGCGATCGAGGCCACGGAGCAGGCGATCGTGAACGCACTCGTCGCCGCGACAACGATGACCGGCCGCGACGGCACGACCGTGCACGCGTTACCGCACGACGCGCTCGCGGAAGTCATGCAGCGCTACGGACGCACGTGAAGCCGCCGTTCAAGTTCAGCGCGCGGACGCGCGTCGGCTTCTCCGACACGGATGCGCAGGGGATCGTGTACTACGGCCGGTACTTCCCGTACATCGACCTCGCGCGGGTCGAGTACCACCGCAAGCTCGGCCTGCTCGGGATGGACATCGGCGAGCCGGGCGTCGAGTTCGTCATGCGCGCGTGCACGATCGAATACGACGCGCCCGCGGTCTTCGACGACGAGCTCGAGGTGTTCATTCGCGCCGCACGGATCGGCCGGACGAGCGCGACGTACGAGGCGGCGGCGTACCGCGCGCGCGACGACGCCCTCATGGTCACCGCCACGCAGACGCTCGTTCTCGTCGACCTCGAGGAGCGCGCGGCGTGCGAGATCCCGCAGACGTTCCGCGCCACGATCACGACGTTCGAGGGAGAGGACGTCTCCCTGTAGCCGCCCGCCGAGCGCGCGCCCGTTCGCCCCCGCAAGCGTTCGGGCGCCGCCGCTCGCCACCCTCATTCCCCTTGCTCACGTTGTAGTTCGGCGCGCCGGAGCACACCATCCCTCGAACGAGCGAATCCGCCGGTGCCGGAGGATGATCGCTCGTTCGAGGGACGCGCTAGCCGACGAGGATGCCGAGCCCGAGCGCGTCGGGCAGGCTCTCCGTCCACGCCCGGATCGAGTCCCGGTCACGCAGGGCTTGGCCGCGGACTAGCTGGGTGTGACTCTGTACGCGTCGAACACGGCTTCGATGTTCCGCAGCGCGGTCAGGAGCGCACGCAGGTCCTTCACGTCGCCGAGCTCGGCTGTGTACCAGTTCTTCGCGAGCTGATCGTCGACGACACCGCCGTAGCTGACGATGTTGGCGCCGTGTTCGGCAAACGTCCGTGCGACGTCCTCGAGCAGCCGCGGCCGGTCCCACGAATAGACGGCAATCTGGACGCGGAACCCGCGCTGCACCGCACCGTCCTCCCAGCTCACCGGCGTGAACCACTCGGGGTTCCGCTTCAGCGCCTTGACGTTCGGACAGTCGTCGCGGTGGATCGTGATGCCCTTGCCGAGCGAGATGTAGCCGACGATGTCGTCGCCCGGCACCGGCGTGCAGCACTTCGCGAGGCGCACGAGCACGTCGTCGACTCCCTGCACGTTGACGCCGACCTGCCCCGACGAAATCGTCCGCTTCGCCTTCGCCGGCTTGAGCGGGATCGTCTCCTCTTCGGCGACCTCGTCCGTCTTCAGTCGCTGGATGACCTTGTTGACGATCTGCGACGGTCCGACCTTTCCCGAGCCGAGCGCGAGGTAGAAGTCCTCCGCCTTCTTGAAGCCTGCTTCGCGGATCACCTGCGCGAGCACGGCCGAGCCGGCGAGCTTCTTGTGTGGCAGGTTCTGCGACTTCAGCGCCTGCTCGAGCGCCTCGCGGCCCTTCTGCTCGGTGTCAGCGCGCGTCTCGCGGGAGAACCACGCGCGGATCTTGTTGCGCGCGCGCGAGGAGGCGGCGATCTTCATCCAGTCGCGGGAAGGGCCGCGACCGGACTTCGACGTGAGGATCTCGACGAAGTCGCCGTTGTGGAGCCGGTAGTGCAGCGGCACGATCCGGCCGTTCACCTTCGAGCCGACCGTTCGGTGGCCGACGTCTGTGTGCACGGCATAGGCGAAGTC
>JBJMJE010000119.1:0-3535 GCA_045806505.1 Gaiellaceae bacterium
GTCGGCGAGGTCCGAGCGCTCGCTGCGTGCGGAGAACGAGTCGACGGTCACGGCGATGTCGGGCACCGTCGCCTTGCTCGTGTTGCGCACCTCGACGACGAGCCGGGTCGGGGCGGCGAGCCGCTGCCGTGCGGGGAACGAAGCGCGCACGATCGTCACGCGGTAGGTCCGCGCCGGCTCGTCGGCGTCCTGGCGGGCGCCGCCGCCGCAGCCCGCGACGCCGAGCACGGCGAGCGCGCCAAGGGGCGCAGCGGTGCGGCGCAGAGCGCGGGCGGCCTCCACAGCGCGCGGGACCGTAGCAACTGACCGCCAGTTTGGAGCCTGGAGTCCGTTGTGAGCCGGCAGAGATATTGTTGCCCCGCGCGCGGCCGTCGGGCGCGCGCCGGCGAGGGTCCACAGGAGGGGATGGATGGTCCGATCCGTCGCCGACCGAGCGTTTCTTCCCGCGAAGAACCTGCTCGAAGAGGTCGGGGACATGATGATCCTGACGGGCAAGACGATCGTCTCCGCCCTGCGTCCGCCGTACCCCTACGGCGGCGAGTTCGTCAGCCAGTTCCTGTTCGCCCTGCGGCTGTGCTGGTTCCCCCTGCTCATCTCGACGGTCGCCTTCGGCTACGCCGCTCCGGGTCTGCAGGCGGCGAACTTCCTGGTGCTGTTCGGCGCCCTCGATCGCCTCGGCGGGTTCTTCGTCCTCGCCTCGATCCGCGAGTTCGCGCCGTTCGTCGACGCCGTCGTGCTCGCCGGCGTGGCGGGCACGGCGATCACCGCGGACCTCGGCGCGCGCAAGATCCGCGAGGAGCTCGACGCGCTGCAGGTGCTCGGCGTCGACCCGGTCAAGAACCTCGTCGTGCCGCGCTTCCTCGCCCTGATGCTCGTCACCGGCCTGTTCGACGTCTACGCGGTGCTGTTCGGCATCTTCGGCGGCGTCATCGCGACGCTCGTCAACGGCGCCCCGCTCGGCCCGTTCTTCGCGACGTTCCTGACGAACGCCTCGATCACCGACCTGTGGGGCTCGGTGCTCAAGTGCACGCTGTTCGGCGCGATCATCGCGATCGTCTGCTGCTACAAGGGCATGACGGCCTCCGGCGGCGCGCAGGGCGTGGGCCGCGCGGTGAACCAGGCGGTCGTCATCGCGTTCCTCGGCGTCTTCGCGTTCAACTACGTCTTCACGCAGACGCTTCTCGCTACGCATCCCGAGATCACGGTCATCCGCTGATGGGCTGGCTCGCCGTCCCGCGCGACTGGATCGCCAACTTCGGCGAGATCGCGAAGTTCTGCGGCCGCGTCCTCGGCATGGTCTTCGGCCTGCGCGTCTTCCGGTTCTTCGGCGAGGCGCTGCGGCAGGCCGGCATCCTCGTGCTGTCCTCGACGCTCGTCATCTGGGGCCTCGTCTTCATCATCGGCCTGCAGTGCGGCATCGAGGGGGCGTACTTCAACCGCTCGGTCGGCGCGCCCGCGTACGCCGGCGTGTTCAGCGCGTGGTGCGACCTGCGCGAGCTCGTGCCGTACGCGTTCGGCTACATGATGGCCGCGAAGGTCGGGACGGGCATCGTCGCCGAGCTCGGCTCCATGCGGATCTCCGACGAGATCGACGCGCTCGAGGTCATGGGCATCGACTCGATGGTGTTCCTGTGCGCGACGCGCCTGCTCGCCGCCTGGCTCGTCCTGCCGTTCATGTACATCGCGGCGGTCGGGGCCGGCTTCTTCGCGAGCTACCTGGCGGTGGTGCAGCAGATCGGGGAGGTGAGCTCCGGCGGGTTCTTCCTCGTCTTCTGGATGTTCCAGAACCCACCCGACCTCTTGTACAGCGTGCTCAAGGGCATGTTCATGGCGACGGCCATCGTGCTCGTGGGCTGCTACTACGGCTACAACGCGAGCGGCGGCCCGGTCGGCGTGGGGACCGCGACCGCGAAGTCGATGGTGATGAACATCGTGCTCGTGCACCTGATCGGGATGCTCGGCACCCAGCTGTTCTGGGGCGCGAACCCGCGCGCCCCGATCGGAGGATGACGCCCATGGACCGAGACGACGAGCGCTTCGAGCGCCCCGGCGACGAGCCGGAGGAGACGCGCTTCACCCACGACGACGAGGCGCCGACCGAGCCCGCGCCGCGCGGCGGCCCGCCGACGCCGCCGGAGGACCGGCCGCCGTCGCGCGTGTCGGTCGTCCGCGAGGCGGGGGACGCGGAGGACGACGAGTACCGCTGGCACACCGGCCTGAACCGGCCGACCGGCACGCAGGACGCCGTCGAGTTCGTCGACGTCCACAAGTCCTTCGGCCGCAACAAGATCCTCCGCGGCCTGAACATGGGCATCCCCGACGACAAGATCTCGATGATCCTCGGGCCGTCGGGGACCGGCAAGTCGGTGTGCATCAAGCACATGGTCGGCCTGCTCTATCCCGACGAGGGCGACGTGCTCGTGCACGGCCAGTCGGTGCCGAACATGGCCGACGACGAGCTCTTCGAGATGCGCAAGAAGTTCGGCGTCCTGTTCCAGGACGGCGCGCTCTTCGGCTCGATGAACCTCTTCGACAACGTCGCGTTCCCGCTGCGCCAGCACACCGACAAGGGCGAGGACGAGATCGGCGAGATCGTCGACCGGCGCCTGCGCGAGGTCGGCCTCGCGAACTCGGGCGCCAAGATGCCCAACGAGCTGTCGGGCGGGATGCGCAAGCGGGCCGGCTTCGCGCGCGCGCTCGTGCTCGACCCCGACATCGTGCTCTTCGACGAACCGGACTCGGGCCTCGACCCCGTCCGCACCGCGCTCCTGTGCGAGCTCATCCAGGAGATCCACGAGGAGAACGGCGGCGCCTACGTCGTCATCACCCACGACATCATGAGCGCGCGTCGCGTGGCCGAGCACATCTCCGTGCTGTGGAAGGGACGGATCGTGGAGTCGGGTCCCGCCGAGGAGCTCTTCAACTCCGACAACGCCTTCGTGCGCCAGTTCCTGTCGGGCGAGTCGCAGGGGCCGCTCGGTATGGAATAGCGTTGCACCGCCAAACAGCGCGTTGCGTGCCGTCCCGCCGGCCGTGTTAATACGCGCTCAACGCGCCGGGTATTCAATCCCGCCGCGCTTCCGCCCCCACCGCACCCACCCCTGCCCCCAAGGCCCACACCACCTTCCGGTCGCCTGAGCGCCGAGGCCGCCCGATGACGGCCGCGCGCGGCGTCGCGCTCGTCGCGCTCGCCGCGGTGATCGCCGTCGTCGCCGTGGTGCTCCTCCGCGACGGGGGCACGACGACGTACCGCCTGCGCTTCCAGGACGCCGGGCAGCTCGTCAAGGACGACGACGTGCAGGTCGGCGGGCGACGCGTCGGCTCGGTCCGCGACATCAAGCTGACCGACGACAACCAGGCGGAGATCGAGATCGCGGTGGACCGCGACTTCGCGCCGCTGCACGACGGGACGACCGCGACGATCCGGGCGACGTCGCTGTCGGGCATCGCGAACCGCTACGTCGCGCTCAGCCCCGGCGCGAACAGCCGCCCGGCGCTCGGCGCGGGCTCGCTGCTGGGACCGGATAAGACGACG
>JBJMJE010000120.1:0-14939 GCA_045806505.1 Gaiellaceae bacterium
GAGGGCCGCCGCCGGCAACGCGACGCCGAGCACGACGGCGACGACAGCCAACACCCGATAACGCATCCCAGTCCTCCTACTCGTTAGTCCCGCTCGACGGCGTCGCCCTCGTGGACCCCTGCGCCGGCACTGCGCGGCGGGCTCTGATCCGTCCGAACTGTAGTGGCAGAGCGCCCGAAAAACTGCAAAGCGCGAGTTAAGGCGCCGGACGTGAAGGAGACGAGGAGCGGAGACTTGCGCCTCCGCTCCTCACGACTCTCTCCTAGTTCTTGTGGAACTGGTGGTTTCCGAACGTCAGGAGCTTCGGCCCGACGTTGAGGGTGCAGCCGCCGGTGATGTGGTACTCGGCGATGTCCGCCGTGCCCGGCTCACCTGCGTCGATCAGGATGAAGTAGATCGTCGCCGGCAGCTTGTTGCAGGTCCCGGTGCCCACGGCGTAGCCAAAGCCGTGGTAGCCGGTGTGACCCTCGAACAACGTGTTGCCCGCGTACGTGTCGAACACGGTGCCCGGCGGCGGCGGCGGTGCCGTCGTCGGATCGTCGAAGCAGACGACGCTGTTGATCAGCTTGTCGAGGTGGAAGTTGTTCCCGCCTGCCCAGTTGATCTCGAGGCTCTGCCGCCTGTCCGTCGGATCACAGCGGAGCTCGAAGCCGTGCGTGATCCGCGTGTTCGGCACCCCGTTCACGGTGTCGAAGATGCTGCCGCCACCGGTGATCCGGCCCCGTCCTTCGACCGCGTTCACCTGGAACGGCTCACACGCAGCGTCGTGCGCCGGGTAGTTCGCGTCACCGTTGTAATGCGCACGGTACGAGAACACACCGCCTGCATTCGGCGTCGTGAAGGTGACCGACGTCGCCACGCCGCTCGCGTTCAGCGGCTTGTTCACATCCGTCGCGACGACCGTGCCGGTGCAGTTCCCGGTGCTGTAGAGCGTGAACGTGACGGTGCCTGTCGGCGCAGGTGCCGCGGCGGGCGTGTTCGGAGCCTTGGCCACGGTCGCCTCGTCGTGCACGACCGTCCCGCTCGGAACCGTCTGGTTCGTGACGTCGGCGTTCGCCGCATCACGAACCACAGTCGTTACGACGTCGTCCGCCCACAGCTTCGTCGCGTTCGGGCTGTCGCCCGCATGCGCATCACCGGTCGTGCGCGTGAGCGCGAGGCCGGCGACGCTCACGTTCGTCGTCGCCTGCACCGTCGTCGTGCCCGGAGTCGACGAGCTGATGGTCACGGTGCAGCTACCCGTGGTGCCGACGGTGGCGCACTGGTTCGAGCCGACGAAGGAGCCGGGGCCGGTGATCGACGCTGTGCACACCGTGCCTGCCGGAGCATTCACGAAGCCCGTCCCGTCGTTGACGTTGATGTGACAGGTCAGCACGTGATTCGTGCCAACCGGGTTCGTCGCCGTCGCCGGCGTGATCTGGATGTTCGCGTCGACCACGCGCAACGGCTCACACGCACCATCCGACCCGTTGTAGGTCGCGTTACCCAGGTAGTGCGCCCTGAACGCCCGGAAGCCGGCGCTGTTCACGGTGAAGCTGAAGCCGGTCGCGTCGAACTGCCCGCTCCCGTTCAACGGGCCGATGCTGCCCGACGTCGCCTGCGGCGCGCCCGTGCAGTCTCCGTTCAGGAACCAGTCGATGTTCACGTTCCCGGTCGGGTTCGGCGAGCCAGGCTGACCCGACACCGTCACGAAGTCGTGCACGGTCGAGCCCGCCTCGACGACGGTGACCGTCCCGTGCGCCGCGTTATGGATGTCCGTTGCCGTGCTCGACGCGAGCTTGACCACGGTCGCCGACGCACCTGCCGTCGCAGTCTGCGCATTCGTCGTGCAGTCCTGGTCCGGATCGAACGTACAGGTGTTGTTCCAGCTCCAGATCAGCGTGTCCGTCAGCTTGTTGTTCGGCAGGCCGAAGTCACCCGGCTGGACCGTGTAATGCGAGAAAGCCTTCGTCGTGATGTTCGAGCCGAACGGCAACAAGCACTCCGTCGCGCCGATGTACGGATCCGCAAAGGTGCCGGCACCCGAACCGCCGATACACGTCACGGCGCCGGTGAAGACGAGACCGGTGCTGGCCAGGATGTTCCCCGTCGGCACCGCGCCTCCGGCGGAGTTGACCGTGTCGCTCAGTCCCGTGACGCGAATCGTGTCGTGCGCCGTATCGACCACGTTCAGGATCTGACCCGTACAGACGTACGGATCGCCGATCTTCACAGGACTCACGCACTGCTTCGCCTGCGCGACTCCGTGAAACGCCGCGGATGCTCCGCCGACGCTGTAGAGCAGAACAATCGAGACGGCGCTGACCGCAAGGAGCGCCCTCCCCCTCAAAGATTTACCCATGTGACCCTACCCTCCCCAGTTGTGCCCGTCCCGCCGGCATCACCGCCTAACCATGCCGCCGGCGGCGGAAATTACTCTCTTCACTGTAGTTACCACTTTCGAACTTCTCAACACCCCGTTTGAGTCACCTGAACGACGAAGAGGGCCGGCGGTTGCCGGCCCTCTTCAGTGCTTCGTGTTTCGTTTGGCTTACTGCTTCTTGAGCAGCACCGAGGCGCCCGTCGCGCCGCCCAGTGACGTCGAGAAGTTGTACGTGATGTCCGCCGGCACCGGTGCGTTGGCTCCGACGATCGTCTTCGTCTGGTACTTGATCCCGATGATGTAGCTACCCGGGGTGGGCACCGTGAACGATGCCGCCGAGGCGTTCGGCCCCGACGTAGAGCCGACGAGCTTGGAGCTGCAGTCACCCGACCACAGCCACGCCTGCCCGTTCAGGATCCCGAACAGCGGCGTGTTGTTCGTGCTCGTGTTCGACTGCGACACCGTCACGACCTGGTTCGGCACCGTGGTCGTGATCTTCGAGTAGAAGAAGAACACGCCCGGATTGATGCCCTGGCCGATCTTGCCCCCGCTCAGCGGGTAATTGATCTGACCGAGCACGTCGGCAGTCCCGTTCAGGACATCGCTACAGGTCGTCTGCGTCGGAGCGATCAGGCCGCCCGGCACTTCGACGTGGAGCGGCTCGCACGCACCGGTGTGCCCCGGGTAGTTCGCATCGCCCGAGTACACCGCCTGGTACGAGATGTCGCTCGTCGTCGTCGTGAACGCAGCGGACTCCGCCGTGCCGTCAGCGGCCAACGCGACCGTCTGATCCGTCGAGGCACCGCTGCAGTTCAGCGTTGCGTACCGATGGAAGACCACGTTGCCCGTGGGATTCGGAACCGCCGCCGGCGTGCCGGCCGCCTTCGCCACGAACACCTTGTCGTGGACGACGTCACCCGACGTCGCGGACGTGATCACGTTGTGGCTTGCATTGTGGACGTCGGTCCGAACGGTGTCGTCCGCCCAGTTCTTGCCGGCATCGGCGCTGTCGCCGACGTGAGCGTCACCCGTCGTGCGAGTGAGGCTGACGCCGCCGACGCTGACGGTGGTGGTCCCACGCACGACGGTGGTGCCCGTCGTTGCGGAGGTGATCGTCACCGTGCAGCTACCGGTTGCAGCAACCGTCAAGCAGGTAGGCGACCCGACGAAGGAGCCGGGGCCTGACTGGATGCTTGCCGTGATGCTGGTGCCGGCGGGCGCGTTGACGAAGCCCGTGCCCGGGTCGACGTCGACGTGGAGCGTCAGCACGTGGTTCGTGCCGACCGGGTTGTTCGCCGTCGCCGGAGTGATCGCGATCTTCGCGTTCACGAACGTCTTCACCGCGTCAGCCGAGTTTGGCGCCACGCCGTTCGTCTGCACGGTGACCGACTGGCCACCAATGCTCAACGTGGACGACGCATGACCCGTGACCGTCCCCGTCGTATTCGACGTGAACGTGACGGAGCACTGACCGCTCGCGTTCGTGGTCAGGTTGAACGGTCCCGCCGGTGTTGCGACGGCTCCGCCACCGTTGGTCAACGTGATGTTGCACGGCGTTCCAGCCGGCACCGGCACGAAGCCGGAGCCCGTGTCCTGCTCGACGGTGACCGTGAACGTGTGCGGCTGGCCGATCTCGTTCGTCGCGCTCGGCGCGATCGAGATCCTCGCCCCCGCCCAGTTCTTGGTCGCATTCGGGCCATCGCCCACATGCGCGTCACCAGTAGCGCGGGTCAACGACACGCCACCGACCGACAGCGTCGTCGTCGCGTGGATCGTCGTCGTCCCGGCCGTTGCCGACGTGATCGTCACCGTGCAGGTACCACCGGTCGTCGCGCACGAGCTCGACCCGACGAACGAGCCAGGCCCGCTGGCGATGTTGACCGAACAGATCGTGCCGTCCGGAGCAGCCACGTACCCGGCACCGCCACCCGTGTTGACGTTGATGTGGCAAGTCAGCACGTGGTTGTCGCCGACCGGATCCGTGTCCGTGCCCGGCGTCAGGCTGATGTTCGCATCCACGAACGTCTTCACCGCGTTAGCGGAGTTCGGAGCCACGCCGTTCGTCTCGACCGGATTCGCGAGGCCGTTGATCGTCACGACCGAGGACGCATGGCCCGTCACGGTGCCAGCCGTCGCCGACGTGAAGGTCACCGAACACTGACCGCTCGCGTTCGTCGTCAGGTTGAACGGTCCGGCCGGAGTCGCAGCCGCGGCGCCGCCGTTCGTCAGCGTCACGTTGCACGGCACGCCTGCGCCAACAGGAACGAGCCCGGAGCCCGTGTCCTGGAGCACCGTCACCGTGAACGTATGCGGCGCGTTGATCTCGTTCGTCGCGCTCGGCGCGATCACGATCGCCGCGTTCACCCACAGCTTCTGGGCATCCACGCTGTCTCCGACGTGCGCGTCACCTGTCTGCCGGTGGATCGACAACCCTGCGACGGCGACGTCGGTACTCGCACGGATCGTGCTGGCACCGGTCGCGTTCGAGTTGATCGTCACCTGGCAGCTGCCTGTCGCATCCGTCGCGCAGTTCTGCGAGGTCGGACCGCCCGGCCCGGCGATGATGCTCACCGTGCAGACGGTGCCTGCCGGCGCGTTCGTGAAGCCGTTGCCGTCGTTGACGTTGATGTGACACGTCAGCACGTGCGGCGAGCCGATGTGGTTCGTCGCCGTCGGCGGCGTCAACTGGATGTTCGCGTCGACCACCGTCAGCGGCTCACACGCACCGACCGAGCCGTCGTACGTCGCGTCACCGAGATAGGTCGCCCGGAACGCGCGATGACCCGCCGAGTTGACCGTGAAGGCGAAGCCGGTCGCGTCGAGCTGACCACTCGCGTTCAACGGTCCGATGCTGCCGGAGTTCGCGGCCGGAGCACCATCGCAGGTCCCGTTGAGGAACCAGTCGATGCTCACGTTCCCGGTGGGATTCGGCGAGCCCGGCTGACCGGACACCGTCACGAAGTCGTGCACCGTCGAGCCGGCGTCCACGACCGTCACCGTCTGATGCGCGGCGTTGTGGATGTCGGTTGCCGTCGACGAGCCGAGCTTCTGCACGATCGTCGAGGCACCCGCGGTCGCGATCTGCGCTCCGGTCGTGCAGTCGCTGTCCGGATCGAACGTGCAGGTGTTGTTCCAGTTCCACGTCAGCGTGTCCGTCAGCCGATGCGCGAACAAGTCGACCCGCGTCCCGGAGGCGTGCGCGAACGCGAGCGGCGTCGCGAAGCTGACACCCGTCCCGGCTGCGCCTGCGGTGCCGACGGCAGTCGCCGTCCGCGTCTCCGGATTCGCGCCGGCCGGATCGATGATCAGCGTCTGACCCACCGCGATCTGGGTCTGGTTCAACTTGACGTTCGTGTCCCCAACGTTCGCCGCCGCCGCCAACGCGGTGGTCGTCGGAATGTTGAAGTCCGCCGCCTGCACCGTGTAGTGCGAGAACGCTTTCGTCGTGATGCTCGAGCCGAACGGCAACAAGCACTCCGTCGCCCCGATGTACGGATCGGCGACGGTGCCGGCGCCCGTACCGCCGATGCACGTCACGGCGCCGTTGAACACGAGGCCGGTGCTCGAGAGGATGTTCCCCGTCGTCACTCCACCGCCCGCAGCGTTCACCGTGTCGCTCAGGCCCGTCACCCGGATCGTGTCGTGACCCGTGTCGACGACATTCAGGATCTGCGCCAAACACGTGTACGCATCCCCGATCTTCGTCGGGCTCGCGCACTGCTTCGTCTGCGCGACCCCGTGAAATGCAGCCATGGCGCTCGGAACTCCGAGCACCAGAACCGCCGAAAGCGCCGCCAAGACAGCCAGCGCCCTACAGCCAACTCCGCATCGACTCATTTGTCTCCCCAATCCGGTAGCCCTTCTCCGGCCGCTTTTCTGACGGCCCGACCGCAACCCCGTACGTGAGGCTAGCCACTGCGGACGCTGATTTCAAGACAGGGCCGTCCGGACAGGAACGACCGGAGGCCCGGATCTCGCCCGTTGAGGCGACAAAGCCGAGCCCGGGGCCGTTGAGATACGTGAACGGTGAACGCCCGCGAGCGGCAGACCTGCACGGTCGCGGAACGGCATTCACTCGTTGGGGGGAACAGGCACGCCCTCGCGGCGCCGAGACACGTGTCGAGTCATATGCACCGCCGCCGCAACCGCTCCCGCCGTTCCCTCCTTCGTGTGCTGCCGCCGATCATGGCGGCCGCGCTCGTCGGTCTGGTCGTCGTGGGCGGTTCGGGCGCCGCCACGTTGAACACCGCACAGCTCGACAACGGGACGTGCGGGCGCAATCTTCAGCTCGGCTCCGACCGTACGGCCAGCGCATCCGCGACGCCGTCCTTCGTGATCGCCGGCGACGGCGGCCTGTCGAGGTACGAGGCGTTCGTCGACGGCGCGTCGATCGGGATCTTCGCTTCCGACGGGTTCGCGAACGTCTGCGTCTACGACACGATCCCGCTCGCGGACGGGCCGCATCTGCTGACGGCCAACGAGCTGCAGCCACACTCGACGTTCACGGTCGTCCCGTTCAACTTCACCGTGGATACCGTCCCGCCGGCACAGCCGTCGGTTCCGGTCATCGCGTCGTACAGCGACTCGGGCCTCCTCGGCGACCACATCACGAGGTTCCGCACGCCGAACTTCAGCGGCTTCGCCGACCCGAACGTCTCGATCCAGCTGTTCAGCGGCCCGTTGATCCTCGGCGGCGCGAAGGCCGACGCCAACGGCGCGTGGTCGGCGACGACGTCGACGCTCTCGGACGGCAGCTACGTCGTCACCGCGACCGCGCTCGACCAGGCCGGAAACAAGAGCCAGCTCTCGCTGAGCTTTCCGGTCACGATCGACACGGCGGCGCCGACCGGCGGCCTGACGAGCCCGACGGACGGATCGGTCCTCTCCGGGACGGTAGGTCTGACGGCCGCGGGCGCGGACAACACCGGCGTCTGGAAGGTCGACTTCCAGGTCGACGGCGTCACGAAGTCGACGAGCGCGACGAGCCCGTTCGGCTACAGCTGGAACACGACGAGCGTCGCGAACGGCACGCACACGCTGACGACCGTGGTGCACGACTATCCCGACAACACCGTCAGCAGGACGATCACGGTCAACGTCCTTAACGGCGTCGCGACGCCGACAGCGCCCGCAACGCCGGCCCTGAGCGGTGCTGTTGCGGGTGACCGCTCGGTCGCGCTCTCCTGGAGCGCACCCGGCGACGGGGGCAGCCCGCTTACCGGCTACAAGCTCTACCGCTCGACCACGAGCGGAGGCGAGACACTGCTCGCGACGCTCGGCACCGCCACCAGCTACACCGACGCCGGCCTCGGCAACGGCACCACCTACTACTACAAGCTCGCCGCCAGCAACACCGTCGGCGACAGCAGCCAATCCGCCGAGCGCTCCAGCACCCCGTTCGGCAAGGCCGCCTCACCCGCGCTTGGCAGCGCCACCGGCGGCAACGCCCGGATCACGCTCACCTGGTCCGCGCCCTCCGACAACGGCGGCTCCCCGCTCACCGGCTACAAGCTCTACCGCTCGACCTCCAGCGGCGCTGAGACCCTCCTCACCACCCTCGGCACCGGCACCAGCTGGACCGACACCGGCCTCGGCAACGGCACCACCTACTACTACAAGCTCACCGCCGGCAACGCCGCAGGCGACAGCAGCCTCTCGAACGAAGTGTCCGCGATCCCCGCCACCACCCCCGCCGCGCCGACGTGGAAGCCGGCGACGGCAGCGAGCAACAAGGTCGACCTGAGTTGGAATGCCCCGGCGGACAACGGCGCCGCGATCACGGGCTACAAGCTCTACCGGGCGACCACCGGCGGCGGCGAGACACTGCTCACGACGCTCGGCACCGGCACGACGTACAGCGACACGGGCCTGACGAACGGCGTCACCTATTACTACAAGCTGAGCGCCACGAACAGCCGCGGCGAGAGCGGCCTCTCGGCCGAGCTCTCCGCCACGCCCGCGGCCGCCGTGACGGTGCCCGCGACTCCCGCGCTCGCCGCGCCCGCCGCAGGCGACCGCACCGTCGGCCTGTCGTGGTCCGCTCCGGCCGACGGCGGCAGCGCGCTGACCGGATACAAGCTCTTCCGCTCGACGTCGAGCGGCGCCGAGACGCTCGTCGCGAACCTCGGCACGGCGACGACGTACCTCGACACCGGGCTCGCGAACGGCGTCACCTACTACTACAAGCTCGCGGCCACCAACGGTGTCGGCGACAGCGCCCTTTCGACCGAGCGCTTCGCGACGCCCGCCACGACGCCCGCCACGCCGTCGCTCGGCGCCCCGGTCGCCGGGAACACGACCGTCACCCTCGCGTGGGCCGCGCCCGGAAACGGCGGCAGCGCGCTGACCGGCTACAAGCTCTACCGATCGACCTCGAGCGGCGCCGAGACACTCGTCGCGACGCTCGGCACGTCGACCACCTACACCGACGGCGGCCTCGCGAACGGGACGACGTACTACTACCGCCTCGCGGCCCGCAACGCGCTCGGCGACAGCCCCCTCTCGGAGGAGCGAACAGCGACTCCGGCGACCACGGCGGGTGCCCCGACGCTCGCGCAGCCGTCGGCCGGCGACGGCTTCGTCCGCCTCGACTGGACCGCCCCCGCGTCCGACGGCGGCGCGGCCGTGAGCGGCTACAAGGTCTACCGCGGGACGTCGAGCGGCGGCGAGACGCTGCTCGCGACGCTCGACACCGCAACCGGCTACCTCGACTCCGGCCTCGCCAACGGCACGACCTACTACTACCGCGTCAGCGCGACCAACCGCGTCGGCGACGGCAGCCTTTCGCTCGAGCGCGACTCGACGCCCGGGACGGTTCCCGGCGCGCCCGCGCTGGACGGCGCCGATGCCGGCGACAGCAGCGTGACGCTCCGCTGGAGCGTGCCCGCGTCGAACGGCGGCTTCGCACTCACGGGGTACAACGTCTACCGCGGCACTGCGAGCGGCGGCGAGACGCTGCTCGCGACCGTTGCCGGCACGAGCTACCTCGACAGCGGCGCCGCCAACGGCACGACCTATTACTACCGTGTCGCCGCGCTCAACGCGCTCGGCGAAGGCGCGCCGTCGAACGAGCGCTCCGCGACGCCGCTCGCCGCGTCCGTCGTCAGGGTCCCCGACGCGCCGTCGCTCGACTCGGTCACGGCGACGAACCCCGTCCTGCTGTCCTGGACCGCCGGCGCCTCGGACGGCGGTTCCCCGGTCACCGGCTATCGCGTCTACCGTGGCACGGTGAGCGGCGGAGAGAGCCTCCTCGCGACCCTCGGGAGCGAGACGAGCTATAGCGACGGCGCGATCGCCTACGGAACGACCTACTACTACGAGGTGACCGCCCTGAACGCGGCCGGCGAGAGCGCGGCCTCGAGCGAGCGCTTCGTCACGCTCGTCGCGCCCGACACGACGCCGCCCTCGAAGCCCGGTGCGCCGAAGGCGCTCGTCGCCGGCACGAGCCAGGTGGCCCTGAACTGGACGGCGTCAACCGACAACACGGGCATCACGAGCTATCGGGTGTTCCGCGACGGCACGCTGGTCGCGACCGTCCCGAAGACCTACTTCCTCGACGCGGGGCTCGCCGCGGCGTCGACGCACACGTACCAGGTGCGCGCCCTCGACGCCTCCGGAAACCAGTCGATCCTCTCGACCTCGACGAAGCCGAAGACAGCCTCACTGTCGACCAGCTCGACCGGGACGCTGGGCGGAGTCGTCTACAACGCCGCGGGCAGGCCCGTCAGCGGCGCGACCGTCTCGCTCCGCCTGGCGAACGGCACCCTCAAGAGCACGACGTCGAACACGAGCGGCGTCTGGAAGCTCTCGAGCGTGCCGCCCGCGCAGTACACGCTGACCGCCACCGGCCCCGGACTGCCGTCGCAGACATTCATGCTCACCGCCACAGCCGGGCGAACTTGGTTGGCACTTGTAATACTCAGTTAGCCCAGCTTGCGCTACACCGAGCTTACTAGTCAAATCTCGGAGAGGTTTTTGCGCCAAAACCTACTTGAATTACCCCAAAAGGGGCATGATAATCCGCGAGCACGCCATAGACTCGCCTCGCCTAGTCAGTTCATTCGGGGAGGAATCTCATGACGACGATTCGTCGGTCGGTGGCACTCCTGTTTGTCGCGTCGGTCGCTTTCGCACTCGCTAGCGCGTCACACGGAGCGACACTCAACACGGCACAGCTCGATAACGGAGCCTGCGGGAGGAACCTACAGCTCGGGTCGGACAAGACGTCCAGCTCCTCGGCGACGCCGTCGTTCCTGATCGCCGGCGACGGCGGCCTGTCCAGGTACGAGGCATTCGTGGACGGCGCGTCGATCGGGACCTTCGCCTCGGACGGATTCGCAAACGTCTGCGTCTACGACACGATCCCCCTTGCCGACGGCTCCCACGTGCTGACGGCCAACGAGCTCCAGCCCCACGCCGGCCTCACGGTCGTTCCGTTCAACTTCAGCGTCGACACCGTGCCGCCGGCGCAGCCGTCGACGCCGGTCATCTCCGGCTTCAGCGACTCCGGCCTGCTAGGCGACCACATCACGAGGTTCCGCAACCCGAACTTCACCGGATTCGCCGATCCCAAGGTCGCGATCCAGCTCTACAACGGCCAGGCGCTGCTGGGCGGCGCCCAGGCCGACGTCAACGGCGCGTGGTCCGCGACGCTCGGGAACCTCGCCGACGGCAGCTACATCGTCACCGCGATCGCGCTCGACCAGGCCGGGAACAAGAGCATGCTCTCGGTCAACTGCCCGCTGACGGTCGACGGGACCCTGCCGACGGGCGGCCTGACCAACCCGGCGAACGGCTCCGTCGTCTCGGGGACGGTGCCGCTCAACGCCACGGGTGCCGACAGCAACGGCATCTGGAAGGTCGACTTCCAGGTCGACGGCCTCACCAAGAGCACGGCTCTGACGAGCCCGTTCAGCTTCAGCTGGAACTCCTCGACCGTGCCGAACGGAAGCCACACCTTGACGGCGGTCATCCACGACTACCCCGACAACGTCTTGAGCAGCACGATCACCGTCAACGTCCAGAACGGCGGCGCCACGGCGCCCGGCGCGCCGACGCTGAACTCCGCGACGGCGGGCAACGCTTCGGCGACCCTCAACTGGACCGCGCCCGCCTCCACCGGCGGCAGCGCGATCACCGGCTACAAGGTCTACCGCGGCACGGCGAGCGGCGGCGAGACGCTCCTCACCACGCTCGGCAACGTCACGAGCTGGAGCGATGCCGGCCTCACGAACGGCGTCCCCTACTACTACAAGGTGACGGCGGTCAACGCCGTCGGCGAGAGCCTCCTCTCGAACGAGGTGTCGGCCGTCCCCGCGGGTGCCCCCGGCCCCCCTACGCTGACCGCGGCCGCCGCGTCAAGTGGCAGCGTCGCGCTCACGTGGAACGCGCCCTCCTCGAACGGTGGCGCCGGCATCACCGGCTACCGGGTCTACCGCGGCACCGCTAGCGGCGGGGAGATCCTGCGCGCGACGCTCGGAGCCGTGACGAGCTGGAGCGACACCGGCCTCGCGAACGGCACGACCTACTACTACAGGGTCACGGCGCTGAACAGCGTCGGCGAGAGCTCGCTCTCGAACGAGCTGTCCGCGGCGCCGACCGCAGCCGCGGCGGTTCCGGGCGCGCCGACGCTGAACTCGGCCACCGCGGGGAACACGACCGTCGCGCTCTCGTGGAGCGCTCCCGCCTCGAACGGCGGGTCTGCTGTCACCGGCTACAAGGTCTACCGCGGGACGACGAGCGGCGGCGAGACGCTGCTGACGACCGTTGGTGTCGTCTCGAGCTTCACCGATACGGGCCTCGCGAACGGCACCACGTACTACTACAAGGTCAGCGCGCTGAACAGCGTCGGCGAGGGCTCGCTCTCGAACGAGCAGTTCGCGACTCCGGCCGCTTCGGCGACGGTTCCGGGCGCGCCGACGCTCACCTCCGCGACGGCGGGCGTCGGCAACGTTGCACTCAGCTGGAGCGCGCCGGCCTCCGACGGCGGCTCGGCAGTCACGGGCTACAAGGTCTGGCGCGGCACGACGAGCGGCGGCGAGACCCTGCTCACCACGCTCGGCAACGTCAACGGCTGGACCGACGCCGGAGTGGCCAACGGCACGACCTACTACTACAAGGTCAGCGCCCTCAACGGCGTCGGCGAGAGCGTGCTCTCCGGGGAGCGGTTCGCGACGCCGGCGGCGAGCGCCACGATCCCGGGCGCTCCGACACTGGCCTCGGCGACGGGCGGCAGCGGCAGCATCGCACTCGCGTGGAGCGCGCCGGCGTCGAACGGCGGCTCCGCCATAACCGGGTACAAGGTCTGGCGCGCCACGACGAGCGGCGGAGAGGCCCTGCTCACCTCGCTCGGCAACGTCACCGGCTGGACGGACGCCGGAGTGACCAACGGCACGACCTACTACTACAAGGTTACGGCGATCAACGGCATCGGCCAGAGCGTCTTCTCGAACGAGAAGTTCGCGACGCCCGGCGGGACCGGGGCATCGGCGCCCGGAGCGCCGGCGCTGATCTCGGCCGGCGGCGGAAACGCGAGCGTCGTCCTGTCGTGGTCGGCGCCGACCTCTGACGGCGGCGCGGCGATCACGAGCTACCGCGTCTACCGCGGCACCGCGAGCGGCGCCGAGACGTTGCTGGCGACTGTCGGCAACGTGACGGGCTTCACCGACGGCAGCCTCACCAACGGCACGGCGTACTACTACAAGGTCAGCGCCGTGAACTCCATCGGCGAGGGCGCGCTCTCGAGCGAGCGGTCTGCGATTCCTGCGACGGTGCCCAACCCCCCTACGTGGGCCCCCTCGGGGGCCGGCAACGGGCAGGTCAGTCTGAACTGGACGCCGCCGTCCTCAAACGGTGGCTCCGCAGTCACCGGCTACAAGCTCTACCGAAGTACCGCAAGTGGCGCTGAGACGCTCCTCGTAACGCTCGGCAACGTGACGAGCTACAACGACGCGGCCGTCGTGAACGGCACGACCTACTACTACAAGGTCGGCGCCGTCAACGCGATGGGCGACGGGCCGATGTCGAGCGAGCAGTCGGCGACCCCGACCACCGTGCCCGGCGCGCCGACGCTGACCTCGGCCACAGGCGGCAACAACAGCGTCTCGCTCGGGTGGAGCGCGCCGGCTTCGAACGGCGGCCTGGCGGTCACCGGCTACAACGTCTACCGCGGCACCGCGAGCGGCGGCGAGATTCTCCTCACGACGCTCGGCAACGTCACGAGCTACACCGACAACGGAGCCGTGAACGGCACGACCTACTACTACGAGGTCGCCGCCGCGAACGCCGTCGGGCAAGGTGCGCTCTCGAACGAGCGCTTCGCGACCCCGACGTCCGGCGCGACCGCTCCCACCGCGCCCGCGCTCAACTCGGCGACCGCCGGCAACGCGAGCGTGAGCCTCTCGTGGACCGCGCCGGCCTCGAACGGCGGGTCGGCAATTACGAGCTACAGGGTCTACCGCGGGACGGCGAGCGGCGGCGAGACCTTCCTCGCCACGATCGGCAACGTCGTGTCGTTCAACGACACCGGCCTCACGAACGGAACGGCCTACTTCTACAAGGTCACCGCGGTCAATGCGGTCGGCGAGAGCGCGACCTCGGCGGAACGGTCGGCCACGCCTGCCGGAGCGCCGAGTGCGCCGACGCTCACCGCGACAGCGGGCAACGCGAGCGTCGGCCTTTCGTGGACGGCTCCCGCCGCCAACGGCTCGGCGATCACGAGCTACAAGCTCTACCGCGGAACGTCGAGCGGCGGCGAGACGCTGTTCACCACGCTCGGCAACGTGACGAGCTACAACGACACGAGCGCCGCGAACGGCACGACCTACTACTACGTCGTCAGCGCCGTCAACGGCATCGGCGAGGGCGCGACGTCGGGCGAGGGGTCGGCCATGCCCGCCACGACGCCTGGAGCACCCACGCTCAACTCGGCAGTGCCGGGCAACAGCGTGACGCTGAGCTGGAGCGCTCCCAGCGCGAACGGCGGCATGGGCGTGACGGGCTACAGGATCTACCGCGGCACCACGAGCGGCGGCGAGACGTTCATGGCCAGCGTCGGCCTCGTTACGACTTACACGGACACGACGACCATCTCCGGGACGACCTATTACTTCAAAGTCACCGCGCTCAACGCCATGGGTGAGGGCTCGATGTCGAACGAGCTCTCCGCAACGCCGACCCTCGGCGCCGACACCGCCGCGCCGTCGACGCCGACCAACGTGACCGCGCCGCTCGTCGGAACGAGCCAGGTGGTCGTCGGCTGGACGGCGTCCACGGACAACGTCGGCGTTACCGGGTATCGGGTCTTCCGCGATGGAGTGCTTGTCGCCACGGTCTCTACGACGCACTACCTCGACTCCGGGATGTCGGCGGGGTCGTTCCACTCGTACCAGGTGCGCGCGTTCGACGCCGCCGGGCTCCAGTCGGCGGCTTCGACCAGCACCGGCGCGACACTCGAGCCACTGGGCAAGAACGCGCAGGCGACTCTCGGTGGAGTCGTGTACGACAGCGCCGGCAGGGTGCTCCCGGACGTCGCCGTCACCCTCACGCTGTCGAACGGGAGCGTCAAGACCGCGACGAC
>JBJMJE010000121.1:0-2847 GCA_045806505.1 Gaiellaceae bacterium
CGATAAAGCACAAGAAGGGTGCCGCCGACAAGAAGCGCGGCGTCCTCTTCTCGAAGCTGTCGCGGGCGCTGATCGTGGCGGCACGCGAGGGCGGCGGGGATCCGTCCGCCAACCTTGCCCTGCAGAACGCGATCGAGAAGGCGAAGACCTACTCGATGCCGAAGGACAACATCGAGCGCGCGATCGCGCGCGGCTCGGGCGCCGACGCCGACGCGAACACATACGAGACCGTGATTTACGAGGGCTACGGCGCCGGCGGAGTGGCGATCCTCGTCGAGGCGCTGACGGACAACCGCAACCGCACCGCGTCCGACGTCCGTTCGGCGTTCTCGAAGCACGACGGCAACCTCGGGGCATCGGGTGCCGTTGCCTGGCAGTTCGACCGGCGCGGGATCGTGCTCGTAGACGCGGAGGGGGTCGACGAGGACGAGTTGATGCTCGCGGCGGCGGAGGGCGGCGCCGATGACGTCGAGCTCGACGGCTCGACGTTCCAGATCACCGCCGCGCCGGAGTCGCTGTCGGCCGTGCGCGAGGCCGTCGAGGCTGCGGGATTCACCGTCGAGAACGCGGAGCTGACGATGGTGCCGAAGACGACGGTCGAGGTGGCCGAGGAGAGCACTGCCAAGAAGATCCTGCGCCTGATCGACGCCCTCGAGGAGAACGACGACGTGCAGGATGTGTTCTCCAACTTCGACATTCCCGAGCGCGTGCTCGAGACGGTCGCCGGTTAGCCAGTTCGCCGGCGGTGCGGCTCTGCCGCACCGCTCACGCACAAGGCGGCGGAGCAGCGCTCCCTCGGCGCGCCCTGCCGGTGCGAGCGCGAAGCGCGAGCCCCGAGCGGAAAGCGAAGCGGGCGAGGGATAGAGGAGTCGTCCGGCACGGTGCCTAACGTGTCCGCGTGAAAGTCCTCGGCATCGATCCAGGAACGGCTGCTTGCGGGTACGGGATCGTCCAACAAAACGACGGCCGCCTCAGGGCGACTGCACACGGGTGCTGGCGCACTCGCGCCGGGCAACGCCTGGACTTGCGGCTCAAGACGATCTTCGACGGGGTCGCCGGCCTCATCGCCGCTCACGCGCCGGATGCGGTGGCCATGGAGGAGTCGTACGTCGGCGCAGACGCCCGCATCGCGCTCTCGGTCGGACAGGCGCGCGGTGCCGTCCTCGTCGCCTGCGCCAGCGCCGGCGTCGCGGCCGCTGAGTACGCGCCCGCGCACGTCAAGCAGGCGGTGTGCGGCTACGGCCGCGCGGAGAAAGCGCAGGTCCAGCGCATGGTGAAGCTCATGCTGGGCATCGACGTTGCCAACGATCACGCCGCTGATGCGCTCGCGGTGGCCATCTGCCACGCGACCGCGCCGCGGGCGGCGGTCGCATGATCGCGCGGCTGCGTGGCAAGCGCGCGGGACTGTCCGCCGCTGGGCTCGTGCTCGACGTGAACGGTGTCGGCTATCTCGTGCAGGCGACGCCGTCGGTTCTCCGTCGGGACGGCGACGAACTGACGGTCGAGACGTATCTCCACGTGCGCGAGGACGCCTTGCAGCTGTACGGCTTCGGCTCCGTCGAGGAGCGCGACCTGTTCGTGCACCTGCTCGGAGTGAACGGCGTCGGCCCGAAGGTCGCGCTCGCGATCGTCTCCGGCTCGACCCCGGCGGACCTCCGCCGCGCGATCGCGCTCGAAGACACCGCACGTTTCGAGGCGATCCCCGGGATCGGCAAGAAGACGGCCCAGCGCGTCGTGCTGGAGCTGAAGGAGAAGCTCGGTACCGCGGTCGAGGTGCCCGCGCCGGTGACGGATCTCGTCGCGCGTGACGCGCTCGTGGAGCTCGGCTACTCCGTTGCCGACGCGGAACGCGCGCTCGCGGGCGTCGATCCCGAGCTTCCCGCCGAGCAGCGTGTCCGCGAGGCGTTGCGGCGGGCGGCATGAGCGTCGTCGCACGCGAGTTCCTGCCCGAGGACGCGGCCCTCGACCTGTCGCTTCGCCCGCGGACGCTCGACGACTTCGTCGGGCAGAAGCGCGCGAAAGAGCAGCTGTCGGTCGGCCTCGACGCCGCGAAGAAGCGGGGCGAGGCGCTCGACCATGTCTTGCTCGCGGGCCCGCCCGGCCTCGGCAAGACGTCGCTCGCTTACATCATCCGCAACGAGCTCGGCGTCGGCATCCGCACGGTCGCCGGTCCCGCGATCGAGCGCAAGGGCGACATGGCGGCGATCCTCACGAGCCTCGAGGAGCGGGACGTCCTGTTCGTCGACGAGATCCACCGCCTGAACCGCGCCGTCGAGGAGATCCTCTACCCGGCGCTCGAGGACTTCCGGCTCGACATCATCGTCGGCCAGGGACCGGCCGCGCGCACGCTGACGCTCGATCTCCCGCCGTTCACCCTCGTCGGCGCGACGACGCGGACCGGCCTGCTGACGACACCGCTCCGCGACCGCTTCGGGATGACGTTCCGCCTCGCCTATTACGAGCGCGAGGAGCTCGCGTCGATCGTCCGCCGCAGCGCGCGCATCCTCGGCGTGCAGACCGCCGACGCTGCCGCCGACGAGATCGCGCGCCGCGCCCGCGGCACGCCCCGCGTCGCGAACCGCATCCTCCGGCGTGTCCGCGACGTCGCGGAGGTGCGCCACGAAGGCGCGGTGTCGCTGGACATCGCGCGCGAGGCGCTCGAGCTGCACGAGGTGGACGAGCTCGGCCTCGAACGCGTCGACCGCGAGGTGCTGCGCGCGATCGTCGAGCGCTTCAGCGGCGGCCCGGTCGGACTGTCGACGCTCGCCGGCGCGCTCGGCGAGGAGCCGGACCCGATCGAAGACGTCTACGAGCCGTACCTGCTCCAGCTCGGATTCATCCAGCGCA
>JBJMJE010000122.1:0-6546 GCA_045806505.1 Gaiellaceae bacterium
TAGCTCGCCCGTGCGCTCCTCGACCATGTGCTCGAGCCGCTCGCGCTCGTGGCGCTGCGCGTTCTCGAGCTCGCGTCGGCGCAAGGCGTTCAGTACCTGGATCGAAAGGTCCGTGGACGAGAAAGGCTTGACGACGTAGCCGTAGGCGCCGAGCGCGAGCGCCTGGTCCGCCAGTTGCTCGTCGTCGACGCCGGTGACCATGATCGCCGCCGTCCCGGGATAGGCGCGGCGGACGTGCGAGACGACGTCGAGGCCGGACTCCCCGGGCATCTGCAGGTCGCAGACGATCAGCTCGAACCGGCGGGTCGAGAGCAGGCGCCGGGCGTCGAATCCGTTCTCGGCAACCGCGCACGCGTAGCCCGCCCGCTCGAGGAGCCGGCGGACCAGGTCGCGGACGAGGCGTTCGTCGTCGACGATGAGGATGCGCGCAGGTGTCGTCGCAGAATGGGTCACGCACCCTGAAGATCGGCCTTTTGGGGTTCTCCCCTCTGCCCCGTTCGGGGGGTGCGGCTCCTCACTCGGACGAGGGACGGGCACATCTGCGTGATGGGCACGTCTGCGTCAGGCGGCGGTCTTCGGTCACAGACACCATGGGACCGTGGTCACGACGCCGTGCAGCATCGCTCGCGAGTTGAGCACCGACATCATCCTGATCTGCAGCAGTGCAGAGCTTGCCCTCGGGGAACTCGAACCCGACCATCCGGCCGTGGCGAACCTCGGTCGAATCATCAGATCGTGCGACGAAGCGGCCGCGCGAGTCGGACGGTTGCGCCGCCTCGCCTGCTCGCCCGACGACATCGGCGACCTCTACTAACCCACTTTCGAGATCGCCAAGAAGGGAGAGCCCGTGAGGTGATCCCCCACGGGCTCTCCGGCACAGCTAGTGGCCGCAGCCTCCGCTCGGCTGGGGCGGTGGCTGGTGTCCCGGACACCCGTTGTTACTCCCGGGGCCGCCTCCCGCATCCGCGAACGCTGCCGGCACCAGCGAGATCGCCAGCGCAAACGTCGCGAACAGGAGCGCGCCCACGCGCTTCATCCTCGTCATACGCCAATCCCTTCATGCCGCACATTCCCGTCCAAGCCGCCCACCCCCCAGAGGGCCGGAACGGCTGACGTGCCAATCCTGTCACGCGACGATCACCTACGCAATGAAGGTCCGAGCGGCGAAAGCCGCGTCGGGGAAGGGCCGTGCGGCCCCTCCCCGACCTCGGGTAAATAGGTCGTTACGCGACGGTCGTCGTCGTCGGCGGCGGATTGGTGATGGAGCACAAGAGGCTCCCCAGGATGCCGCCGTTGGGATCCGCGGTGATTTGCAGATGGATCTGGTTCAGATCGACGATCAGCCCGAGAAGCTCGAGATGCAGCGGGCCGAGGAGCAGGTCGACGATCGAACACGGGCCGGGGGCGAGCGCCTCCCCCTGGCGTGTCGGCACACCGAAGCCGACGCCCTTCGTCGAGAGACGGCTGCGCTGTGCAACCGAGGAGAGCGTGCGTGCGCTGGCAACGCTCGCGAGGGTGCGGGTATTGACGACCGAGCAGAACACACGGCCGAGCACACCGCCGTTCGGGTCGGCCGTGATCGTCAAGACGACCTTGCTCAGATCGACGTGCAGGCCGAGCAAGTTGAGCGCCAGCTGGTCGAGTTGCAAGGTGAGCACCTGGCAGGTGCCGGTGGCCTGGACCCCGGACAGGTGTCGTTTCCCCGCGGCGATCACGCGCGCCGTGAATGGGTGGCGCACCACGGTCGGGGCACTGCCGTCCTGCGGTGTGTAGGTCGCGATCGCCGTCCCCGTGGCGATCAGCCGCTGCCCACTCTTTGCGAACTTCTTCACGTCCAGCTTCACGCTGACGTTGCCCATCGTCGCGCCGGTGCTCTGTTTGGCCGCCGCGTGGCCGAAGACGGTCTGCGGCGTTGCAACCGCAGTGGCAGCGCCGGCCGCGAGCAAGCCGGTGAGCAGAACCGTCAGTAACGCGAGTCGCGTCATGTGATTCCTCTCTTACTGACCCCTGTTGAAAGGACGTCTGGGTGCGTTTCCGCTTGCACTCCGCAGAAACACCTGCGGCGCGTACGTCGTCGCGAGCCGAGCAGCTCGTCGAACCTAGGGCCCACCCGCGGCGGGACTCGCTCGACCGGACGCGCGCAGCGCTCGACTCGTTCAGCACGTCGGCCGCGGAAGCGGCAATCGAGCACGGCAACGCGACGCTCGAAGCGTCTTGGCACGGATCGGGCGCAGTCGAGTGGAGGCTCGAGCTACGGCGTCTTACGCCAAAACATCAGTTTTTGCAGCCACTTCTTCATAGTCGGGGCGCCGAGATTCGAACTCGGGACCTCCAGTCCCCCAGACTGGCGCGCTAACCAGGCTGCGCCACGCCCCGCGACGGCGACACGGTATCAACTGACTTGGCTACCAGTTCACGGGCAGCCCCGGCACGTTCGGCGGCAGCGCCTTCGCCGCCGGGTGGATCACGTACGCGATGCCGCCGCTGCGGGAGCTCGGCAGCCACACGTCCGCGAACTGCTGCCGGTCGAACACGTTCTCGACGGCGGCGTCGCTTGCGATCAGGCGCGATGCCGGGTCGTTCACGACGACGTCGCCGGTCGCGGTGAAGCCGCGGATGACCATCAGGTGCCCGTTCGTGCCGTAACCGGCGTTGTCCAGCTCGTTCTTCTTGAACGCGACCGAGACGACGAGCGGAATGCCGGCCTTGATGAACTGCTCCGCCTCCGTGAGCGACCGCAGCTGCACGACCTCGCCTTCGAGCCCGAACGAACCTGCGTACGCGGTATTGAACGGCCAGTTGCCGGCGCCGTTGTAGTGCCAGTCGAAGGTGTGCATCGCGGCGAAGTCGACGCTCGGGTCGGAGTACGGAATCGTGCTCACGTCCGACGCGCTCGGCTTGCTGCCCCAGTACTCGACGACCATTTCCGTCGAGGTCGGACTGCACCACGCCTCACCGCCGCTGTCGAACTCCGGGTACTCGCCTCGGTGCACCTCCTGCGAGTACTGCGGCACGTCGAGCGTCACGCCCTCGGCGCCGCCGAGCGCTCCGGCGGCAACGGACGTGTCGTCGGGCAGCGCGGAAGCGATCGCGCCCACGGAGCGCACGGTCGGCGCGGACGTGGTTCCCTGCTTGCGGTAGAGCGTCACGCGCAGCCGGTACGACGTGAGCGTCACGCGCTTCGCGGCGAGGAACGTGTCGATCGCGATCGTCCCGTCGGCGTCGCCTTGCCCGTCGAGCGACGTGCGGTGGATGTCGCCGCTCGCCTCGGAGGGCATCTGCGACGTCCAGCGGCCCATCACGTACCACTTCGTCGGCGTGCCGGCGGTCGTCGTTCCCTGCAGCTCGACCTGGATCCACGTGCCCGCCGGCGTATCTGCGGTCCAGCTCGAGACGAGCTCGGTCAGCGCGAACGTCGGCGCATACGTCGGAGACGTCCAGCGGTCGTAGTCGTAGTCGGTCGTCTGCGTCGTCGAGTCGAACGGGTCGTCGTACGCGAGCGTGCCCGCCGCGGTGCCGAACGTGATCGCACCGTCGCCCACGGCGACGGACTGCACGCCTTCGGACGTGCCGGAAGCGAAGTCCGCCTGGCTCGTCCAGCCGTGGTAGCTGATCTGGTCATGGGTTCCCGGCGGTTTCGCCGAGCCGCCCGGCGCGACGACGCCGAGCGCCGTGAACAGGAAAGCGACGACGAGAAACCGTACGACGATGCGCATGACGAACCCCCCTCGGTGGATCCCCTGACGACGGGCCGATCCTACTACCGCAGGTCAACGGCCGAGCGCAGCGCCCCACTTCCAACCGGCGGCGAGGAGCGAGTAGAGGATCAGGCACAAGAGGACGCCGAGACGGAACGCGAATGAGTACGCGCGCATTTTCTGCTCCTTTGGTGAGGGACGAGCCGCTCTCGGCAATGACGGGAAAGAGCTGAGAACCGAGCGCGAGCGGAGCCTATCCCTGGATGACGCTCGTGCCTAGACGCTCGTTGAGGCGCGTCCGCCGCGGACGCTGCGAGCGCCGAGTCAGCGCAGGCGCTTGTAGAGGCGGTCGATCAGATCCGGCATCGTCTCGAGGCGCTCCGCGATGCGGCGGATGCGAACCTCGCGGAAGTGCTCCGGCTCGACACCGAGCGCGCCGCCCAGCACCGCGATCACGTCGTCGGAGGGCACAGGGCGGTTCCCGTGCACGAGGTGATTCAGGTATCCCGCAGACAGTCCCGTCTTGTCGGCTAGCGCTCGGTACGTCACGTCCTGCTCGGCCATCAGACGCTGGATCGTCGGCCCGAACGGTTCCTCGCTGAAGCGGCGCTTGCGCGGCATCAGAGGTCCGCGACGATAACGCGCCGCTCCTCGCCCGTGGCACGGTCGCGAATGTCCACGGCGCCGTCCTCGAGGCTCTTCTTCCCCGCGGTCACGCGGACAGGGCAGCCGATCAGGTCCGCATCGGCGAATTTCTCCCCTGCACGCTGGTCGCGGTCGTCGAGGAGGACGCTGCGGCCCCTCGCCTCGATCGCCGCGGCCGCCTGCGCCGCGACCTCCTCCCCGCCGGGCAGCGCCACCACGTGCACCTCGTACGGCGCGATCGTCTCCGGCCAGGCGATTCCCTGCTCGTCGTGATGCTGCTCGACGACGGCGGCCATCGTCCGCGCGAGGCCGATGCCGTACGAGCCCATGACCAGCGGCCGCTCGCTGCCGTCCTCGTCGAGATACGTCGCGCCGAATGCCGCGGTATAGAACGTGTCGAGCTTGAAGATGTGGCCGACCTCGATGGCGGTCTGGAAGCCGAGCGCGCCGCCGCAGTTGGGACAGGTGTCACCCTCGCGCGCGTGGCGCAGGTCGGCGAACTGCGGCTGAAAGTCGCGGCCGGCTTCGACGCCTCGGAGATGGCGGCCGTCGCGGTTCGCCCCCGCGACGAACTGCCCCTCGCGAAGCGCGTCGTCCGCGATGACGTCGAAGTCGACGCCGACGGGCCCGAGCGATCCGCCGCTCGCGCCGAACACGGAACGGATCTCGTCGTCGGTTGCCGGACGGACCGACGAGCGGAGCGCGCTCGCGACCTTGCCCTCGTCTAGCCGATCGTCCCCGCGGATGAGCGCAAGGACAAGCGTCCCGTCCGCCTTCACGACCGGCATCGCCTTCGACGTGGCCGCCGGATCGATCTCGAGCAGCTCGGCGAGCGCCTCGATCGTCGCGACGCCGGGTGTGTCGATCTCCTCCGGCGCGTCGAGCCGCGCCGGGAACGTCGGCGCGCGAGGAATGCCCTGCGCTTTCTCGATGTCCGCGGCGTAGTCGCCGTTCGCGCAGCGCACGAGTGTGTTCTCGCCCGACTCCGCCGGCGCGAGGAAGTCGCGCGAGACGTCGCCGCCCATCTCTCCACTCTCCGCCTGCACGTCGTACACCTCGAGCCCGCAGCGCTCGAAGATGCGGTGGTACGCCTGCGCGTGGAGGTCGAAGTTGCGGTCGAGTCCGGCCTGGTCGCGGTCGAACGAATACGAGTCCTTCATGATGAACTCGCGGACGCGGAGCAGCCCGTGGCGCGGCCGGGGCTCGTCCCGCACCTTCGTCTGGAAGTGGTAGAGGACCTGCGGCAGCTGCCGGTAGGACTGCAGCTCCGTCGCGTGGAACGTGAACGTCTCCTCGTGGCTCATCGGCAGGATGAACGGCCGCCCGCCGGAGTCCTTCAGGTGGAAGAGGATCGGAACCTTGATGCGGCCCGAGCGTTCCCAGAGCTCGGCAGGCGTCAGGACAGGAGCGAGCATCTCCTGGGCGCCGAAAGAGCCGAGCTCCTCGCGGATGACGTCGGCGATCTTCTGGTGGACGCGCCAGCCGAGCGGCAGGAACGTCCAGACGCCCGTGATCACCTGGCGGATGAACCCTCCGCGGACGAGCAGCTTGTGCGACGCGGCCTCGGCGTCGCCGGGGGCCTCGCGCAGGGTCGGCAGGAACAGCTGTGACGCACGCGCTACCACGAAGCGCTAGAGGCTAGTCGAGTGGGATCAGCGAGGCTTCGGCCATCGCCAGCGCGGCCGGCTTCGCCATCTTCAGGCGCGCGGGGCGTCTCATGCCGCCGGCGATCCACATGTCGATCTCGTGGAAGAGCTCGTCGATCAGGATGTCCGACGAGACCTTCTTGAGCACGCGGCCGTGTGCGTAGACGAAGCCGACGTCGCGGCCGCCGGCGATGCCGAAGTCGGCGTCGCCCGACTCGCCGGGCCCGTTGACGGCGCAGCCGAGGACGGCGACCTCGAAGTGCTGCGGGTAGGCCTCGAGGCGGCGCTCGACCTCCTCGGCGAGCGTGTGCACGCCGACGTTGTCGCGCCCGCACGAGGGGCACGCGATCATCACCGGTCCGCGCTCACGAAGGCCGAGCGCCTTGAGGATCTCGAACGCGGCCTTCGGCTCCTCGACCGGGTCGGCCGACAGCGAGACGCGGACGGTGTCGCCGATCCCGTCGACGAGCAGCGCGCCCATCCCGACCGCGCTCTTGATCGAGCCGGAGAACGGGGTTCCGGCCTCGGTCACGCCGAGGTGAAGTGGGTACGGCACC
>JBJMJE010000123.1:0-13827 GCA_045806505.1 Gaiellaceae bacterium
GCGGCGAAGCGTTGATCGGACCGGAGCGAACGAACTCCTCGATCAGGCGGCGCGTGACCGACGGCGCGAGCAGCGCATCGCCGTTCGCGACATTGCGGATCCCGTCGATCAGCCGCTCGGGCGGAACGTCCTTGAGCAGAAAGCCGCTCGCCCCCGCGCGTAGCGCGTCGAAGACGTACTCGTCCATGTCGAAGGTCGTCAGCATCACGACCTTCGTGTCGCCCGCGCCGCCGTTCGCGAGCAGGCGCCGCGTCGCCTCGATCCCGTCGAGCTCCGGCATGCGCACGTCCATCAGGACGACGTCCGGCTCGAGCCGCCGCGCCTCGGTGATCGCCTCGACGCCGTCGGCAGCCTCGCCGACGACGTCGATGTCCTCCTCGGCCTCGAGGATCATGCGGAACCCGGTGCGCACGAGTGCCTGGTCGTCCACGATGAGGACGCGGACGGTCATTCGGCGCTGACGGGCAGGCGCGCACGGAGCTCGTAGCCGCCCCCGGCCCGCGGGCCCGCAGAGAGCTCGCCACCGTAGACGGCGACACGCTCGCGAATTCCGACGAGGCCGTGGCCGCTGCCGCCGCCCTTGCCGTCGCCGGTGCCGTCGTCGCGGACGACGAGCTCGACCGAGCCGTTGTCGTAGCGCACGACGACCTCCGCGTGCTTCGCGTTCGCGTGCTTGATCGCGTTGGTCAGGCCCTCCTGCACGAATCGATACGCGGTGAGGTCGATCCCCTGCGGCAGCGCAGAAGGCGTCCCCTCGAGCAGCAGCTTCGTGTCGAGGCCCGACTCTCGCGACTGCGCGACGAGCTTGTCGACGTACTCGAGGCTCGGCTGTGGGACGAGCGCCGGCGCCTCCTCGGGTCGCCGCAGCACGCCGACGAGCCGGCGCATCTCGGACAGCGCGGCTCTGCCCGTCTCCTCGACGGTCTGCAGCGCCTCGCGCTCGCGCTGCTGGTCCTCACGCAACAGCCGGCGCACCGCGGATGCCTGCACCGTCATCACGCTCACGGAGTGGCCGACGATGTCGTGCAGCTCGCGGGCGATGCGCGCGCGCTCCTCGGCGACTGCGGTGCGCGCCTTGACCTCTCGTTCCAGCTCGAGTCGATCGGCGCGCTCGCGCAGCTCCTCCGTCTGACGTGACCGCGATTTGAGGAAGAACCCGATGAACCACGCCGCGATGAAGAAGCCGCCGATCCAGGGGATCTCTCCTGCGCCGTTGTGGAACTCGTGCATGACGTAGGCGACCGTCGCAAAGGCGATCGGAAATCCTGCGTAAGCGATGCGCCGCTCTTCGGATGCGCCGAAGGTCGCCATCGCCCCGAGCGCGCAGAAGAACGGAAACGAGAGGTCGTTGCCAGCGACGTTCGAGACGGTCGCGAACAGCGCAAGTGCAGCGAATGTCGCGGCCGGCGCCCCGAACGGGAAGCGGTGCCGCAAGAAGAGCAGCGGCCCGCTCACGAGGGCCACGGGGATGACGGCCTTGTTGTAGGGGACCTGCGTGACCGCGAGCTCGATGATCGTCCCCACCGTCAGTCCCGCGATCAGCAAATCGGGGAAGTTCCGGCGGCCCCAGTCGATGTACCGCTCCACGACCAAAAGGTACTCCCGGGCACGGCGACCCGCATCGGCCGCTCGGAGGAGCGCTGGATCGTCCGCGAGGACGAGATGAATCGCGCTCGCGGCCGACGCCGTCATGCGTGAACGCGGGAATGCTCCCGGCGATCCCGCCCGCCGCCCCGTTCACTTTTTCGTCTCCGGTGACTACAGTTTCCCCGGTGACCGAGCAGATCGTGGGGCCCTCGGTCGACGAGCTCCTCCCCGGACAGACGCAGGAGATCGCACGACTGGGGATGCTTGTGGAGGCTGCGGGGCGGCTTTTCGGAACGCTCGACCTCGACGCGGTCCTGCCGGACGTCCTCGAGCTCGCGCAGTCGACGCTCGCCGTGGACGCGTACGCGCTCTGGCGTCGCGACCTCGACCAGAACACGTGGACGCTTCAGGCGTCCGCCGGCCTCTCGGGCGACTACGTCGCCGCGGCGCCCGCCGCGATCCGCGGAAACGAGAGCGTGGTGGAGCTGGACGGGCCGCTGGTCGTGAACGACGTCGCTTCGGCGACGTGGCTGACGCCCGAGCACAAGGCGGCGCACGCCGCGGAGGGAACGGTCGCGATGATCGCCGCGCCGCTGCACCACCGTGGAGAGGTGATCGGCACGCTTGTCTTCTACTCGCGCGGGCGGCGCACGTTCGGCGCCGAGGACGCGCGCGCGGCGAACGCGGTGGCGAACCTTGCTGCGGCCGCGATCGGGACGGCATCCGTCTATCAGAAGCAGGCACAGCTGGCAGAGACGCGGCGACTGCTCGCAGAGGCGAGCGACGTCCTCGCGTCGTCGCTCGATTACGAGACGACGCTCGCGAACGTCGCCGCGCTCGTCGTCCCGAAGCTTGCCGACTGGTGCGTGATCGACATCGTCGCCGAGGGCGGCGCGATCCAGCGGCTTGCCGTGGCTCATCAGGATCCGGAGAAGGTCGAGCAGGCGCAGGCCCTGATCGAGCGGCTGCCGGTCGACCCGGACTCGCCGCGGGGTGTCCCTGCCGTGATCCGGACGCAGGAGCCCGAATTGCGGCCGGTGATCCCGGATGCGCTGCTCGAGGAGACGTTCCGCGAGCGGCCGGCGCTGCTGCAGGAGCTTCGTGAGCTCGGTCTCCGCAGCTCGATGACGGTGCCGCTGGTCGCGCGGAGGCGGGCGCTCGGCGCGATCACGTTCGTTGCTTCTGAGTCCGGCCGCACCTACGACGAGGACGATCTCGCGATTGCGCTCGACCTGGCGCGTCGCGCGGCGGCTGCTGTCGACAACGCGGTCCTGTACCGCGAGGCGCTGCTCAAGGAGAGCCAGGTCAGGTTCCTCGCCGAAGCCGGAAGCGTCCTGAGCGCGGAGCTCGACTACGACGCGACGCTCGAGGCGCTGGCGCGGCTGGCCGTGCCGCGGGTCGCGGACTGGTGCATCGTCGACGTCGTCGACGGCGCGGAGATCAGGCGTGTCGCGGTCGCGGCGGCCGACGACGTGAGACAGCAGGCGCTCGAGGAGCTGCGTGACAGGTATCCGCCGACATGGGATTCGCCGCAGCCGGCGGCGCGAGCCCTGCGCGAGGGCGCGCCCGTCATCTTCGAGGAGTTCGTCGGCGACCGGCTCGACGACACCGTCGTCGACGACGACCACCTCCGGATCATGGCGATCCTCGATCCGCACTCGGCAGTGGCGATGCCGCTCGTCGCGCGAGGCGAGAAGGTCGGCGCGATCACGTTTGCGTGGTCGCAGACGCGGCGCCACTACAGCGAGCGCGACCTGCCGTTGATGGACGACCTCGCGACGAGGGCGGCGCTCGCCGTCGACAACGCGCGGCTGTACGCGCGCGAGCGCGCGACCGGCGACCAGCTCGCGTTCCTCGCGGAGATGAGCTCGGTGCTCGCGGCGTCGCTCGACTACGAGACGACGCTCGCGAACGTCGCTCAGCTGATCGTCCCGCAGTTCGCGGACTGGTGCGCGGTCGACATCGTCAAGGAGGACGGCACGATCGACCGCCTCACGGTTGTTCACCGCGACCCTGCAAAGAGCGAGTGGGCGCGACGGTCACGCGAGTTTCACCCGCCGGATCCGGAGGAGCCGGAAGGGTCGGCCCGCGTCGTCAGGAGCGGCGAGCCGGTGCTCTATCGCCGGATCACGGACGATTTCCTCGAGGGGACCGCGCAAGGGCCGGACAACCTCGAGGTGCTGCGGCAGCTCGGCATGGCATCGGCGATGGTCGTGCCGATGAAGGCGCGTGGGCGCACGCTCGGTGCCCTCATGCTGGTCTCGTCCGATCCGAAGCGGCTCTATGACGACGACGCCCTGACCTTCGCCGAGCACCTCGGGCGTCGCGCCGCGATCGCCGTCGACAACGCGGTGATCTACGGCCGCTCGGAGCAGCGCGCACATGCGGCGCGCGCGCTCGCCTTCGTCGCGGACGGCATCGTGCTGGTCGACGAGGACGGGATCGTGCGGATCTGGAACGCCGCTGCGGAGATCATCACGGGCCTGCCGGAGCGCGACGTCGTCAACCGGCTGATCGCCGACGTCGTGCCGGGCTGGTCGGTGGTCGAGGAGCACGTGCCGCTTGCGACGGGGCCGGGCGCGCCACGCGCCGAGACGGTGCCGCTCGAGCTCGAGCGTGGCGAGCGCTGGCTGTCGATCTCCGGCGTCTCCCTGCCCGGCGGCACGGTCTACGCGTTCAGAGACCTCACCGAGGAGCGGCGGGTCGAGCGCCTGAAGAGCGAGTTCGTCTCGACGATCTCGCACGAGCTCAGGACTCCGCTCGCGGCGATCTACGGCGCCGCCCTGACGCTCCAGCGTCAGGACCCGGCTCTGGACTCGCAGCGGGATCGTCTGCTCGACGTCGTCGCCGCCGAGGCCGAGCGCCTCGCGCGGATCGTGAACGACATCCTGTGGGTGAGCCGCGTCGAATCGGGCACCTTGCATGTCGCCGTCGAGAAGTGCGACCCGACGCGCCTCGCTCTCGCCGTCGTGGAGGCCGCGCAGGCGCACCTGCCCGATAACCTGGCGCTGGCGCTCGAGGCCGATGCGGATCTGCCGTCCGTGGCGGCGGACGCCGACAAGGTGCGCCAGATCCTTGCCAACCTCGTTGACAACGCGGTCAAGTACTCACCCGACGGCGGCCGGATTCGCGTGCGGATCACGAGTGACGACGTGTGCGTGCGATTTGCCGTCATCGACGCCGGCCTCGGCATTCCGGCCGGCGAACAGCACCGAATCTTCGAGAAGTTCTACCGCCTCGACCCCGAGCTGACGCGAGGCGTCGGCGGCACCGGCCTCGGCCTCTACATCTCGCGCGAGCTCGTTCGTCGGATGAACGGCCGCATCCACGTGGAATCGACCGAGGGTGCGGGGGCTGCCTTCACGGTCGAGCTGCCGATCGCGCGGTAGCCACGCACGAAGAAGGGCGGCACACAGGCCGCCCTTCGAGAGTCGTTAGCTTGGCGCCGGCTTAGTAGGGTGCCGGGCCTTCGTCGACGTACGTGCGCCGGCGCGCTCCGCCGTTGAAGCCGCCCCAAGACGACCAGAAAACGAGCGACAGCACCAGGCCGATGATGCCGACGATCAAGAGAATCACCCCGACGGTCTGGATGCTCACGCCGGAAACCGTCGCGGTGACGGCCCAGGTGAGGATCGCGCCGGCTGCGATGAGAAGAATGCTGACTCCAACTCCCATGTGGGTCCTCCTTCGGGTTAAGGAGCGTGCCGGAACCTTCCTCCGGCGAGCTCAGTTTTCAAACGTCCGGAGGGTCGATTCGGTTACGCGCGCTCAGCCGCGCGGCGTGACAGCGGGAGACGGTAGGCTCGCGCCCGGAAAATGCGGAGGGGTGCGATTGTCCAACTGACGCTGCTCGCCCTGCTGATCGGCGGGGTCGTCACGGTGGTTGCGCTGTACCCGAACTGGCTCCCGCCGACGGCGTCCGAGCAGGCCGACCGGATCGACTTCGTCTTCTGGTACGTGACGGCGATCTGCATCGCGATCTACGCGATCGTCATCGCAGCGCTGGTGTACTCGTCGTGGAAGTTCCGGGCCGCACCCGACGACGACGCGGACGGCCCTCCGGTCCACGGCCACACCGGGCTCGAGATCGCGTGGACTGCCATTCCGTTCGCGCTCGTGACTTCGATGGCGATCATCTCGGCAGTCGTTCTGGCACGAAACGACCGCGTCGGCTCGGACCCGCTGCGTGTCGACGTCACCGCGCAACAGTTCGCGTGGACGTTCAAGTACCCGCAGGAGAAGGGCTTGACGACGAACGTCCTGAGGCTGCCGATTCACCGGCCGACGCGCTTCACGCTCAGGGCGCTCGACGTGATCCACTCGTTCTGGGTTCCGGAATTCGGGCAGAAACAGGACGCCGTGCCCGGGACGACCACGCAAGTCACCGTGACGCCGAACAAGCTCGGCACCTATCCGATCATCTGCACCGAGCTCTGTGGTCTGGGGCATGCGGTGATGCGCTCCGCGGTGGTCGTGATGTCGCAGGCGGACTTCGACAAATGGGCCCAGGCCGGCGGCAAGGCGGCGGGCGGAGGCGGCGGCACGGCGGCCGGGAAGACGGTTTTCGTGAACAACGGCTGCGGCGCCTGTCACACGCTGAAGGCGGCCGGGGCGACGGGAAAGATCGGCCCCGACCTCGATAAGCTGGCGGCGTACGCGCAGTCGGCGGGGAAGCCGCTCGAAGATTTCACTCGGGAGTCGATCGTCAGTCCGGACGCCTACGTCGAGAAGGGTTACCCGCCGCACGTCATGCCGAACACGTTCAAGTCGTTGCCCAAGGACCAGCTCGACTCGCTCGTGAAGTATCTCGCCGCGTCGACGAAGGGGGCCTGAGCACGTGACGCACGTCCAGACGAACGGTCACAGCGTCCACGCCGAGCACGCGCCGCGTCAGCCGCCGCGCGGCTGGAGGCGCTTCACCGCAGCGGGCTGGTTGCGCGCGCTGTGGATGGCGCCCCTTTTCTGGGCGATCGGCGCCGGTCTCGTGTGTCTGCTGCGGTCGTTCACGGTCTGGGGCCCGGTGTGGGAGTGGAACGTCATCGTCGTCGTCGCGTTCCTGACGATGCTGCCGATCGGCTTCCTCGCGGGAATCGGGGCGTTCGACTACTGGGTCTACTACGCCCTCGGCGGACCGACGCGGGCGGAGGACCACTCGGGCCACGGCGCCACGAGCTGGAAGGACTACTTCCGCGTCAACACCGACCACAAGGTGATCGGCGTCCAGTACCTCGCGACGACGTTCGTCTTCTTCGTCATCGGCGGGTTCCTCGCCATGGTCGTCCGCGCGGAGCTCGCGAAGCCGGGGATGCAGATCACCGACAATCAGGGCTACAACGGCTTCTTCACGCTGCACGCGACGCTGATGATCTTCCTGTTCATCATTCCGGCGTTCGCGGGCCTTGCGAACTACGTCGTGCCGCTGATGCTGGGCGCGCCGGACATGGCGTTCCCGCGGCTGAACGCGCTGTCGTTCTGGCTGCTGCCGATCGCCGGGCTCATGCTGGTCGGCTCGTTCCTCGCCCCCGGTGGCCCCCCGGCGGCCGGCTGGACGAACTACGCGAGTCTCTCGACGCACCAACCCATGGGAAGCATCTTCTTCAACATGGCGGTGCAGTGGGCGGGCGCGAGCTCGATCATGACTGCGCTCAACTTCCTCGTGACGATCATCACCATGCGCGCGCCGGGAATGACCTACTGGCGCATGCCGCTGCTCGTCTGGGCGAACTTCACGACGTCGCTCCTCGTCGTGCTCGCGACGCCGTTCATCGCCGGGTCGCAGTTCTTCGTGATGTTCGACCGGGTCATGCACACCGACTTCTTCAACCCGGCCGCGGGCGGGTACGTGCTCGGGTACCAGCACATCTTCTGGTTCTACTCGCACCCGGCCGTCTACATCATGATCCTGCCCGGCTTCGGGATCATCAGCGAGATCATCGCGGTGTTCTCGCGCAAGCCCGTCTTCGGGTACCGGCTGATGGCGCTGTCGCTGCTCGCGATCCTCGTTCTCGGCTTCTCCGTCTGGGCGCACCACATGTTCGTCAGCGGCATGGCGGGTTACCTGCGCGTGCCGATGATGATCACGACGCTGCTGATCGCCGTTCCGACGGGCGTGAAGGTCTTCAACTGGCTCGGAACGCTGTGGGAGGGGCGCATCCACTTCGCGACGCCGATGCTGTGGGCGCTCGGCTTCATCTCGACGTTCGTGATCGGCGGCCTCTCGGGCGTCTACCTCGGCGCGGTGCCGATCGACATCCACACGAGCGACACGTACTTCATCGTCGCCCACATCCACTACGTGCTGTTCGGCGGCGCCTTCTTCACGATCATGGCCGGCGTCTACTACTGGTTCCCGAAGATGACCGGGCGTATGTACAACGAGACGCTCGGGAAGATCCACTTCTGGACGACGTTCATCACCTTCAACCTCACGTTCTTCCCGATGCACCTGATCGGGACGCAAGGGATGCCGCGTCGCGTGGCGGACTACGCGCCGAAGTTCGCCGACTGGAACCTCTTCATCTCGATCTGCTCGTTCGCGCTCGGCGCGTCGATCATCATCTTCTTCTACAACATCATCCACTCGTGGAAGTACGGCCCGCTCGCACCCGGTAACCCGTGGCGCGCGATGACGCTCGAGTGGCAGGTCACGTCGCCGCCGCCGGTCTTCAACTTCGACGAGATCCCGCAGGTGATCGGCAGCCCGTACGAGTACGGCGTGCCGGGCGCGCGTCACGCACTGCTCAACGGCGCCCGCACGCACGAGCTCGAGGAGGTCCAGCGATAACGTCCGCAGCGGCCGCCGAGCACCACCACGGCCCACCGATCGCGCACCAGAGCTCGCGCGTCAGCGCGACGACCCTCGGGATGCTGCTCTTCATCGCCTCCGAGGTGATGCTCTTCGGGTCGTTCTTCACCGCGTACTTCTTCGTTCGCGTCGTCAACGGCTACCCGTGGCCGCCGGAGGGATTCGAGCTCCCGCGTTACGTCGCCGGCGTCAACACCGTGATCCTCGTGACGTCGAGCTTCACCGTTCACTGGGCGCTGCACTCGATCCGCCGCGGCCACCGCGCCGGCATGCAGGCCGGCCTCGTGCTGACGTTCCTGATGGGCCTCACGTTCCTGCTGACGCAGATGATCGAGTACGCGCGCGTCGGCTTCGCGCCGCACGACAACGCGTTCACGACGATCTTCTTCTCGCTCACGGGCCTGCACGGGGCCCACGTCTTCGTCGGCTTGACGATCCTCCTGTTCATGACGATCCGCGCTTTCCGCGGCCACTTCACGCCCGCGCAACATCACGGCGTCGAGCTGGGCGGCATCTACTGGCACTTCGTCGACGTCATGTGGATCGTCGTCTACGCCACGGTTTACATCCTCTAGGAGCGGCCAAAACACAGGAACGTGAGGAATCCTCTTCGCAGCGAAGCCGACGCGTTCAGATTCCTTCTGCTGACGATCGGCTACTTCGCGCTGATCGTCATCGGTGCGGTCATCAACACCTGGGTCGGGCTCGCGGTTTTCGTCGTCCTCACGCTCGTCGTCCTCTACGTCGGGTTCATCCGCGGCCGCGACGAGCCGCCGCCGCGCGTTGCGTCGACGCTGTCGCATCCCGACGGCGAGTGCCGCATCCTCGTGGTCGCCAACGAGACCGTCGCCGGAGACACGCTGCACGAGATGATCAAGCGCAAGAGCGAGGGCTGTCGCGAGCACGTACTCGTCATTGCGCCGTCGCAGCCGTCGCCGCTGCAACACCTCGCGTCGGACGAGAATCCGGCCCGCAACGAGGCGCAGGCACGGCTGGATGCGAGCCTTGCGAAGCTCCGCGAGGCGGGGATCTCGGCGCGCGGGGAGGTCGGCGATTCCGATCCGGTGCAGTCGATCGAGGACGCGCTGCGAACGTTCGGCCCTGACGAGGTGATCATCTCGACACATCCCGAGGGTCGCTCTCACTGGCTCGAGCGCGGAGTCGTCGAGACGGCGCGCGAGCGCTTCGCCGTCCCGATCACGCACGTCGTCGTGGATACGGAAACCCAGCGCAGCGAAGTGCGCTAGCCGCCGACGAGGTGGCCGAGCTCGTCCGACAGCGTCGCGAGCTTCTCCGGCTCGAGCGTGTACACGACGTAGTAGCCCTCGCGCTTCGCGCTCAGTAGCCCGACCGAAGCGAGGACGCGGAGCTGCTTCGACGTTCCCGCGTCGGTGAGGCCTGCGAGCGGCGCGAGCTCCTGTGTGCTCCGCGGTTGCTTCGCGAGCAGCTCGAGGATCCGCAGGCGCGTCGGGTCGCCGAGCGCCTTCAGCAGGCGCACGAGCTCGGGCGGCGTCGAGCGTTGCAGTCCCTTCACGACGTGCGGCGCGCGGTAGACGACCGCGAGCGGCCACGGCGGATCGCAGTTCACGCGCACGTGCGGCCAGACGTAGACGCTCGGCACGAGCAGGAGCGGGTTCTTCGCCGTGATCGAGACGCGATGGTCGTGGGGGATGTCGAGGCCGAAGCTCCGTGCGCCTGCGTCCACGCGGAGCTGCGGCGCGAGCGTGAGAAGGAACGCCGCCATGCCGTCGTTCGCGATCTGGTGTCCGGCGACCTCGACGCTCTCGGCGAGCTGCGGCTCGATCCGCGCCCACTCGGCGGCAAATCCCTGCGCCCAGTACGCCTCGAGCAACGACGTGAAGCGTTCAACGAGCCTGTGCGGGTCGTCGAAGATGAGCGCCGCGGCGCGCCGTGAAGCGGGACCGAGCGCCGCCGCATGCCTGAGCGCGGTCGCACGCACATCGGGCGACGACAGGACGCGACGTCTCGCCGGTCGCGCGCTCCCGCCGTGGTCGTAGATGGGCCGCAGGAGATCGAAGGCGATAACGTCGATGCGAAGGCGCCGAAGCCGTTCGAGCTCCTCGTGGAAGTCGTCGAAGCCGGAGGACGCCGTCGGCAGGATGCAGTCGGGGAGCGTGCGGCGGTAGAGGAAGGCCAGCGCAGCGATCTCGCGCCGCAACGACGCGGGCAGCGCACGCATCGCACGTACCCACCGGTGCTGAAGCGCATGGTGCTTCGGTTCGGCGAGCACGTGCAGGCTGAGCACCGCCTCGTACAGCGGCGAGTAGCCGAACGCCACGACACCGTCGTCGTCCTGACCGAGCTCGAAGCGAAGCGGCATCCGCACACCTTCGGCACTCGCGACGCGGTCGTCAAGCCGATTGTCGTTCGAGCTAATCAGTTGACCGGCGCCCGCGGCGCCGCGACTCTGAGGCCGTGCGCCGGATCCTCGCTCTCCTGCTCCTACCTCTCGCCTTGGGGACGGCGCAGGGCGCGACGGGAGACGTGCCGAAGCTCGTCGGCACGGTCGGCCCGGGCTTCACGATCGATCTCGCCGATGCAAGCGGGAAGCACGTCGACGTCCTGCCGGCCGGCCAGTACGAGCTCCTCGTCCACGACCTCTCGCCCGAGCACAACTTCGTGCTCGGCAGCAAGACCACCGGCGCGCGGCTCGCGTCGACCGAGGTCGAGTTCGTGGGCGACCAGACGTTCACGATCAACCTTTCTTCCGGACCGTACGCCTACGCATGCTCGCCGCACTTCGAGATCATGAACGGCCGTCTCCAGGTCGTCGCCGCCACGGCGCCCGAGACCGCGCTCGCGGCACGCGTGACCGCTCGGAGCCTGACGCTCAGCCCGAAGTCGGTGACGGCCGGCGCCGTCAAGCTCACCGTCACGGACAGCTCGAAGACGCGCAACTTCCATCTCGTCGGCTCGGGCGTCAACCGCAAGACCGGGAAGACCTTCTCGGGCAAGGTGACGTGGCGGCTCGACCTCGCCGCGGGCACCTACAGGTTCGGAAGCGACCCGCGCCTGACCGGGCGGCTCGTCGTTCGCGCCGCCGGCTAGCCCTTTGCGGACTGCACGAGGAACGCGACGAGCGCGTCGATCGTGTTCTTCGGCAGGTGCGAGAAGTCCGGCATGACGCCCTTGGGAAAACCCTCCTCGACGTAGTCGTTCGGCGCGACGATCGACTCGCGGGTGAAGTCCTCGATCGGCTTCTTGGCGTCGGCGGCGTAGGACTTCAGCTTGTCGAGGTCGGGCCCGACCTTCCCGTTGGTCCCTGCGGCCGCGAGCGTGTGACACGCGCCGCACCCGTTGGAGCCGAACGCGTCCTTGCCGGCCGCAACGTCCGCGCCTCCGCCTCCTCCTCCGCCGCCTCCTCCTCCGGAAGGCGTCGTGCCCGTCGTGGTCGTCCCGCCGGTCTCGCCGCCGCCTCCGCTCGGTGCGGCGGTGATCGACACGCCCTTGCGCGGCCCCGCGACCGCCGCGACGTACGCGGCGACGTCGTCGACGTCCTGGCCCTTGACGAGGTTCTTCGGCATCGTCGGCCCGTTCTCGCCGAAGTCGCCGGCGAACCTGATCTGGTCGGCGACGACCTGGCGGATCGTCGACTCCTCGAACCCCTGCGTGTAGTCGGGCCGGAACGACTCGTCGAGGTTCGGCCCGACCTTGCCGCTCGTCTTCGCCTCCGCGAGCGTGTGGCAGAAGCCGCACCTCTGCACGAAGAGCGTTTTGCCGTTCGACGTGTCGGAGCTTCCGGAGACGGCACGGCCCACGCCGGAGCCGCAGCCCGAGGCCGCAAGCGCGAGGACGACGAACGCAGCCGCAGCCGCAGCCCGCATCTAGTCCGTCGACCCTCCAACGGTCGCGACCGCCTCGTCGCGCGACGCGTGGATCGTGAAGACGCGGTCGAGGCCGGTGATCTCGAAGATCTTCGTGATGTTCCGGTCGCTGCAGACGAGCGACAGCTGCCCGTCGTTCGAGCGAAGGCGCTTCACGCCGCCGACGAGGACGCCGAGCGTGGTGGAATCGATGAAGGTCGTGTTCGTGAAGTCCACGATCACGTCCTTGGCGCCCTGGCCGATGACCTCGAGCAGCTGTTGCTTGAACTCGGGCGCGGTGTACAGGTCCACCTCGCCCGCCAACGAGATCACGTAGGCGGCGTCGCTGATCTGCTCGGTCTTGATGTCGAAGTTCATGCGTGTCTCCCCGGAGTCGTGTCGGGGGAGTCTAATCGGCTAGCCCGTGGAGACGGTCGGCAGCTGTGCCTGCTGGTTCAGCTGCTTGATCCGCTGGCGAATAGCCGGTGCGGTCGGGTCTTCGGGCGCCAGCTTCAGGAAGCGCTTGTACGCCGCGATCGCCGTCTTCGTGTCCGTCGCCTGCTCCGCCGTTTGCGCGAGCGCAAACTGGATGCTGGGGTCGTTCGGGTTCGCCTTGGCGACGTCCTGGTAGGCGCCGACCGCCTGTGAGTAGGCAGCGGTCATCTTCGAGTAGGCGTCCTGGAACTTCGAGCTCGAGCCGGTCGAGATAGCCGTCGAGAGCGGCGTCGACAGGCTCTTGTAGGCCTTGCCGAGCGGGGTCGTCGCCGCGGGTTGGAACGCGGTCGGGTCGGCGACGGTCTGGGTCTCGGCCTGAGCGTTCACGGCCACCAGGCGCGCCTGGTCGGCCTTCCGGAGGTAGAGGCTCGCGAGCTGGGTAAGCCCGTCGACGTCCTTCGGGTTCACCGCCTTGAGCTTCAGGAGCGTTGCGATCGCGGCGTCGACCTTTCCGTCGGACGCCTGCGCGGCGGCCATGTCCTTGTACGCCGCGTAGTCCTTCGGGTTCTTGTCGATCCGCTTCTGGTCCTTCTCGATCTGCGCGGAGTTGCCGCTGTTGCTGCTGAAGAGGTCGCCCCAGTTGCCCTGCAGCAGGTCGCCGAGACCCGACGAGCCCGAGCCGACGCCGAGGAAGACGAAGCTGCCGGCGAAGATCACTGCGAGCAGGACGAACACCCACTTCGCGTGCGCCCGCAGCTTCGGGAAGAACATCGTGTCTTCCACAACCTGCTGTCCTCCGCCTGCGGCACGAGGCCTGCGCTCGACCCGGCGCGCCTCGCGCACCGTGCGGCGACGATCAGCCCGTGCCATGCGCGTCGTCCGTTCTCATCGTCACGAGAGTAGCCGTAGTCGCAGCCCAATCGGTGGCCTCCCCGATCTCTCGAAGGCGTGATTTCGTCTCCTCGTCGCAGAGCGCGCCGCGGATGCCCGCCTCATAGGAGGCTCGCGGTTCGACCCCGAGAGATCGCGCAGCGTCGTAATCGCGCGTGAGGTCGGTGTCGAACATCGCGGGGTCATCGGTGGAGATCGAGCACGGCACGCCGGCCGCGATGAGTTGCGGAAGCGGATGCTCGTCGAGGGACGCGACCGCGCGCGTGCGCAGGTTCGAGATCGGGC
>JBJMJE010000124.1:0-4331 GCA_045806505.1 Gaiellaceae bacterium
TCTTCTACCTGCACTCGCGGCTGCTCGAGCGCGCCGCGAAGCTCTCCGACGAGCTCGGCGGCGGCTCGCTCACGGCGCTGCCGATCATCGAGACGCAGGCCGGCGACATCTCCGCCTACATCCCGACGAACGTGATCTCGATCACCGACGGGCAGATCTTCCTGCAGTCGGACCTCTTCTTCTCCGGCGTCCGCCCGGCCGTGAACGTGGGCACCTCGGTGTCGCGCGTGGGTTCGAGCGCGCAGACGAAGGCGATGAAGAAGGTCGCCGGGCGCCTGCGCCTCGACCTGGCGCAGTACCGCGAGCTGGAGGCGTTCGCGCAGTTCGGCTCCGAGCTCGACAAGGCGACGCAGGCCGCGCTCGCACGAGGCGAGCGGATGGTGGCGACACTGAACCAGCCGCAGTACTCGCCGTGGCCGATGGAGGAGCAGGTCGTCGCGCTCTTCGCCGGGAACGAGGGCTACCTCGACAAGATCCCCGTGCCGCAGGTGCCGCGCTTCCAGGACGAGCTCCGTGAGCACCTCCGCGCCGAGGAGTCGGTCTTCAAGACGATCCGCGAGAGCGGGAACATCGACGAGGAGACGGAGAAGAAGCTCCGCGCGGAGCTCGACAAGTTCACCAACACCTTCAACGTCGAGCAGGAAGAGGCGCTCGTCTCCTAGATGGCGACCGTTCAGGAGCTACGCCGCCGAGTTCGCGCGGTCACCAACACGCGCAAGCTGACGAAGGCGATGGAGCTCGTCGCCTCGGCACGCCTGCGCCGCGCGCAGGAGCGGATCGAGGCCATGCGCCCGTACGCCGACCGCATGCTCGAGCTGATGGCGGGGACGGCGCGCGCGAGCGCGTCCGTTCGAGGCCTGCCGCTGCTCCAGCGCCGCGACGTCCACACCGTCGCGATCGTCCCGGTGACCGGAGACCGCGGCCTGGCCGGCGCCTTCAACGCGCAGATCCTTCGACGTGCAATGTCGGTGTCGCGTGAGCTGGAGGCACAGAACGTCCAGGTGCGCTGGCTTCCCGTCGGTCGCAAGGGGACTGCGTCGCTGCGCTTCCGGCGGCTCGAGCTCCAGGGGCAGTGGGGCGGCTTCAGCGACAACCCGAGCTACGGCGACGCTCAGGCCGTAGCGCACCGCCTCGCGGAGCTCTATGTCAACGAGGAGGTCGATCGCGTCGTCCTCGTCTACAACGCGTTCGTCTCGGCGCTCGTGCAGCGAGTCACGGTGTCCGACGTCCTGCCGATTTCGGAGGACGTGCTCGAGACGTCGGACGACGAGCGCGAGCGCGACCGTCTCGCCGGCGACTTCATCTTCGAGCCGGAGCCGGACCAGATCCTCGAGCGACTGCTTCCCGTGTATCTGGAGACGGAGATCTACCGCGCGCTGCTCGAGTCGGCCGCGTCGGAGCAGGGCGCGCGCATGACGGCGATGCGCAACGCGTCGAAGTCCGCCGGCGAGTTGATCGACAGCATCACGCTCGCGATGAACCGCGCGCGCCAGGCGGAGATCACGCAGGAGATTCTCGAAGTCGTCGCGGGAGCAGACGCCCTCACGGGGTAGTGCGATGCTTTCCGCGTGGACGTGTTCGCGCGGGAAGACGATCTCGAGGCGCTGAAGGGCTTCGTCGCGCGTGTTGCGGACGGGCCGGGCGCGTTCATCCTCGAAGGCGAGCCGGGGATCGGCAAGACGACGTTGTGGGAGGCGGGCGTGGACGCGGCGAGCGCGCTCTCGTACCGCGTCCTCGTCAGCCGTCCGGCGGGCGGGGAGGTGCAGCTGTCGTACGCGGCGCTCGGCGACCTGCTCCAGGACGTGCTGCCGGAGACACTCGAGGAGCTCCCGGCGCCGAGGCGGAGCGCGCTCGAGATCGCGCTCCTGCTCGAGGACGCCCACGGCCGGCCGCCGGACCAGCGCGGGATCGGCCTTGCGGTTCTCGGCGCGCTGCGAGCGCTCGCGTCGTCCGGGCCGGTGCTCGTCGGGATCGACGACGCGCAGTGGCTCGACGTGCCGACGGCGGCCGTCCTCGAGTTCGCGCTCCGCCGGCTCCGCCGCGAGCCGGTCGGCGTGCTCATCGCCGGGAGGACTGCGGGCGGCCTCGAGCTCGCACCGGCGCTGCCGGTCGAGCGCCTGCGCGTCGGGCCGCTGAACGAGGCCGCGATCCACCGCATCGTCCGCGCGCAACTCGACGTCGCGTTGCCGCGGCCCGAGCTCGTGCGCGTCCCCGCAGCGCGCGGCGGGAACCCGTTCTACGCGCTCGAGCTGGCGCGCGCGCTCGGCGGAACCGGCGGTGCGCACGAGGCGCTCCGTGCCCGCGTCGCTGCGCTCGGCGACGACGTGCGCGAGCTGCTGCTCACCATCGCGCTGCTGCCGGATCCGACGGTCGCGCGCGTACGTGCCGTCGTCCCCGGCGCCGACGCGCGGCTCGCCGCTGCAGTCGACGCGGAGCTGCTCGAGCGGCACGGAGATCGGATTCGGTTCGCGCATGCGCTGCTCGCTTCGGCCGTGTCGGAGCACGAAGGCGCGGCGCGCAGGCGAGACGTTCACCGGAGGCTGGCCGAGGTCGAGGACGACTCGGAGGCTCGCGCGCGTCACCTTGCACTCGCGACGCAAGGCCACGACGCCGACGTCGCGGCAGCGCTCGACCACGCCGCACAGGACGCGCTCGCGCGCGGTGCGCCGAGCGCTGCCGCGGATCTGCTCGAGCTCGCGATCGAGCGCACGCCGCCGGGACCGGAGGCCGACCTGACGGGCGGCAAGCTGGCGCTCGCCGACGCGCACTTCAGCTCGGGAGCGATCGGCCGCGCGAACGCGGTCCTGCGAGAGCTGCTCGACGAGCTTCCGCCCGGCGACGACCGCGCCGACGTCCTGGTACGGCTCGCGAACGGCAGCCCCGATCTCGAGGCGGCGCTCGAGCTCGCCGAGCGAGCGCTGCTCGAAGTCGAGGAGGACGATGTCGTCCGCAGCCGGGTGCACCTGCTGCTCGGCCAGGCATGGCCGCTGCGGGGCATGACCGCCGCGCTCGAGGACGGCCGACTCGCGCTCGACCACGCCGAGCGCTCGGGGGACAGGCGTCTCGTCGTCGACGTCCTCGCGCGGCTGACGCTGTGGGAGCTCTGGGCCGGGCGCGACCCGAGCGACTTGCTCGCGCGTGCGCTCGAGCTCGAGGAAGCGGAGGACGCACTCCTCAGCTACAGCAGCCCGCGCATGCCGCTCGCGCTACTGCGCATGTATCAGGGCCGTCTCGACGAGGCGCGCGAGCTGTTCGAGACGCTGCTCGCGGAGGCGCTCGCGTTCGGCGACGAGATCGCCTCGCTGGGCGTCCGCGGCCGCCTCGTCGACGTCGCGCTCCGTTCGGGAGACTGGGAAGAGGCGTCCGCTCAGGCGGAAGAGGCGTACGAGCTCGGCGAGCAGATCGGCCTCGAGCACGACGGCGGTCTCACCGCGTACTGGAAGGCGATCGTCGCTGCACACCTCGGCCGCGTCGACGAGGCGCGATCGCTCGCGGACGCCGGCGCGTCGCTGGCTGCGGCGGCGAAGCAGGAGAACACGCGCGTGACGAGCGTCGGGGTCGCCGGCTTCCTCGAGCTGTCGCTCGGCAACGACGCCGCGGCGCTGCCACACCTCGAGCCGCTGCTCGAATGGATCGACTCGACGGGCCTCGGCCTCGCCACGCACCCGATGGCCCCGTACGCGGTCGACGCTCTCGTCGCAGCGGGCCGTGGGGACGACGCGTCTCGCCTCCTCGACAGGCTCGAGGCCGAAGCCCGCACGATCGGCAGCCGGTGGGCCCTGGCGATTGCTGCGCGGAACCGGGCGCTGCTCGACTCGACGCACGAGACCGTCGACGAGCCGGACGAGCTATGGCCGTTCGAGCGCGCGCGGACGCTGCTCGTGCTGGGACGGCTTCAGCGACGCGCGAAACAGAAGGCCGCTGCGAAGCAGTCGCTCGAGCTGGCGCGTTCGATCTTCGACGCCTTGCCGGCGCCGCTCTGGTCGGAGCGCGCCGCGGAGGAGCTCGCGCGTGTGGGCCTCCGCCGTACGTCTCCTGACGGGCTGACGGAGAGCGAGCGGCGCGTCGCGGAGCTCGCCGCAAGCGGCCTGACGAACCGCGAGGTCGCTACGCAGCTGTTCATGAGCCCGAAGACCGTCGAGGCGAACATCTCGCGCGTCTACCGCAAACTCGGCATCAACTCACGCGCGCAGCTGGGGGCGCGGCTGGCGCAGATGTAGGGAAACACCCGATTTCTCCGGGCTCGGCCGCGCCTATCGTCCGGCGGGTGTTCCAGTATCTCGTGCGCCGGATCTCGTGGGCGATCGTCCTCTTCCTGACGATCACCGTGG
>JBJMJE010000125.1:0-10400 GCA_045806505.1 Gaiellaceae bacterium
AGGGCGACGGGACGATCAAGATCGAGATGCACTTCCTGCCCGACGTCTACGTGCCGTGCGAGACCTGCCACGGGCACCGCTACAACAAAGAGACGCTCGAGGTCCGCTTCAAGGGCAGGTCGATCGCCGACGTGCTCGAGAGGTCCGTCGAGGAGGCACTGACCTTCTTCGCCAAGATCCCGAAGCTGCGGCGGCGGCTCCAGACACTCCACGACGTCGGCCTCGACTACATCAAGCTGGGGCAGCCGGCGACGACGCTGTCCGGCGGCGAGGCGCAGCGGGTGAAGCTCGCCGCCGAACTGTGCAAGGTGGCGACGGGGACGACGCTGTACATCCTCGACGAGCCGACGACGGGCCTCCACTTCGCCGACATCGAGAAGCTGCTCGAGGTGCTGCAGCGGCTCGTCGACGGCGGGAACACCGTGCTGGTGATCGAGCACAACCTCGACGTGATCAAGCAGGCGGACTGGCTCGTCGACCTCGGGCCCGAAGGCGGCGAGGCGGGCGGCGAGCTGATCGCTGACGGATCGCCCGAAGACGTCGCCGAGGTCGAGGAGTCGGCGACGGGGCGGTACCTGCGCGCGATCCTGCAGGCGCGGGAAGTCGCGGCCGCGTAACGCGGTTCGCCGCTGTCTGGGGAGAGGACGCTGGCGCAGCGGGCGGTCTTGTAGCCGGGCAGCGGGCCAGGTCACCGCGGCAGCGGGTTCGGGCCGGTGGCCGTGACGAGGCGCTGCGGCACCCAGTCGTCGACGTGGCTGAAGCCGTCGAAGCGCCCTTCCTCGTCTTCGACGACGTCAAAGAAGGAGCGCCGGTAGAACTTCACGTGGGTGAAGTCCTCGAACAGGACGTAGACCGGCTCGACGTCGGGACTCTGGAACTGCTGCCCGGTCAGCGCGGCTCGATGCACTCGCGAGAAGTCGTCGATCTCCTCACCGACGACGACGCCGAGGTGCTCGAGGCCCATCCGGTAGACGCGCTGGTGAACGGGCGGGATCAGCTCGATGCGCGAGACCGGAGTCCCATCGAGGACATCGAGCGGCTCGGCGAGCACGATCAAGGAGATCGGACGCCCGTTCCAGACGCTCTCGCGGTTCGCCCTCGCATGGCGCTCGAGAAGCGTCCGCTGATGGACGTACAGGTCCCAATCCGCGACGCGGACGGCGATGTGGCTGAGTGCGTACGGCGAGATGTCGATGCTGCGGGCAGAAAGACGGTCGCGCTGCATCGCCGCGAACGCTCGATAGTCCCCGATGATCTCGGCGATCGGATCAGACGTAGCCACGCGGCATCCTCTCCGCGATCTTACGACGTGCACGGCCGGACAAACGTCCCCGGGTTGGATTCACTCACGTAGCCAGCTCCGCCGTGCAATCCGGCGACGACTTCCGGTCGAGGATCAAGGGTCGTTCGTGAACCCCTGGCGCAGGTCTCAGTCCTGGGGCGTGAGTAGTTTCCAGTGCCCCTCGGAGACGACGTCGACGCTACCGTCGACGACTTTGAAGGCGGTCTCGTCGTCGATCGCGTACGCCGGGCCTGACAAGCCGGCCGCCCATTCCTCTGCCGTGGCCATCGTGTTCCACGGCAGGTCAGGGTTGTCGAGGTGCGGGAAGATCGAGAAGTCGACGATCCCTAGGGTGCGGTCGTCTCTCGCTGACGGCCACATCACGAAGTCGTCACCGATCCGGGGGGTCATCACCATGCTTCCGGCGCTCACCCCGACCCAGACCGTCTCGGGCAGCGACGGCAGGAGGTCCGCCAGCCCGCTCTGCCGCATCCAGTGGCACAGGTACGTCGCATCGCCGCCCTCGACGAGCAGGACGTCCGTCTCTCGGACGAGCGGGACCCAGCGTTCCGCGTCGAGGCTCGGCAGGGCGGTGAGCTCCAGCACTCCCATCGACTTCCAGCCCAGTCCGACTGTCGGAGTGCCGGTCTCCTGCCCGCTGATGCACCGCCACGCCTGGCGAGGGCCGGCCATGGGATGCCCGTACAACGCCGTGGGAATGCAGAGGGCGTCGCACTCGGCGGTCGGCTTGCCCAGCAGCTCGACCAGTGCGTCGTGGATGCTCGGGTTCTTGATGCCGGCGGACGTAAGAAGAAGCTTCAAGTTGCCTCCTGAATTCGTTGGTGGAGGCGCGAACGTTCTGAGCGCCTACGGATCCGTACGCGGTTGAGACCGGTACCGCAGCGAAAACTCATCGGCTCGGGCCAGATCCAGCCTTATGCTCGAGCCCTGGGGAACGAGGTCGCAGATGACGATGCGTGACTACGCGGCCGCACGCGAGTTGCTGCAGAAGCACGACGAACTCGCTGACTTCGCGGGTCCGACGGACGTGCGGCTCGTGGAGCGCGCGGAGCAGCTGCTCCGGGTGCGGTTTCCGCCGACCTACCGGAGATTCTTACTCGAGTTCGGCGCGGGCAGCTTCGGCGGGACCGAGATCTATGGCGTGATCGACGGCGACTTCGAGCAATCAGCGATCCCCGACGGGATCTGGAATGCGCTGGAGCACAGACGCAACGGAACGTTGCCCGAGCACCTGTACGAGTTCCACGCTCCGGGTGACGGCGAAGCCGTCTGCCTCGATCTCTCGGCGTCGGGCGAGGAAGCGTGGGTCGTCACGGCATGGCCGGGCGCCGGTGCAGAGACGCACGTCCTCTTCGACGATTTCGGCGCGTGGCTGATGGAAGCGATCGAAGACGAACTCGAAGACGATGATGGCTGACGGAAACGTGCGCCGATGTCACGGTGCCAGCTCCTTTTCGTGCATCACCCAGCCCATCACCGGGCGCATGCCGACGTTTTCGTAGAGCTGGAACGCGCCGGTCGCGTTCTCCGCGTCGACGCCGAGACCGACGCTGCGCTCGCCGCGGTCTCGGAACTTCCGGAACGCGTCGAGGAGAAGCGCACGACCGACGCCGCGCCCGCGCCAGGACCGCCTCGTGAAGAGGACGGCGACCCAGCCGCCGCCGTAGCGGTCGGCCTCGCAGATGACGCCGCCCCCGATCTCGTCGCCTGCGCGTACGATGCGCCAGAGCGACGGGTCGAAACGCTCGGTGTCGACGTTCAACTCGCGCCAACGTGCGAGCTCGAGCGGCCGGTGCTCCCAGTGATCGGCGAACGCCTCCTGCTGCGCGGCGTGGAACGCCGCCGCGTCGCGCTCGGCGTCGAACTCGTCCGGCACGAGCCCCTCGGGCCACCGAGGCGGCTGCGGCTCCGCGTCGAGGTCTATCCGCAGCTCGCGGAAGACGCGCACCCGCCGGTAGCCGAGCGTGGCGAGCAGTCGATGCCCGGCCTCGTCGGGCTCGGCGACGCCGCTCTGAATCCGACGCGCGCCGCGTGACGCGGCGGCTGCCTCGAGGGCGCCGACGAGCTCCGTGCCGAGGCCACGGCCGAGCTCCTCGGGATGCACGTATGCGTCGATCCGCCACAGCTCGCCGCGGTCTTCGAGCGAGCCGAACGCGACGATGCGCTCGCGGTCGAGGAGGACGAGTGCGTCGCGGACGAGGTCGAGCGTCTCCCACTCGGCTCGAAGGTCGCCGAGCGAATACTCCGTCTTGCCGTACAGCGCGCGCTCGTACGCGATCACGAGCTCCGCGACGGCGGCCGCGTCGCCGGACGTCGGCGGCCTCCGCTGAAAGGAGCTCATCGCAGCAGCTCGATCACGTCGTGTACCCAGCGCCGGGCGCGGTCGACGTTCGGTCCGCTCGGCGCGAGCGCCAACGTCTCCGCCTGGAGCTCGCTCATCACGAGCAGCGCCCGGCGCGCGTCCGGCTCGGTGAGCGCCTCGTCGACTCGTCCGGCCAGTCCCTCCGGCTTCACGGAAAGCGGCTCCACGCGGAGAGCGAGCCGCTTCGTGGTCGGCTCCCAGACGCGATTCAGCGCATAGACGATCCGGAGCACGCGCAACGCGTCGTCGAGAAGGCGCTCGACGAGCGCGAGCCTTTCGCCGGCTCGCGCGATGGTGAGGATCCCGGCCGGCGCGTAGCCGCCCCACGTCAGCGCCGCCTCCTCGATCCGCGCCGCCGCAAGGTCTTCCGGATAGACGCGAAGCCGCTCCTGCCACGTGTCCAGCAGGCCGACCGTCCGCAGGGCGACGCCGTTCACGAGCGCCTCGGCAACCGACGACGGGCCGCCCGCGAAGACCGCGGCCAAGGAACCGTCCGCATGCTCGCGCGACCACCAGACGAGCTCGATCGGAACGCCGTCGAAGTACCCGAAGACGCGCGACGTGGCAGTGCCTTGCGCACCCCAGGTGTCGATCCCTGTGAGCCCGGCGTTCCGCGCGTGGTCGAAGCACTCCGCGAGCGCGAGCTGCGCGGCCGTGACGACCAGCATCTCGATGTCGGAGACATCGTCGGCGACGCCGCGCGAAACGCTGCCGGTCAGCACGACCTCCTCGGCAACAGGTGGGAGTGCTGCTGCGATCCGCTCGGCGATCCCGCGCAGTTGGTGCGAGCGAGCCGTCGCCATGCGGCGAATCTAGTGCGTCACGCGCCGCGCCGCGTGATCGCGACACCGGCGAGGCAGAGCACGCCTCCGGCAAGCGCGAGCCCCGGCGGCGTCTCGCCGAGCAGCAGCCAGCCGAGCAGGATCGCGATCGGCGTCACGAGGTACGTCGTCGAGCCCATCTTCCCGGCCGTCGTGCGCGAGAGGGCGTAGCCCCAGGCGATGAAGCCGATCGCCGTCGGGACGATCCCGAGGTAGACGACCCAGCCGAGTGCGGACGCGGGCGCGGCCGAGGCGTCGCGCCAGAGCGAGCCGGCGAAGGGGAGGCACGCAACCGCGCCGGCCGTGCACGCGAGCCAGGTGACCTGCAGCGGCGAGACGCGCGCGAGCACCGGCTTCTGCGCGATCACGCCGCCGGCATACGCGAGCGCCGCGACGAGGCAGAGGACGGCGCCCCAGCTCGGCACGAGCCCGTGCTCGGCGGTCGCGGCGCCGATGACGACGGCCCCCGAGAACGCGACCGCGCAGCCGACGAACAGCCCGCGCGGGAAACCCTCGCGGAGCAGGAGCCCGGCGAGGAGCGCGATCAGGATCGGCCCGACGTTCACGAGCATGGCCGCCGTTCCCGCGTCGACGCGTCGCTCGGCCGCGTTCAGCACGACGCTGTAGAGCGCGAACCAGAGAACGCCGCAGAGCGCGATCCGGCCGAGGTCGCGGCGCGCCGGCAGCGGCTCCCGCCGCACGAGGACGAGCAGGCCGAGCGCTGCACTACCGACGAGCAGCCGCCCGAGCGCGAGCGCCCCCGGCGACAGGTGATGCCCCGCCGAGCGGATGCCGACGAACGCGGACGCCCACAGCGTGACGGTCAGAAGCGCCGCGGCCGGGGCAAGAAGCTGCCCGCGCTCGCGCGGAGCGTCGCATGTCGTCTCGACAGTCGCCATTTGAGCTGCAGCCCGCGTGCGGGTTGTTCTGTGAGGGAACGCGGCAGCTCCTGCTGAAAATCCCGGCAGCGTCCGCCGCGGAGAGTAACTTCGGGCGATGCCCAGCATCAGCGGGAACGCCGCCCTCGAAGTCCTGATCGGCCTCTTCTTCCTCTACTTCCTGCTGAGCATCGTCTGCTCGTCGATCAACGAGGGCCTCGCAGCCGTGACGCGGCTGCGCGCGAGGTACCTCGAGCGCGGGCTGCGCAAGCTGCTCGGCGAGGGCAACATCGAGGCGTTCTTTGCGAATCCACGTATGCGCGCGCTGGTCAAGCCGCCGGGCCGCCTGGTCTTCAGGAGATCGCGCAAGCCCTCGTACATCTCTTCGCGCGTCTTCGCGCTCACCGTCCTCGATACGTTCGCGCCGCCCGAGAAGGCCGACGACAGCCACGACCTCATCGGCCGCGCCGAGAAGGCGGTGGCGAGCACCGGCGAGGAGGGAGCACCGCACACCCCGACGTCGATCGTCCGCACGATGCTGCTCGACGCGCTGAACGAGGAGCGCGCGGACATCGACCGCTTCCGAACCTCTCTCGAGCGGTCGTACGACGAGGTGATGGACCGGGTCAGCGGCTGGTACAAGCGGCGGATCCAGCTGATTCTGTTCTTCCTGGCGGTAGCGCTGACCGCCGCGATGAACGCCGACAGCTTCGCGATCGGGCAACGGTTGTGGAAGGACCCGGCAACACGCACCGCCGTTGCGGCGCAGGCGAACCAGGTCGTTCAGGCGGGCGGTGCCGAGTGCGCGCAGACGGACGCGGACACGACGAAGGCGGACGCCGCGGCGAAGTGCGTCGAGCAGGTAAAGGAGTTCGGGCTGCCGCTCGGGTGGAGCCACGCGACCGCGCCACACGACTTCTGGAGCGGGCTGGGCAAGATTCTCGGCTTGCTGGTCACCGGCTTTGCGGTGTCGCTCGGCGCGCCCTTCTGGTTCGACCTCCTGAACAAGGTGTCGAACCTCCGCGGCAGCGGGCCGGCGGCGCCCGGGGCCGAGGCGAAGAAGTCCTGAAGCACTAGCCTTCGAGGCGTGACCTCTAGCGCAGAGCCCGCGTCGCTCGACCGGGAGTGGCTGCTTCGCACGCTCGTCGTGCTGCAGGCGCCGCGTGCGGTCTTCGCAGCGCTTCGCGACGACTCAGACGAGGCGGCTCACGCGCGGCAGGAGCCGGTGCTGGCATTGCTCTGGCTCGCCGGCATCGCCGGAGTCCTCATGACATCGACGGCACGCACGCTCCTCGACGACCCGTTGCGCGACGGCTTCGTCGTCGCGGTCTGGGCGTTCATCGGCGGAGGCCTCTACGGCACGCTCGTCTTCTGGCTCGGCGGCGCGCTCGTACACGGCGCGGCGTCTGCGCTCGGAGGGCAGGGGAGCTATCGGCGCGCGCGTCACCTGGTCGCGTTCGCATCGGCGCCCGTCGCGCTCTCGCTCTGCCTGGTGTGGCCCCTCGGGATCGCCGCGTTCGGCGGCGACCTCTTCCGGAGCGGAGGCTCCGACGCGCGAACGGGCGGCGCGGTTCTCTACGCGGCCGCCGTCGCGTTCGCCGTGTGGGCCGTGGTGCTGCTCGCCGTCGGCATCCGCGCCGTCCACGGCTGGACGTGGGCGCGGTCGCTCGCGACGCTCGGCGGCGCGCTCGCCGGAGGCGCTGTCCTCGTCGCCGCGCTTCTCGTGCTCTCCGGCTAGCGCTTTACGGCCCGGCCGCTCGAAACCCCGGCCTCGAACTCCTCGAGCTCCTCCTTCGGCATCGCGTACGTGTGCTGCTCCTCCGGGAACGCGCCGCTGCGCACATCCCGAACGTATGCCTCGAGCGCGTCACGGATCTCGCGCGACAGGTTGGCGTAGCGCTTGACGAAGCGCGGAAGATGCCCCTCCGTCAGCCCGAGCAGGTCGTGGTAGACGAGCACCTGCCCGTCGCAGTCTGCGCCCGCGCCGATGCCGATCGTCGGCACCGTCAGGCGGTGCGTGATCTCCGCCGCCACCGGCGCCGGCACGGCCTCGAGCACGACCGAAAAGGCGCCGGCCGCCTCGAGCGCGAGCGCGTCGTCGATCAGGCGCGCAGCCGCCTCGCTCGTCTTGCCCTGCGTCTTGAAGCCGCCGAGCATCGTCGCCGACTGCGGCGTCAGGCCGACGTGAGCCATCACGGGAATTCCGGCACCGACGATGGCCCACACGCGCGAGACGGATGGTCCGGCTCCCTCGAGCTTGACGACGTCTGCGCGCGCCTCCTTGACGAAGCGGATCGCATTTCGTACCGCGTCCTCGTCCGACACCTGGTACGAGCCGAAGGGCATGTCTCCGACGACGATCGGCCGGTATGCAGCGCGCGAGACGGTCTTCGTGAGAAAGATCATCTCGTCCATCGTCACCGGCACGGTCGTCCCCTCGTGGCCGAGAACGACCATCGCCGCCGTGTCTCCCACGAGGATCACGTCGACGCCGGCGTCCTCGGCGAACCGCGCGCCGGGCGCGTCGTATGCCGTCACCATCGCGATCTTGTCGCCGCGGCGCTTCATCTCCGCGAGCTCGGGAAGCGGCAGCTTGCCTGCCGGGGGTGCGCTCATTCGTGTTCTCCTTCCAAGGGGACGTTGTCGATGAGGCGGACGGGGCCGACGCGGATCGCGCCGGCCAGGACCTTCGGTTCGAAGTCGGCGACCTCGACGTAGTCGACGTCGACGCCGTCGAGCAGGTCGCGCGCGCGTGCCGGGTCACGCGTCTGCAGCGCACGCGGCAGTGCGAGCGCGCGGTCGCGCTGCGCGGGCGTGAGCAGGGCGTTCCGCGACGACAGTGCGAGCCCGTCCGCGTCGCGAACCGTCGGCAGCACGCGTAACTCGACGTCGAGGTCGAGGTCGCGGATCACTCTGCGCACCACCTCGACCTGTTGCGCGTCCTTCTGCCCGAAGTACGCGAGCCGCGGGCGGACGACGTTGAAGAGCTTCAGGCAAACCGTTGCGACGGCTCTGAAGTGGCCCGGTCGGAAAGCGGCTTCGAGGCCATGCTCGTCCGGCTCGACCCACGTGCGGAAGGTGGGGGGATACAGCTCGTCCGCTACCGGCGCGAACACGATGTCGACGCCGGCGCGTTCTGCGAGGCCCAGGTCGCGCTGCTCGTCGCGCGGGTAGCGCGCGAAGTCGTCGGCAGACGAGAACTGCGCCTGGTTCACGAAGAGGCTCATGACGACGTGATCGTTCTCGCGGCGCGCGGCCTCGAGGAGTGACACGTGTCCCGCGTGGAGCGCGCCCATCGTGGGGACGAAGCCGGTGTGGGCGACGCGCGCCGCCTTCATCTCCGCGACGGTGCGTACGACCTTCACGGCCGCGTCGCCTCTGCGAGCGCGACGTACATCGGCTCGAGGTCGGGCGCCTCGTCGTGGATCGCGCGTACGTGGGCGCCGACGGTGTCCCAGTCGCCGCGCGCGATCGGGCCGGTGAGGTCGAAGCCGTTCTCGATCGTGCGCGTCATCAACGGCACGAGCGCCTCGGGCGGTGCACCGGCGGCCTCGAATAGACGGCTCGCCGCGCGGTGGAGCGTCACGAGGTAGTTCGACGCGACTGCCGCGCCCGCGTGGTAGAGCGAGCGCGCGCCGTCGTCGAGGTCGAACGGCCGCAGCCCGAGCGTCAGCGCCAGCTCGCGGCCGTGCGCGCGCGCGTCGTCGCTCTCGCCGCTGACCGCCGCCCAGGCGCCGTCGAGCTGCTCGGGCCCGCGCGAGCGCGTGAACGTCTGCAGCGGGTGCATCCCGAACCGGCGGGTGTGCGGCTCGAGAGCGGAGAGCGGCGTCGCACCGCTCACGTGCGCGACCCACTGTCCCAGGGACAGTCCCTCGGCCGTGGCCGAGATGGCCGCGTCCGGAACGCACAGCAGGACGAGCCCGGCATCCTCGCGCAGCTCCACGCCGCGCTCCTCGAGGCGCGCTGCGACGGCCGAACCGACGCGGCCGCGACCGATCACGTTGACTGACTCGAACATTCGGCTCCAGTTCCAGAGTGGATACCGGGCACGCGCAGTCTAGAGCTTCGTTGCGAGCCTCCGCTCCAGCGCGGCTTTGACGCTCGGCCAGTCGTCGTCGATCACGGCATACCAGGCCGAGTCTCGGCGCTCGCCGCGTCGCACGAGCATGTGCTTGCGGTGGATCCCCTCGAACTCGGCCGGCAACGCGGCGAGCGCCGCGCGCGCGCGTTCGTTGCGCGCGTCCGTCTTGAACTCGACGCGACGGCACCCGAGCGTCTCGAAGGCGTGTCGCAGCAGCAGGTACTTCGCCTCGACGTTCGCGCCGGTGCCCCACGTCGACGGGTTCATCCACGTGTTGCCGATCTCCAGGCGCAGGTGCTCCGGCGCGAGACTCAGGTAGCTCGACGAGCCGACCGCCTCGCCGTCGCGCAGCGCGACGAACTGAACGCGCCGGCCGGCGTCGTGCTCGGCAGACGCGTCCGCCAGCCAACGCTCGACGTCCGTCGTGACCATGAGACGCCAGATCCTGTCGTCCGCGGCCGCGCGCCGCAGCCCGTCGAGGTGCGCGTGCGTCAGCGGCTCGAGCGTGACGAGACGGCCGGGAAGGACGGAGGCGATCTCGTCCCACACGCGCGTATGTTCGCCGACGACTACGGCTTGCCGCGTGGTGCGCTGCCCGAGGCTCCCTTTGACGTAGCCACCGGCGCCGGATCGGTCGTCTGCGTAGGTGTCGTCTCCGTGAGCGTCGTCTCCGTCGCGGTCGTGTCGGTCGGAGTCGTCTGCGCCTTCGTGTGCGTGGCCGCCTTTGCATGAGCCGGGTCCTTCCGGTGCGCCGGCGCCTTCGCGTGTGTCGCCGACTGCGCCGGCTTCGCGTGCGTCGCCGGTGTATGCGTCGGCGTCTGCGGCTTCGTCGCCGGCCTGGAGTGCGTCACGGCCTTCGAGTGCGCCGCCGCGTGCGATCCGGCCGGCGGCTGCGCGGCGTGCGCCGCGGAGACGGTGTGGCCTGGCGGGTTCTTCCGCAGTGCGTGCGGATCAT
>JBJMJE010000126.1:0-6240 GCA_045806505.1 Gaiellaceae bacterium
TTCGTCTACGGCTTCAAGACCGCGTCGTTCTGGCCGTTCGTCCCCACCGGCGACGGCCCGAATCGCGACAACGCGGAGGAGCTGGAGCTCAAGGCGAAGCTCGAGAAAGAGCTGCCGATCGAGCCGGACCTGACGAAGTGGCTGGCGCTCTACGACGCGCCCATCTAGGGCGCGTCCGCGTACCCGCCGGACGTGTCGAATCCGGCCATGCCTGGGGTCAGACCCCGGCCATGGCCGCAGAGGACGATGTTGAACGATGTCGGGCTCTGTGACACCGGCGGGGCTGTAGGGCGACGCCGGGTGTGGACGAATCGTCACGGAGTCCGAACGTTCTCCGCGGCTGTTCAGCACATGTCCGGGGTCAGACCCCGGCCATGGCCGCTATGGACTACGCCTGCTTGCCCTCGGCCGGTTCGTCCGCGGGCACTGCGTGGATCTGCGAGACGTTTTCGCCGTCCCCGCCCTCGATCTGCTTCGTGTCGCCGGCCGAGCCGGACCCCAGCTCGTTCTTCAGCTGCGCGAGCTCGGTGTCGACCTGTGACTGAGACGCCATCTGCGCGAGCTCGCGGTCGAGCTGCGTGCGGTCCGACGTGAAGTCCTCGAGCGTGCCCGACTCGATCAATTCGTCCGTCGCCGCGGCGCGCGCCTGCATTTCTTCCGTCTTCGCCTTCGCGCGCTCGATCGCTGCGCCGGCATCCGACATCTTCCCGCCTAGGCCGGTCGCGGCCTCGTTGATCCGCACCTGCGCCTCCGCGGCCGAGTACTGCGCCTTCATGACTTCCTTCTGCGACCGGAACGACTCGATCCGCGCGGAGAGCTCCTTCTCGTTCTGCACGAGCCGCTCCTGCTGGTCCTCGAGCTGCTGGACCTGCGTGTCCAGGCCCTGCAGCTGCTGCTGGACTCCCGACTTCCGCTCGAGCGCCTGGCGCGCGAGGTCCTCGCGGCCGCCGGCGAGCGCCGCCCGCGCCTGTGTCTCCAGCTTCACGACGGATTGCTCGAGCGTCGCCTGCTGCATCTGCAGCCGCTTCTTCGCCGTCACCACGTCGGCGATCCCGCGCTTGACGTTCTGAAGGAGCGACAGTTGCTGCTCGTAGGAGTAATCGAGCGTCTGAGTCGGGTCTTCGGCCTTGTCGAGCGCGCTCGACACCTTCGCCCCGAAAATCATCTTGAATCGCTGCCACAAGCTCGCCATCGGTCCTCCTCGCAGATGTTGGAAGTAGCCTAGACCCTCGTGCTCGTCGCCCGCGGCATGGATCCCGATCGGCGCCACCGCCCGTGAAACGCGCGCTCTTCGTCCTCGCGGCCCTCGTCTACACGTCGGCCGCCGGAGCAACGCCGAACGGCAGGAGCGGCGCGGACGCCACGATCACGCCCGCGCCCGCCTTCGCGCCGCTCGATCTCGTCTCACCGGCAGGCGCCGACTGGGCGACGCACGGCGGCGACTACGGTCAGACCCGTTACTCCGCGCTCAAGGAAGTGACGAAGGCGAACGTGCGGCGGCTGCGGCCGGCGTGGCACATCCGCTTCGGCGGCTCCGGCGTCGGCTCGAAGTACAAAGGTGAAGGGACGCCGCTCGTCTACAAGGGCGTCATGTACACGGTGACCGGCGCCGGCGACGTCTTCGCGCTCGACGCAACGGACGGGACGATTCTCTGGCGCTACGACGCCCAGCTTCCCACGACGATCACGACCGTCTGCTGCGGGTGGGCCAACCGGGGCGTCGCGCTCGGCGACGGGCGCGTCTACGTCACGAGGATGGATGCAACGCTGGTCGCCCTCTCCCAGCAGGACGGACACGTTCTCTGGACCGCGTCGAACGGCAACCCGCAGGAGGGCTACACGATGACGATGGCGCCGCTTTACTACAACGGCCTCGTGATCGTCGGCATCTCGGGCGGCGAGTTCGGCGCTCGCGGCTCCGTCACCGCCTTCGACGCGCGCGACGGGCATCTCGTCTGGCGCTTCTACACCGTGCCCTCGCCGGGGCAGTTCGGCTCCGCGACATGGCCCGCCGACAACGAGTGGCGGACCGGAGGCGCGACCGTCTGGAGCACGCCGAGCGTCGACCCGAAGCTCGGGCTCCTCTACTTCACGACGGGAAACGCGTATCCGTGGTCGACCCGCGGCGCCGGCGACGACCTCTTCACGTCGTCATTTGTCGCTCTCGACGCGATGACCGGGGCGTACAACTGGCACTACCAGGTGGTGCACCACGACATCTGGGACTACGACTGCGCGTCGAACACGGTGCTGTTCGCGACCCGTATCCGCGGCCTCGTCAGGAGGGTCGTGGCCGAGCCGTGCAAGACGGGCTGGGTGTACGAGCTCACGCGGCGCACAGGTCGTCCGGCGCTCGACATCGAGGAGAAGCCGGTGCCGCAGAGCGTGTTCCAGAACACGTCGCCGACGCAGCCGATCCCGTCCGGCGACAGCTTCGCCACGCAGTGCGCACGCCGGCGCTCGTTTCCGTCGCTGGCGCCGGACGGCAATCCCTACCGGTTCGGCTGCGTCTTCATGCCGTTCGACGAACGGAGGTTCACCGCCGTCGCGCCGGGCGCGGCGGGAGCGAACAGCTGGAGTCCCTCCTCGTACAGCCCGCAGACGCACAACCTCTACGTCTGCTCGCGCGAGGCGCAGTCGGCCTACAAGGCGATTCCGGTGGCGTCGGGGACGTATTCCGGCGGTAGGGCGTTCGTCGGCGCGTGGCTCGGAGTCCCGTTCGTGAAGCAGATCACGCCCGGCGCGCTCAGTGCGATCGACATGAGGACGAACCGCGTCGTCTGGCGGCGTCGCTTCACGAAGACGACGCACGGCCAGCTCGACGCGTCGTGCACGGGCGGCTCGCTGGCGACCGCCGGCGGGCTGGTGTTCGTCGGACTGCCGCAGGGGTTCTCCCACGGGCTCGCCGCCTACAACGCGTCGACGGGCAGGCGGCTCTGGCACTGGAACATGCAGGCGGGCATCGAGGCGCCGCCCGTGTCGTACAGCGTCGATGGGAAGCAGTACGTCGCCGTCTTCGCCGGCGGCCGCGTCGGGCACGGCACGCCCGTCGTCAAGGGCGACGACGTCTACGCGTTTACGCTCGGCGGCCGCTAGAGGATCTTGAAGATGCCGCGCATGCCCGGCTTCTTCAGATCGGCCTTGACGATGCTGCGGTACGGCAGCGAGCCGCGGTAGTCGAGGAAGAGCAAGAACACCTTTTCCTCCCTCGGCTTGAGCGTCGTCGTGAAACCGACCTGCTTCCCGGTGCCGGCCTTCGCGCCGGTGCCGAGCGTGAAGCTGTGCAGCTTCGTGCCTGCGTTCCGGATGGTGAAGCGCGCCTCGTCGCCGCGATGCGCGCTCTTGCGGTTGAGGCTGATCTTCGTGTCGGTCACCGTGACGCGAATGGGCACGAAGACCTCCGGGATGGTCGTGTTCGGGCGCGCGTCGGCGCGCACCGTAAGCGCCCCCGGAATGATCAGTGCGCCTGCGAGAACCGCAAGCGCGGTCAGCCGCAACCTCATCGAACCCTGCTCCCTTCCTGGCCTGATTCGCGAAGTAGGGTAGCACCGTCCCGTGGCTTTCAATCGTGCACGGATCGCCGCCGCGGCGGTGGCGATCGCGGGTCTCGCAGCCGGATGCGGAGGCCACGAGAAGCGCGGCGACTGGCCGCTGCCGAACGCCGATCTCGCGGGCACTCGCGCGGCCGCCGGCGCGAAGATCGACTCCGGAAACGTGTCGCGGCTGCGCGTGCGGTGGCGCTTCCCCTTCCACGCGCGGCGCAGCTACTCCGGCATCTTCGCGTCCACGCCGATCGTCGCCGGCGACACCGTCTACGTCCAGGATCTGCGCAGCAACGTCTTCGCGCTCGACCGCGGAACCGGAGCGTTACGCTGGGAACGGCGCTACGGGTTCCGCAACGACGGCCCGAACGGCGTCGCCTTCGGCGACGGCCGCGTCTACGGCGGCACCGACGCCGACGCTTTCGCGCTCGACGCGACGAGCGGCCGCGAGCTGTGGCGCCGGCATCTCACGAGCGCGACGGAGCAGTTCGTGGACGTCGCGCCGGTCTTCCGGCAGGGCCTCGTCTTCATCGGGACGATCGGCTATCCGCCCGGCGGCCGCGGCGCCGTATACGCGCTCGACGCGAAAACGGGTGAGGTCCGCTGGAAGTTCGACACGATCGCGGAGCCGTGGGCGCTTCCGGCGGAGGCCGGCGGCGGCGGCATCTGGTACCCCGTGTCCGTCGACGGCGACGGCCGCCTCTACCTCGGCACGGCGAACCCGGGCCCGTGGGGCGGTACGCCCGAGCTGCCGAACGGCGGTGCGTTCCCCGGTCGTGCGCTCTACACCGATTCGCTCGTCGCGCTCGACGCGCGCAGCGGCGAGCTGCTCTGGCACGACCAGGTGACGCCCCACGACGTTCGTGACTACGACTTCCAGGCGACGCCGATCGTCACCGGCGATCGCATCGTGGGCGCGGGGAAGGCGGGCCGCGTGATCGCGGGGGAGCGCACGAGCAAGCAGCGGATCTGGGCGGCGAGCGTCGGACAACACCGCAACGACGTCGGGCCGCTCCCGAGACGCACCGTGTCGGTGTGCCCGGGTCTGCTCGGCGGCGTCGAGACGCCGATGGCGCTCGCGGACGAGCGCGTCTTCGTTCCCGTCGTCGACCTGTGCGTGCCGGAGAGCGCGATCACCACGACGACACTCGACAAGGTCGACCCGTCTCGGGGGATAGGCGCGCTCGTCGCGCTCGACGTCGCGACCGGCAAGCGGCTGTGGTCCCGGCGGTTCCCGTCGGCGAATTTCGGTTGCGCGACCGTCGCGAACGACGTCGTGTTCACGTCCACCTACGACGGCAACGTGTACGGCCTGCGCGTCGAGGACGGTCGCATCCTCTGGCGGGCAAAGCTGCGTGCCGGCAGCAATGCCTGTCCGGCCGTCGCGGGCGACACGCTGTTCGTCGGCGGCGGCGTCCCACGGGGCGGGTCCGTGGAGGAGCTCGTCGCGTACGCGAGCTAAAAGTTGCCTAAGAGGTTGCTGTGCGCCGCGAATTCTCAGACGGCTCACAGAAAGGGGTGTCACGGTGGCGCCGTGAACCTGGACGGCAACGGCAACGGCACAACCCTCGAACAGCGCATCCTCGTGGTGGACGACGAGCGCTCGATCGTCGACGCCGTCGCAACCGCTCTGCGCTACGAGGGCTACCACGTCGACGAGGCGCACACCGGCCGCGATGCGCTGGCGTCCGTTGCCGAGTCGGAGCCCGACCTCGTCGTCCTCGACTGGATGCTCCCTGACATCGAAGGCATCGAGATCGGCCATCGGCTGCGCGAGCAGGGCTTCAAGACCGCCGTGCTCTTCCTTACCGCGAAGGACGCGACGGAGAACAAGGTCGAAGCGCTTCGCGCCGGCGGCGACGACTACGTCACGAAGCCGTTCAGCCTTGCGGAGATCGTTGCGCGCATCCAGGCGATCCTCCGCCGCACCGCAGGGGTGCTGCCCGGCGACGTGCTGCGCTTCGGCGATCTCGTTCTCGACGAACGGCGCCACGAGGTGTTTCGTGGCGAGGCGGCAATCGAGTTGACCGCCACCGAGTTCTCGCTGCTGCGCTACTTCATGCTCAACCCGCGCCGCGTGCTGTCGAAGGGCCAGATCCTGCAGAACGTGTGGCGCTACGACTTCGGCGGCAACTCGAACGTCGTCGAGACGTACGTGAGCTACCTGCGCAAGAAGCTCGATGCCGCGGGGCCGCCGCTGATCAAGACGGTCCGGCAGGCCGGCTACATGCTCGAGTCGCGCGGGCGCTAGGTGTCCAGGCGACTCTCGCTTCGGGCGCGTCTCGTCGTCGGCGTGCTCGTGCTCGCACTCGTCGGCCTCGCGGCCGCCGACATCGGGACGTACACGTCGCTCCGCTCGTTCCTCGTTCAGCGCGTCGATACGACGCTCGAGTCGGATCATCAGTCCTTCGAGGGCCGCGGCGGCGGCCCCGGCGGCGGATTCCACGGCGGCCCGGGCGGCGGTCCTTCGAACGAGTTCGCGCAGTGGCGTACACGCCACGGGACGACGATCACGAGCACGCACCCGATCGGCAGCTTCGGCGACGACGACGCGTCGCAGCCGCGTCTGCCCGCGAGGATTTCCATGGACGGAGCCAGGACCTCCGACGGCGGCCGGGATCTCGTCCGCTTCTTCACCGTCGGTGCGACCGAGGGCGGCGATCGTTTCCGCGTCCGTGCCGCGGTCGAGGGCGGCGAC